>JBLMXP010000237.1:0-7018 GCA_050257835.1 Planctomycetaceae bacterium | reverse complement strand
CCTGCTGGTCGTGGTCGGGATCGCGCTGTTCGCCTTCCCGATGGTCGCCTGGCGGCGTTACGCGGAGCGGGTCGCCTCGCCCGGCGGCCTCTCCTCCTACGTCGAGGCGGCCGCGGGGACGACGACGGCCCGCGTCCACGCCGCGATCTGGATCGTCAGCTACTTCCTCTACCTGCCCGCGACGGTCGCCTACGTGGTCGCCGAGCTGCTGCCGGTGGCGTTCCCGCGGATCGCCACCGCGGAGCCGTGGCTCGTGCTCGCGATCCCGCTCGCGATCGCGGCCGGCGTGGCCGCGTGGCGGAACGGTGCGCTCGCCGTGATCGGCGTGCTCGCGGTCGCGCAGGTCCTGGTCGTCGGGTGGCTCGCGGCCGCCCCCGCGACGCATGCCCTCCCACGGGTGAACAGCTTCGTGGCAAGCGGCTCGGCCTCGGACCTGACGCTGGGCGCGATCACCGTGTCGCTGTTCTTCCTCTGCTCGAGCCTGCCCCTGTACCTCGGTGGGGAGATCCGCCACCCGACGACGTCGCTCCGCCACGCGCTGCCGGTCTCGGTCGCGGTCGGCGGCGTCTGCGTCCTGGCCGCCGCCGTCGCGCTGGCCCGCGTCCCGGCGAGCCTCGAGTCGGGGCCGTTCCCGGGGTGGGCGGTCGCGGAGGCGGTCGGAGGCCACGGCCTCGCGGTCGCCGTCGCCACGGGCACGGCGCTCAGCATCCTGTCCCTCGTCGCGCTCGAGTTCGTGGCGCTCACCCGGTTGGTGCCGGCGATGTTCCCCGTCAGGCCGGACACCGCCTACCTCGGCGTGGCCGGCGCCTTCCTCGCGGGCTCGGCGATCAGCCTGGTGAACCCGGGTCGCTTCTACGACCTCGTGCTGCCGCCGATGCTGGTGGCGCTGTTCGTCTCGGAGGCGATCGTGTTCGCGGTCTTCCCGATGTTCCGTCGCCGCGTCGCCGCGCTCAGACCCTCCGACGTCGTCGTGGCGACGATCGCCACGGGACTGATGGTGGCCGGCGTCTGGCTCGCGCTGCGCTCGAGCGGCGCTTCGTAGGCGGCTAGAGGGAGCGCTCGCGGACCACGCGGGCGACGTCGAGACGGCCCACGGCTCGCACGCCGGGCCACTGCGAGAGCAGCGCGACGCCGAGCATCGCGACCGCCGACGCGATCAGGGTCGAGGCCCGGATCTGCAGCGTGAACGAGAACAGGTCGCTCGAGAACGAACCCATGAAGAAGGCGGCGAACCAGGTGCCGACGACCAAACCGGGCACGATCCCGATCGCGGTCACCACCAGGTTCTCCCGCGTCAGGATCCCCGAGATCGTGCGACGCCGGACACCGGCGGCGCGCAGCGTGGCCATCTCGCCCGCTCGCTCGGCGACGTTGGCCGTCATCGTGTTGAACATCAACGCGAACGACATCAACCCGCCGAACAGGAGCATGACCCCGACGAAGACGTAGAACAGGCCCATGAACGATCGGGCGGCCCGCTGCAGCCCCTTCGAGTCCACGACCGCGGAGACCGAGGGGAGCCGCGAGATCGCGGCCTGCACCGCCGACGCGTCCGCACCCGGCGCGTAGCGGACCAAGGCGGTGTCGGCGACCCCTCGGTTCCCCGCCACTTCCTCGACCCAGGGCAACACCGCGTAGGCGAAGGTGCCGAACGGCTCGTCCACGAACCCCGCGACACGTGTGCGCACCGGCTCCGCGAACGCCGGCGACCGTACGACGAGGTCGTCGCCGGCTGCGAGGCCGAGCGTCGAGCGCAGGGCGCTGCCGACCAGGAGGCCGTCAGAGGGCAGCGACAGGTTCGTCCCGTCGGGGCCGACGAAGCCGTGCATCGTCGTGTCGGGGACCAGACCGAGCAGCGAGGTGGCGTACACGCCGTTCCCGTTCGCGAGCGACGCGTCGAGCTCGGCGGCCGGCTCCACGGCCGCGACACCGGACACCCGACGAAGCGCGTCGAGGTCGGGCGTGGTGGCGCCGCCACGCGAGAAGTAGACCTGCGCGTCCTGGCGCTGGATCTCGCCGAACTGGCGCGCGAGCAGGATCTGGGTCGTGTCCAGCATCCCCCAGGAGACCAGGACGAGCACGAGCGACAGCACGACGCCGAGGATCGTCGAGAGCGTCCGCCGCCGGTTCCTCCCGATGTCGCGCACCGCGAGCTTCCATCGCGGCGCGAGGTCGCGCAGGCCGGGTATGCGTTCGAGCCGGCTCGCCCGCGCGGCGCCGCGGGGCACGGGAGGGCGCATCGCTTCGGCGGGCTCGACCCGGGCCGCGGCGCGCGCGGGCGCCGCGGCCGCGACGACGGCGGCGGCGACCGCGATCGCCACCCCGACGAGGGGGGTCACGGGCGTGAAGGACACGACCGTGATCGGCACCGAGATCGCCGCGGTGTACTGGCGGGTGATCGCGTCGGCCAGCGCCAACCCCGCGACCGCGCCCGCGACGCCTCCCACGAGCCCGACGATCCAGCCGTACCCCAGGTACGCGCGGAAGATCGTCCGCGACGACGCTCCGTTCGCCGCGAGCATGCCGATCTGTCCCCGCTGGGACCGGACGATCCGCCCGAGCAAGACGTAGGCGGCCATCGCCGCGGCGGACAGGAACAGGATCGGGAACAGCAGCGCCAGCTGGCCGAACCCCTGGACGTCTTCGAGCAGGGCCGCGTTCGACGGCTGGTCGGCCTGGAGCTGCACGTCGAGCGCGCCCCCCGCTCGCGCGGTCGCGGCGAGGCTCGCGATCGCGGGAGCGGCAGCAGGGCCCGCGTAGACGACGACCTGACGCGGCGTGCCGGGGGGTGCGACCGCCGCGGCGAACGTGGCGGGGACGAACAGGACCCCGAACGAACCCGGGGGCGCCAGCACCTCCTGACGGCTCCTCGCGGGCCACAGGTACTCGGGGGAGGCCGCCACCCCCCGCACCGTCACCTGGGCCCATCCCGACGGGCCGAGCACCCGCACCCGGTCGCCCGGCTCCAGGTGGAACTCCGAGGCCATGTGCTGCTCCACGAGGACACCGGTCGGGTCGGACGGGTCGAGCCCCGTGCCCGAGAGCACCATCACGCGATCCACGGCGGGTTGCCCGGACGGCGGCATCCCCACCACGCGGCCCAGCAGCTTGCGGCCGCCCACCTCGAACGGCACGTCCGCGACCGTGCGGATCTGGGCATCGGCGCCGTCGGCGAGCGCGCTCCGAGCGAGCGCGTCCACCGGGCCGCCCGTCACGGTCAGGTCCGCGAACCGCAGCCGCGCGTACAGCTCCCGGTACGACGCGCCCAGGTTGCGGTACGCGTCGGAGCTCGCCCCGTAGAGCGCAACCCCGAGGAAGAGCGTGACGGCGACGGCTCCGAACTGCGCCCACTGCCGACGGATGTCCCGGCGACGCTTGCGCCGGAGGGTCGGCCTCACCATCGGAGCTGTTCGGCCGGCGTCGGCGACGCGTGCGTGGCATCGTCGACCACCTCGCCCGAGCGGAGCTTCACCACGCGGTCGGCCATCTCCGCGATCGCGGAGTTGTGCGTGACGAGCAGCACCGTGCACCGCCGGTCACGGTTGACCTGCCGCAGCAACGCGAGCACGGACCGGCCGGTTTCGAGGTCCAGCGCGCCCGTGGGCTCGTCGCACAGCAGCAGCGAGGGTCGCTTGATGAGCGCGCGCGCGATCGAGACGCGCTGCTGCTCTCCTCCCGAGAGCTGCCCGGGGAAATGGTCGGCGCGTTCGGCGAGCCCGACGTCGGCGAGCGACTCGTCGACCCTGCCGCCCTCGTTCGCCCCGGTGAGCTCGCCGATCAACGAGACGTTCTCCCGCGCGGTCAGCGTGGGGATCAGGTTGTAGAACTGGAACACGAACCCGACCCGCTCGCGTCGGTACGCGGTGCGTCCCTCGGCGTCGAGGCGGGCGATGTCCTCGCCCGCGACGAGGATCTCGCCGGACGTCGGCGACTCGATCGCCCCGGTCACGTTCAGCAACGTGGTCTTCCCCGAGCCGCTCGGACCCAGCAGCACGACGAAGGTGCCTGCGTCCACCTCGAGATCGACGCCGCTGAGGGCGTGGACGGCCACGTCGCCGGTCCCGTAGGTCTTCACCACATCGCGCAGGCGCAGATCGGTCCCCGCACCGGCGGCACGGTCGGCGGGCGCCTCTTCGGGCACCATCACCCCACCCGCCATCAGGCCGGGGCCTCCGGTGAAACGTCGACGACCGCCTCGGGCGCACGGGCGTCGCGGGTGCTGACCTGGCCGCAGGCGGGGCAGCGCGCCCCGAGATGGGGCCCCCGCACGGGCCGGCCGTCCCTGCAGTGGACGACCCAGCGCGCGCCGGACGACCCCTGGTAGTCACGGATCTCGTAGGTCGCGACCCACTCGGTGCCACAGCGCGGACACAGGAACCGCTCGTGCACCGTGCGGGTACGCACGCGCACGCCGCCGGCAGCTCCGGCGCTCACGGCCCGTTCCGCTCCCACGCCGGCCATCACGCGGCTCCGATCGCGTCCATGAGCACGTCCAGCGCCGCGCGGACGTTCGCCCAGCGGAAGCCGCTCGGATCGGCGCCGGCATGCAGGAGCAGCCCGTCCCCGAGCGCGAGCAGGATCGCCGCCAGGGCGTTCGCGGGGATCGGGGCGAGTTCGCCCGACGCGACACCCTCGTCGATCCACCGCTTGAGGGTCGCTCGACGCCGTCGGACGACCCGGGCCCACCCCTGCCGGACCGAGGGGTTGGACGGCATCTCCGCCCACAGGTCGGCCCGCACCTGGAGTCGGCCGGGGTCCTCGCCCCACTCCACCATGGCGCGGGTGAACCGCCGCAGGCGCTCCACCCCGCTGACGTGCGCGCGCTCGAGCTCGTTCATCACCTCGTCGAGCCCGGCCGCCTCGTCGTCGAGCAGCGCGAGCAGCAGGTCCTGCTTCTGCTCGAAGTAGCCGTAGAAGGCGCCCTTGCTGACGCCTGCCTCGCTGCACACGTCGTCGACCGTCAGCGAGTTGAACCCGCGGCCCACGACGCTCCTCCATGCCGCGTCGACCAGCTGCTGTCGACGCTCCGACTTCGTCGTTGGGGCCAGACGTGGCACGGGGCCGCCTTTCGCGCATCACGGACCGAACCTGTACCGGCACCGAACCTGCAGGTCCACCGAACCTACAAACCGACCGGTCGGTTTGTATACTAGCAAGAGCCTCCGGGAAGGTCCCGGAACCCGGCCAGCGAGCAACAGCCCACGATGGACGGCTCGATCGACCCGTCATCCGCACCGGCGCCGTCGGGAACCTTGGCCGATGCACCGCTGGCCGAGGCACAGCTGCGCGACCTCGCCCGGCAGCTCGGCTCCGGCCCCGATGGGCTCGCCGACGCGGAGGCAGCGGCCCGGCTCGCGGAGGTCGGACCCAACGAGATCCCCGAGCCGCACCGGTCGCTCGTGCTCACGTTCCTCGGCTACTTCTGGGCGCCGATCCCCTGGATGATCGAGGTCGCGCTCGCGCTGTCCCTGGCGGCGGGGCACCGGGCCGACGCGGCCATCATCGCGATCTTGCTGGCGATGAACGGGGTCGTCGCGTTCTGGGAGGAGCATCAGGCGGCCAACGCCGTGGCCGCGCTGCGCGGTCGCCTCGCGCGTTCCGTGACGGTCCGCCGCGACGGCGCCTGGACCTCGGTCCCGACCCGCGGGCTCGTGCCCGGCGACGTGGTGCACGTCAGGATCGGTGACGTCGTCCCCGCGGACGGCCGGGTCCTCACCGACGCGGACATCGAGTTCGACCGCTCCTCGCTCACGGGGGAGTCGCTCCCCGTGCCCGCCGAGCGAGGGGGGGCCGCGTACTCGGGGTCGGTGGTCGCGCGCGGCGAGTGCGACCTGCTGATCGTGACGACGGGACCGCGCAGCTTCTACGGTCGGACGACCGCGCTCGTCGCGGGCGCGGGCACGACGAGCCACTTCCAGCGCGCGGTGCTGCGGATCGGGAACTACCTGATCGTGTTCGCGTTGGCGCTGCTCGCCGTCGTGATCACGGTGTCGCTGCTCCGCGGCAACGGGCTCCTCGGAACGCTCACCTTCGCCCTGGTGGTGGCCGTCGCCGCGATCCCGGTGGCGTTGCCGGCCGTGCTCTCGGTCACGATGGCCGTCGGCGCGGCGGGGCTCGCGCGCAACGAGGCCGTGGTCACCCATCTGCCCGCGGTGGAGGAGCTGGGCGGCATCGACGTGCTCTGCACCGACAAGACCGGCACCCTGACCTACAACCGCCTGACCGCGGGCGAGCCGGCCGTGCTCGATCGATCGTCGTCGGGGCGAGACGTGCTCCTGGCCGCGGCGCTCGCGTCGCGCGCGGAGGATCACGACCCGATCGACGACGCGATCTTGGCGGCCGCTCCGGCGCCGGGCGCGTCATGGCGCGTCCTGCACTACCGGCCGTTCGACCCCGCCTCGAAACGGAGCGAGGCGACCGCCGAGGGTGACGGCGGCCGCACGGTCTTCACGAAGGGCGCGCCGCAGGTCGTCGCCGCCCTGTGCGACGGGGTGGACCGGCCCGCGCTGGATCGCATCGTGCAGGGCTTCGCCGCGCAGGGATCGCGTTCGATCGCGGTCGCCCGCGACGAGTGCGACCGCGGGTGGTCGATGCTGGGGATCGTCCCGTTGTTCGACCCTGCCCGCGACGACGCGGCCGCCACGGTCGGCGAGGCCCAGCGGCTGGGCGTGACCGTGAAGATGGTCACCGGCGACCAGCTCGCGATCGCGAACGAGATCGCCGCACAGGTCGGGATCGGGACCCACGTGATCGACGCGCGCGACCTCGACGAGGGGACCGAGACGCAGAGCGACCACGACGTCGTCGAACGCGTGTCGAAAGCCGACGGCTTCGCGCAGGTGCTCCCCGAGCACAAGTACCGGATCGTGCGCGCCCTGCAGGGGACCGGACACATCGTCGGGATGACCGGCGACGGGGTCAACGACGCGCCCGCCCTCAAGCAGGCCGACGCCGGCATCGCGGTGGCCGACGCGACCGACGCGGCGCGCGCCGCCGCCGACGTCGTCCTGCTCGCGCC
>JBLMXP010000236.1:0-2893 GCA_050257835.1 Planctomycetaceae bacterium | reverse complement strand
GCCGCTCGGCCGACAGCAGGCGGGCCGTCCGACCGGTCTCCGTGTAGCACGTGACGGCCGCGACCGGCAGGTCCGAGGATGCGATCGTCGCGACCGCGTGGGCCACCGCGGCGCCCTCGGTGGTGTGGTGGCACGGCGCCTGCGCGCCGCGGAACATCGCGTCGCGCTCCTCGACGTGCGCGGCGATCGTCGCGGCGGCCGAGGCCGCCTCGAACGGGTAGGAGCCGACCGCGGTCTCGCCCGAGAGCATGACGGCGTCGGCGCCGTCGAGCACCGCGTTCGCGACGTCGGTGGTCTCCGCGCGCGTCGGGCGCGGCGAGTTGATCATCGACTCGAGCATCTGGGTCGCGACGATCGCCGGGCGGCCGGCCGCGCGGGCCTTGCGCAGCAGGTCCTTCTGGATCAGCGGGATCTCCTCCATCGGGAGCTCCACGCCGAGGTCCCCCCGCGCGATCATCAGCGCGTCGGCCTCGTCGAGGATCCGGTCGACGTCGTCCACGGCCGGGCGGGTCTCGATCTTCGCGACGTTGGGCACGAGGGGGTCGGTCATCAACGAGCGGAGCGCGCGGACGTCCTCGGGCGCGCGCACGAACGACTGCGCGACGAAGTCCACCCCGAGCGCGAGCGCGTGCGCCAGGCCTTCGCGGTCGCGCCGGGTGACGGCGGGCAGACCCAGGCGCTCCGCCGGCACGTTCACACCCTGGCCGGAGCGGACCGTCCCGCCGCGCACGCACTCGGTGCGCACCAGGTCGCCCTCGAGGCCGACCACGACGAGTTCCACCGCGCCGTCGGCGAGCAGCACGCGGTCGTCCTCCCGGAGGTCCCCCGCCAGGCCGGGATAGGTGGTGGACGTGCCTACGTCGTCGGGCCCGCCGCCGGGACGGAGCTCGAACCGCTGCCCCGGCGCGAACCGGTACGGGTCGGGGTCCAGCCCTCCCAGGCGCACCTTGGGGCCGGGCAGGTCGGCGAGGATCGCGACCGGCCGGTCCGTCGCCGCCTCCGCGTCGCGGACGATCGCGACCATCCGCGCGTGGTCCGCGGGTGCGCCGTGGGAGAAGTTCAGCCGGAACACCGACGTGCCAGCGCGGATCAGCCCCTGCACCATCTTCGGGGTCGCGCTCGCGGGGCCGAGCGTGCACACGAGCTTGGTCCGAGCCACCTCAGCCCTCCCACCGCGCGACGATCCTCGCCGCGACCTCGCGCGCGTCGTCGTCGCCCTCGTTCGGACCGAGCGGTGGCTCGGAGAACGTCGCGGGCACCTCGGACCGCAGCCGGAACTCCACCCGTTCGATCCACTCTTCGGGCAGCGCGTCGTCGAGGGCCGCGCCGGCCATCTCCGCGAAGTACAGCGTCCAGGCGCGCGGCACCACCCTGGCCCACTGGTAGCCGCCGCCGCCCGTGGCGACCCACCGACCGCCGGCGGCCTCGTGCGCGAGCCCGTGCAGGATCGTCGCGGTCTCCCGGTAGGCGGCGGTGGTGAGCAGCAGGTTCGCCAGCGGATCGGAGTGGTGCGTGTCGCACCCCAGCTGGGTCACGAGCACGTCCGGCGAGAAGGCTCGCACCGCCCGGGGCACCACGGCCCGGAACGCGTCGAGCCAGCCGTCGTCGCCGGTGAACGGCGACAGCGGCACGTTGACCGCGCTCCCCGGCGCGTTCGGGCCGCCCGTCTCCCCGAGCGCCCCGGTGCCGGGGAAGAAGAACGGCGCGTGCTCGTGGATCGAGATCGTGAGCACCCGCGGGTCGTCCCAGAAGGCGAACTGGACGCCGTCGCCGTGGTGGACGTCGACGTCGACGTAGGCGATCCGCTCCGCACCGTGGGCGAGCAGCCACGCGATCGCCACGGCGGGGTCGTCGTAGACGCAGAACCCGGAGGCGTGCGAGGGCATCGAGTGGTGCAGCCCCCCGGCGGCGTTGAACGCGTGCTCGACCTCGCCCTCCCAGACCGCCCGCGCCGCCTCCAAAGAGGCGCCCACCACGAACGCCCCGGCCTCGTGCATCCGTTCGAAGATCGGGTTGTCGCCGGGGCCGTAGCCGAACCGCGACCAGTCGCCTTCCTCGCCGTGGCCGGCCCGACGGGTCGCGTCCACGAACGCGGGCGTGTGGATCAGCTCGATCGTGGGGTCGTCGGCCTGCTCGCACCCCAGGCGCCGGACGTTCGGCAGGGCGTCGAGGCCGGCCGCGCGGATCAGGTCCCAGGTCAGCAGCACGCGCTCGGGACGGAGCGGGTGCTGGGGCCCGTGGTCGTAGATCCTCGCCTCGGGGCACAGGACGAGCCCGACGGCCTCGCTCACGCGACGGACCGGATCGCGGCCGCCGTCCGCTCGACGAGCATGGCGGCCTCGTCGTCGGTGAGCGTGAACGGGGCGCCGATCATCACGAGGTCGCCGTTCGTGCCGTCGGCGTGGCCGGTCGAGGAGTACAGGAGCAGGCCCGCCTCGCGCGCGGCGGCGGTGACCCGCTCGGTGACCTGCTGTGGGCGCGGGAACGGCTCCTTCGTCTCGCGGTCGCGCACCAGCTCGACGCCGATCATCATCCCGATGCCCCGGACGTCCCCGACGATCGGGACGTCGCTCAGCGTGGCCGCGAGGTCGCCCTTGACCTTCGCGCCGAGGTCGCGGCTGCGCTCGACGAGCCCGTCCTCGCGCAGGCGGGTGAGCGCCGCGTGCGCGACCGCCGCACCCAGACCGTTGTGCGACCAGGTGAACCCGTGCACGAACCCCTTCGCGGCGATCGTGTCGTACATCGCGCCGGTGACCGCGGCGAAGCCGAACGGGACGTAGCCGCTCGTGGTCCCCTTGCCGGCCGTGACGATGTCGGGGCGCACGTCCCAGTTGTCCACGCCGAACCAGGTCCCGGTCCGCCCGAACCCGGTCATCACCTCGTCGGCGATCAC
>JBLMXP010000235.1:0-9727 GCA_050257835.1 Planctomycetaceae bacterium | reverse complement strand
GGCCGCCCTGGTGCTCGCCGGGCGCGCCGACGTGGGCGGCGCGCGCCTGCTGCACGAGGGCGTCGATTGGGAGGTGGAGGAGCCTCTGCAGGCGGTCGGCGGCCAGTCGTTCCGGCTGCGGGGGGCCCACGGCGCCTACGAGGACCTGTTCCTGCCGATGTTCGGCGACTACGCCGTGCACAACGCGGCGGCCGGGATCGTCGCGTTCGAGGTGCTGACCGGGCAGGCGCTCGACGAGGACACCCTGCGCGAGGGCCTCGCGGCGGTCCGTTCCCCCGGCCGTCTCGAGGTCGTCGGCCACGAGCCGCTGCTCCTGCTCGACGGGGCGCACAACCCGGCGGGCGCCGAGGCGCTCGCGGAGGCGCTGCCGTCGTCGTTCGCGTGGGAGCGCCTGCACGTCGTGCTCGCCGTCAGCGCGAACAAGGACGTCGCCGGGGTGGTGGCCCCGCTCGCGGCGCTGGCCGACGTCGTGTACGCGACCCGCAACGACAGCGTGCGGAGCGCCGACCCCGACGTAGTGGCCGACCCGGCGCGCGCCGCCGGCGCCGAGGTACGCGTCGAGGCGAGCGTGGCCTCGGCGATCGACGCGGCCCGCGCCGCGGCCGGCGCCGCAGACGCGATCGTGGTCACGGGCTCGCTGTTCACGGTCGCCGACGCGAAGCGCGCGCTGGGGTGACGGGATGGACGCCGCGGCCCTGCGCGCGAAGGTCGGATCCTGGATGCCGCGGGTGCTCGACGACCTCGAGCGGATGGTGGCGATCGGATCGTGCGCGTTCCCGGGCTACCCGCCCGAGCCGGTGCGCGAGATGGCCGCGCTCACCGTGGACCTCTGCCGCGCCGCGGGCTTCGAGGACGCACGAGCGATGGAGGTCCCGGACGGCTACCCGCCCGTCTACGCGGAGGTGCCCGGCCCCGAAGGGTCCCCGGTGGTGACGCTCTACGCGCACTACGACGTTCAGCCGGCGCCGCCCGAGCAGGGCTGGACGACCGACCCCTGGACCCTGACCCGCAGGGACGACGGCCGGCTCTACGGGCGCGGCGCCGCCGACGACAAGGGTGGGCTCGCGGCCCACCTCGGCACCCTCCGGGCCTTCGACGGGAGGCCGCCGTGCACGGTGCGGCTGATCGTGGAGGGGATGGAGGAGACCGCCTCGAACCTCCCGGCGTTCGTCCGCGCCCATCCGGACCTGTTCGATGGCGACCTGTTCGTCGTGTGCGACATGGGCAACCTTCGGGTGGGCGAGCCGGCGCTCACGACCACCCTGCGCGGCGAGGTCGCGTGCCTGGTCACCCTCCGGACGTTCGAGCACCCGCTGCACTCCGGGGTGTTCGGCGGGGCGGCGCCGGACGCGACGATCGCGCTGGCACGCCTGCTCGCCACGCTGCACGACGGGGACGGCCGCGTAGCCGTCGACGGCGTCACCCGGGCCACGTGGGACGGGCGCGAGGTCGCCGAGGGGGACTTCCGGGCGAGCGCGGACCTCCTCGCCGGCACGGAGGTGCTCGGGAGCGCGGGGATCGGCTCGCGGCTGTGGGCCGAGCCGAGCGTGACCGCGATCGGCCTCGACACGACCTCGGTCGCCGGCGCGTCCAACGTCCTGCATCCGCAGGCGCGAGCGAAGCTCTCCATGCGGATCGTGCCCGGCGCCGATCCCGAGGCTGAGCTCGACGCGCTCGTGCGCCACCTCCAGACGCATGCGCCCTGGGGCGCGGCGGTCGAGGTGGAGCGGGCGAAGACGGCGCCACCGTTCCGGGCGCGGACCGACGGGCCGGGGTTCGCGGCGGCGCGCGCCGCGCTCCGCGCCGCGTTCGGCGCCGAGCCCGGCGAGATCGGCTCGGGCGGGTCGATCCCGCTGCTGCAGACGCTCGCCGACGTGGCGCCGGGTGCGGAGTTCGTCCTGTGGGGGCCCGAGGACATGGCGGGCAGCCGGATCCACGCCTCCGACGAGAGCGTCGACCCCGGCGAGCTGGCCTCGCTGATCGAGGCCCAGGCGCTCCTCCTGGATGCGTTCGCCGCGACGTGGGTGGCCCGGCGCGGCGATTAGACTGCGCGCGCTGTCCCCGACCCGAGGAGACCGTCACCGAGATGGCCATCGAATCCACCCTGTTGATCGTCAAGCCCGACGGCGTGCGCCGCGGCCTCGTCGGCGAGGTCCTGCGCCGCGTCGAGGCCAAGGGCCTCACGATCGAGGAGATGCGGCTCCTCACGATCGACCGCGACACGGCCGAGGAGCACTACGCCGAGCACCGCGAGAGATCGTTCTTCGGTGAGCTCGTCGGGTTCATCACCGGCGGCCCGGTCGTCGTCGCGAAGGTCACCGGCGAGGACGCGATCGCGTGCTGGCGCACGTTGATGGGACCGACCAACCCGGTCGAGGCGGCTCCGGGGTCGATCCGCGGCGACTACGCCACCCTGATCGGGGAGAACATCGTCCACGGTTCGGACTCGGCCGCCTCGGCCGAGCGCGAGCTGCGCCTGTTCTTCGGCTGAGGCGGAGGGACCCGTGCAGGGACTGGAGCGGGCGTTCGAGCGGGTCGGCGAGGCCGTCGAGGCGTACCTGCCGCTGACCCACGCGGCCGGCGCCGCCCTCGCCGTCACCGACGGCGACGACACGCTCGGGGCCGTCGTGCGCGGGTTCGCCGACGTCGCGTCGGGCCGTCCCGTCGGCCCCGACACCCGGTTCCAGATCGGCTCGATCTCGAAGTCGTTCGCATCGCTCTGCGTCCTGCAGGAGGAGGCGAAAGGAACGCTCGTGCTCGACGTGTCGATCAACGAGCTGGTGCCCGGGCTGGACCTGCCCGAGCCGTTCGGGCCGATCACCCTGCACCACCTGCTGACCCACACGAGCGGCCTGCGGATCGGGGTGGAGCACGGCCCCTGGTCCCACGTTGAGCGCGTGCGGGCCAAGGAGCTGCCGCCGACGTTCCCGCCGGGGGAGCGGTTCTGGTACTCGAACCTCGGCTACAAGCTCGTCGGGTTCGCGCTGGAGCACGCGACCGGCACGCAGATCCACGATCTGTTGGTGGAGCGCGTGCTCGGTCCCCTCGGGATGAGCCGCTCGAGCGCCGCGATCGTCGAGGTGGAGCGGACCGAGGCCGCGGTCGGTTACGAGCCGCTGCAGGGCGACCGGCCCGCGCACCTGGGCCATCCGCTCGCGCCGGCCGTGTGGCAGCCGTCGAACACCGCCGACGGCTCCATCGTGTCCACCGCGACCGACATGTGCGCCTACGCGCGGCTCGTGCTGAACGGCGGCAGCGGCCCGCACGGCGAGCTCCTCGACGCCGCCGGGTTCGCCCGCTGGATCGGGCCCCACGTCGACAGCGACGAGCGCGGCTCGCGTTACGGCTACGGTTGGGACGTCCTCCAGCGCGACGGCCGCCGCGTGGTTCGCCACACCGGCGGCATGGTCGGGTTCACGGCGCTCCTCGAGATCTGGCCCGACGACGGGCTTGGGATGGTCGTGCTCCTGAACGGGCAGGGCGTGAAGGACGAGCTCGGGCGCGAGGCGCTCTCGTCGGTCGCCGCCGCGACGCGCGGCGAGGACCTGCCGGCGTTCGTGCCGCCGCCGGCCCCCGACCAGGTGCCCGACGCCCAGGCCTACGCGGGCGCCTACCGCAGCGACGAGCGCCTGTGGGAGCTCGACGTCCAAGACGGCGGGCTCGTGCTGCGCGCCGGGCCGCTCGCGGTGCGCCTCGAGCGGTTCGGCGAGGACGCGTTCGCGGTGCCGCACCCCGCGCTCGACAAGCACGTCCTGCGGCCCGTCCGCGACGGGGCCGGCACGGTGATCGCGCTCACCCACGGCCCGGCCTGGCTCGCGCGCGAGGGCGCCGAGCAACCGCCCGAGCCTTCGCCCGTGCCGGGCAAGTGGGCGGCGTTCCCCGGTCTGTACCGCTCGAACGACCCGTGGCAGCCGACGTCGCGCGTGTACCTCCGGCGCGGTCGGCTGATCTGGGCCTCGCCGTCGGACGGGTCCGAGCAGTCGCTCGTCCCGCTCGACGGCGGGTGGTTCGGCGCCGAGGAGCCCTGGATGCCGCTGCGCGTGCGGTTCGACGACGTCGTCGAGGGTCGCGCGATCACGCTTGACGTGAACGGCGCCCGGCTCTACCGGTCGTTCGAGGACTGATCCTCAGGCGCGCCCGCGGAGGGCGCCCCACGCGAGGAGCACGAGGACCGCTCCCACGATCGAGCCGACGATCCCGCTCGGCTTGAGTGCCAGGCCGTCGCCCGCGAGCAGGCTGATCAGCAAACCCCCCACGAACGACCCAACGAGTCCGGCGACGAGCGCCTCGCCCCAGTTGCGGTGCCCGAGCTTGGTCCGTCCGAGGATCAGCTGGGCCACCCACCCGATCGCCATCCCGAACACGATGATGCCGAGGATCAGCATGTCCCACTCCCTCTGCGTCCGAACCGTTCGGGGCAGTGTATCGGCCGGGGTCTACGGGACGGCCCGGAACGCGATCGACGCGTTCTGCCCGCCGAACCCGAACGAGTTCGACAGCGCCAGCGTGACGTCGAGGTCGCGCGCCTCGTTGGGGGTGACGTCGAGGTCGCAGTCGGCGTCGGGGTGCTCGTAGTGGATCGTCGGCGGGATCCGGTGGTTCGCGATCGTGAGCGCGCACACCGCGCCCTCCACCGCGCCGGCCGCCCCGAGCATGTGGCCGGTCATCGACTTGGTAGAGGAGACCGCCACCTCGCGGGCGTGCTCGCCGAGGACGGCCTTGATCGCCACGGTCTCCGCGGCGTCGTTCAGCGGGGTGGAGGTGCCGTGCGCGTTGATGTAGCTGATCGCGGCAGGATCCTCGCCGGCATCGGCGAGGGCCCAGCGCATCGCGAGCGTGGCGCCCGATCCCTTCGGATCGGGCGCGGTGATGTGGTAGGCGTCGGCGCTGGCGCCGTACCCGGCGACCTCGCAGTAGATCCGGGCCTGACGCGACCGCGCGTGCTCCTCGCTCTCGAGCACGAGCGCACAGGCGCCCTCGCTCAGCACGAACCCGTTGCGGTCGGCGTCGAACGGGCGCGACGCCGTCTCCGGATCGGGGTTCTTGGTGAGCGCGGTCATCTGCGCGAACGCTGCGACCGTGAGCGGGTGGGTCGCGGACTCCGAGCCGCCGACGATGCACACGTCGAGGTAGCCGTCGCGGATCAGGCGCATGCCTTCGCCGATCGCGTGGTTCGAGGAGGCGCACGCCGAGATCGTGCACAGGTTGGGGCCGGTGAAGCCATACAGCATCGCGATGTGGCCCGCGGGGGCGTTGGCCATCAACATCGGGACCATGAACGGGGAGACGCGCCCCGGCCCCTTGGCGAGCAGCACCTCGTGCTGGGTGAGGAGCGTCTCGATCCCGCCGATCCCGGTCGCGTAGATCGCGCCGGCTCGCTCCGAGACGAACTCGGGTCGCCCGGCGTCCTCCCAGGCGAGCTTCGCCGAGGCGATCGCGAACTGGGTGAACCGGTCGGTGCGGCGCGCCTCCTTGACGTCGAGCCAGGCGGAGGGGTCGAAGTCGGGGACCTCGCCGGCGACGCTCACGGGCAGGTCGTCGATCGGGAAGCGCGTGATCGTGCGGACGCCGTTACGCCCGGTGACGAGGCCGGTCCAGAACGCGTCCACGCCGGTGCCGACGGGCGTGACCGGTCCGAGCCCCGTGATGACGACGCGACGACCCTCGGGCATGCGTGCCTTCCGTTCTGGGGCGGCTCAGCCGCCGAGTTTGGTGAGCACGAGGTCCACGGCCTGGCCGACGGTCTTCACCGGCTCCATCTCGTCCTCGGGGATCTCGATGTCCCACTCCTCCTCGAGGGCCAACACGGCCTCGACGAGGTCGAGCGAGTCGGCGTTGAGGTCCTCCTGGAAGCGCGCGTCGGGCACGACCTGCGCCTCGTCCACGGCGAGCTGTTCCGCGAGCACCTTGCGCACGCGGGTCTCGATCTCGGCGCGGTCCGTCATGTCTCGTTCCCCTCCTGTCTGGGCGTCCGCCAAGCCTAGCGGGCGCGTTGCCACTCGCCTACGCCGTGAGGCCGCCGTCGACCGGCAGCACGGCGCCGTTCACGTACGAGGCCTCCTCCGACATCAAGAAGCCGACGACCGCCGCGACCTCCTCCAGCGTCGCGGTGCGGCCGATCGGCGTCTGGTCCACGTAGTACGCGCGCGCCCGGTCCTCGAGGTGGGCGGTCATGTCCGTGTCGACGAGCCCGGGGCAGATCGCGTTCACGGTGATGCCCTTGGCTCCGATCTCGCGGGCGAGCGACTTCGTCAGCCCGAGCAGCGCGGTCTTCGTGGCCGCGTAGACGGTCTGGCCCGCGTTGCCGTGCAGGGCCACGGCGCTCGACACGTTGACGATCCGGCCCCATCGCTCGCGGAGCATCCCGCGCATCGCTTCCTTGGCGCACAGGAACGCGCCCCGCACGTTCGTGTCCATCGCGCGGTCGTAGGCCTCCATCGAGTACTTGAGCAGCAGGCCGTCCTGGGAGAACCCGGCGTTGTTGACCAGGCCCGTCACGTTGCCGACCTCGTCGCTCACGCGCCGGAACCCTTCCTGCACGCTCGACTCGTCGGTCGTGTCGAGGTACACGGCGATCCCACGGCCGCCCGCGCCCTCGATCTCCTCGATCGTCTCCTTGGCCGCCCCCTCGTGGCTGCGGTACCCGACGCCGACGGTCCAGCCGTCGGCCGCCAGGCGGATCGCGCTCGCGCGGCCGATCCCGCGCGTCGCGCCGGTGACCACGGCGACCTTGCTCGTCACGGCGCCACCGCCGGCATCGTCCAGCGCATCGCCGTGGCGCCCCACGTGAGCCCCGCCCCGAACGACGCGAACAGCACGAGGTCGCCCTCCCGCATCCGGCCGGCCCGCCAGGCGCGGTCCAGCGCGATCGGGATCGAGGCCGCGCTCGTGTTGCCGACCTCCGCGACGTCGACCACCGCCCTGTCGAGCGGGATGTGCAGCCGCTCGGCGACCGCCTTCATGATGCGGGCGTTCGCCTGATGCGGGATCAGCAGGTCCACGTCGTCGGGGGCGTGGCCGTTCTTCTCCAGGACCTCGCGGCAGGCGGCGGCCATCTCCGTCACCGCGCGCTTGAACACCTCGCGGCCGTTCGGCATCGCGATCGCGTGCCGCCCGGCCGACACGGTCGCGTGCGTGGCGGGTTCGCGCGAACCTCCGCCCGGCATGAGCAGGATCTCGGCGGCCGTGCCGTCGGCGCCGAGCACGGTGCCTTCGATCCCGGGGCGCTCCGAGGCCTGGATCACGGTGGCGCCGGCGCCGTCGCCGAAGAGCACGCACGTCTGGCGATCGCCGAAGTTCATGAACCGGCTGAACGCCTCGGCCCCGAGCAGCAGCACGGTGTCGGCCATCCCCGCCTCCACGAAGGCCGTGGCCGACGCGAGCCCGTAGGAGAAGCCCGCGCAGGCGGCGTTCACGTCGAACGCGGGGCAGGACACCCCAAGCTTCCGCTGCAGCCACACGGCGGTGGCGGGGAACGGCGTATCCCCTGTGATCGTGGCGCACACGATCAGGTCCACCTGCTCCGAGGCCAAGCCTGCCGTCTGGAGTGCGGCACGGGCGGCCTCCAGGGCCAGGTCGGAGGTGACCACGCCGTCGTCGACGAAGTGCCGGGCCTCGATGCCCGTGCGGTCGCGGATCCACTCGTCGGAGGTCTCGACCTGTGACTCGAACCAGGTGTTGGGGACGAGCCGGGGAGGGAGCGACGAGCCGACGCCGGTGATGGTGGCGTGTCTGGTCACGGGACCGGAGCATATCGGACCTGCCGCGCCCGGTCGCGCGCCCCGGCGACGCCGGGGCGTCCGGCCCTGCTGCCGTGGCCCGTCAGCCGGCGAGCGCCGCGCGAGCCGCCTCGGGCGAGCCGACCGCCACGGCTCGCACGTCTTGATCGATCCGCTTCTGGAGCTTCGTGAGGATGTCGCCCGCGCCCGGCTCGACGAACACCTGCGCGCCCGCGCCCGCGAGCGCTCGCGCGCACGCCTCCCACCGCACGGGCGAGACGACGTGACGCTTCAGTAGCGCTCGCAGCTCCTCGGCGTCGGTGACGAGCGCGCCGGTGACGTTCTCCGCCACGGGGAACCTCGGCTCTCGGAACGGGAGCGCGTCGACCCGCTCGTCGATCACCGAGACCGCCGGCTCCATCAGCGGGGAGTGGAACGCGCCCGCGACGTTCAGTCGGACGGCGCGCACCTTGCGCTCCTTCGCGAGCGCCTCGGCCCGCGCGACCGCGTCGACGCCGCCGCTGATCACGACCTGGACGGGGGAGTTGAGGTTCGCCACGAGCAAGACGTCGTCTCCGCGCGCGTCATCACACAGGGCCTCGGCATCCTCGGGGCCGACCCCGAGCAGCGCCGCCATCGTCCCCGGGCGCTCCTGCCCGGCCCGCTGCATCGCCGCGCCCCGCACGACGACCACGTCGAGCCCCTCCGAGAGCGTCAACACCCCCGCGGCGACCAGCGCGGCGAACTCCCCGAGCGAATGCCCGGCGGCTCCCACCGGCAGCGGCATGCCCTCGGCCTCCAGGACGGCGAAGCCCGCGACGCCGATGGCGAGGAGAGCCGGTTGGACGAACGCGGTCGTGGCCAGTGCCGCCTCGTCGCGGCAGCCGGCGACGACGTCGCGCCCCATCGCCTCGGATGCCTCCTCGAGCACCGCGCGCGAGGCGGGATGCGCCGCCCACGGATCGGCCATCCCGGCGAACTGCGACCCCTGACCTGGAAACACGACCGCGTAGCCCGTCATGACACCGCAGCGTATCGACCCGCGGGCGGTCGCCGGTGACCGGGCGCGAAACGGCCTGAGTTGCCAGGGTCGGACCGCGTCCTGTTGAATGACCCACGAATCCCATGGCCGAGAGGGTTCAACGGACATCTTCCCCCACGTCCCGTCCGCAAGGTGGTGCGGAGGGGGTACTCGGGTTCCTTGGTCGCGACATGGCCGTCGATCTCGGGACCGCGAACACGCTCGTGTACGTGCGTGGCCGCGGTGTCGTGCTGAACGAGCCGAGCGTCGTCGCGATCAACACCCTTACCGGCGCCATCCTTGCGGTGGGCGCCGAGGCCAAGCGGATGATCGGGCGCACTCCGTCGCACATCCAGGCGGTTCGGCCGTTGAAGGACGGCGTGATCGCGGACTTCGACGTGACGGAGAAGATGCTGCGCTACTTCATCCAGCGGGTCCACAAGCGCCGCCTGCTCGCGAAGCCGCGCGTGGTCGTCTGCGTCCCGTCGGGGATCACCGGCGTGGAGCAGCGCGCGGTCGAGGAGGCCACGATCGCGGCGGGCAGCCGCCGCGCCTACATCATCGAAGAGCCGATGGCGGCTGCGATCGGAGCGGGGCTCCCGATCCACGAGCCGACGGGCAACATGGTCGTCGACATCGGAGGCGGCACGACCGAGGTCGCGGTGATCTCGCTCGGCGGCATCGTCACGTCGACGAGCATCCGGATCGGCGGCGACGAGCTCGACGAGGCGATCATCCAGCACGTGAAGAAGGAGTACTCGCTCCTGCTCGGCGAGCGGACCGCCGAGGCGATCAAGCTCGCGATCGCGTCGGTCTACCCGATGCCCGAAGAGCTCGTGGCCGAGATCAAGGGCCGCGACCTCGTGGGCGGGCTCCCCAAGACGATCACGATCACGGCGGAGGAGATCCGCCGCGCGGTCGAGGAGCCCGTGAACGCGATCATCGACGCCATCAAGACCACGCTCGACCGGACCCCACCGGAGCTCTC
>JBLMXP010000234.1:0-3888 GCA_050257835.1 Planctomycetaceae bacterium | reverse complement strand
CGGCGGCGCGGCGGTCCTGTCGCCGGCGCTCCGGCCGCTGCTGGTCGGGATCGAGCGCGCGGACTCGATCACGGTCGACGCGCACAAATGGCTCTCGGTGCCGCAGTCGGCGTCCCTGCTGCTCGTGCGCGACGTGCGGACGCTCCACCGCGCGTTCGCGATCGGCGACGTCGCCTACGTCCGCGAGGACAGCGCGCTCACCGGCCGGGGCACGAACCTCGGCGAGCTCGGACCGGCTTGGTCGCGGAGCTTCTCCGCGCTCAAGGTCTGGATGTCGCTCGCGGCCCACGGCACCGACGCCTACGCGCGACGCCTCGAGCACGACGTCGCGCTCGGCCACTACCTCGCCGCGCGGGTCGACGCGGAGCCCAGGCTCGAGCGGCTCGCGCCGGTCGTGCTCCCGATCGTGTGCTTCCGCTACGTGCCCGAGGACCTCGGCGACCGCCCCGACCGCGAGGAGCACCTCGACGCGCTGAACGAACGCTTGATGGTGGCGATCCGCCGCGCCGGTCACGTGTTCCCGTCGAACGCGGAGATCGGCGGGCGCTACGCGATCCGCGCCTGCATCTCGAACTTCCGCACCGAAGCGGCCGAGCTCGACGCGCTCGTAGCCGAGGCGCTCTCGCTCGGCGCGGAGCTGGACCGGTCGATGCGCTGATGGCGGCCGCGGAGCCAGCGCCGCACCAGCCGTGGTGGTCGCGTCCCGGGCTCGAGGTCCGCGGCGGGCGCCTGACGATCGCCGGGCGCGACGCGGAGGCGCTCGCCCGCGAGCACGGCACCCCGCTGTACGTCCAGGACCTCACGCGGGTCTCCGAGCAGGCCGAGGCGCTCCGCGCCGCGCTCGAAGGCGCGGGGCTCGAACCGCGCGTGCGTCTCGCGCTCAAGGCCCAGCGCGACCCGGCGGTCCTGGCGCACCTGCGCGAGCGGACCCCATTCGTCGGGATCGACGTCTGCTCGCCCGGCGAGGTCGCCTGGGCCCTGGACCACGGCTGGACCGCGGCCGAGTTGAGCTACACCGGCACGAACCTGTCCGACCGCGACATGGCCGCGGCCGTCGCCGCGGGTGTGCACCTGAACCTCGACCTCCTGACCCAGCTCCGCCGCGCCGGCGGGCATCTGGGGCCCGGCAGCCGCGTCGGGATCCGGGTGAACCCGCGGATCGGCGCCTCGTCCGGCGGCGGCAATGAGACCTTCTACACCGGCGAGCGCCCGACGAAGTTCGGGATCTTCGCCGAGCGGCTCGACGACGCTGTGGCGATCGCACGAGCCCACGACCTCGTGATCGACACGGTCCACTTCCACGTCGGCGACGGCTACCTCACCCCGGAGCTGCCCGTGTTCGAGGAGACGGTGCGCCGGGTGGCCGCGATGACCGAGCGCCTGCAGGGGCTCGGGTGCCCGATCGAGGAGGTCAACACCGGCGGCGGCCTCGGCGTGCCCCAACGCGAGGGCGACGAGCATCTCGACCTCGAGCGCTGGGCCACGATCTGCGCGACGCACCTCGGCCCGCTCGGGGTCGCCGTCGGCACCGAGCCCGGCGACTTCCTCACGAAGGAGGCGAGCGTCCACCTCGCGGAGGTCGTCACCGTCGAGCGCCGCGACGGCGTGCGCTTCGTGGGGCTCGACACCGGGTGGAACGTGATGGGCGAGCACTTCGTCTACGGCGCGCTGCTGCCGGTCGTGCTCTGCCGCGCCGTGGACGCGCCGGCCCTCGACGCCGTCACGATCAGCGGGCACATCAACGAGGGCAACGACCTGTTCGCCGAGGACCTGCCGTTCCCCGAGGTCGTCGAGGGCGACGTCCTCGCCGCGCTCGGCGTCGGCAGCTACAACGCCTCGATGACGAGCGAGCACTGCCTGCGTCCGGCGCCGCGCTCCGTGTCGTTCAGCGACCGGGTCGGCTGAGCGCGTCGCGGCGCACGGGGCTCCCGCCCGCCACGACACCACGGTTCGCCACGGCGCCGAGGCGGCGGCGCCTGCGCAGGGCCGCGACGTGCGCGAGTCGACGCCGGTACGCCCGAACCAGCTGCGGTTCCCGAGGTTGCTCCATGGGGGTTTCCCCTTCCGCCTCGGGTATAGCGCCGGCGCAACCCTGTGTACAGGGGTCGCAAGGCCCGCAGGCGATGTGACCATGGGACATGTCGCGAGAGCCCTTCGGACCTGCGGATTTGACCACGCGCCCATATCTCGGGCAGGGTTCGGCTGGGCGGGGGCCATCTTCCAGCTCGGCAGGCCCCGCGCGGCGGGCGGCTTCCCGTGACCGATCGCCCGTCGTCGGGACGTGCCGTTCGTGCCCCCGCCCACTTCCCCACCCCGCCCGGCGCCGGCGTACCCTTCCCGGATGTCCTCCGACATCGACACCCTCGGCCCGCCGCCTTGGCCCACGCTCCCCGGCACCGACTACCACGCCCCGGCTGTGTTCGACATCGAGCTGGAGCGGATCTTCGCGCGAACGTGGATCTGCGTCGGTCGCGCCGAGGACCTCCCCGAGCCCGGCGACTACCGCGTGGCGGAGGTCGCCGGCGAGCAGGTGATCGTGCTCCGCGGCGACGACGGCACGCTGCGCGCGTTCGCCGACACCTGCCGTCATCGCGGCACGCTCCTGCTCGAGGGCGAGGGCCGCGTCCGCGGCGCCATCAAGTGCCCGTACCACGCGTGGACCTACGGCTTCGACGGGCGCCTCCTCGGCACACCCAACGTGCACGAGACCGACGGGATCGACCGCGCGGCGATGGGCCTGTGGGCGATCCGGCTCGAGGAGTGGGACGGCTTCGCGTTCGTGAACCTCGACCCGGCGGCGACGTCCCTGCACGACCGGCTCGCGGGCGACCCGGACTCACCGCTGCAGCTCGCGCGCTACCGGGTGGGCGATCTTCGTGTCGGCGCCCGCCGCGCCTACGACGTCGCCGCGAACTGGAAGATCGTGGTCGAGAACTACCACGAGTGCTTGCACTGCCCGACGGTCCACCCCGAGCTCGTAAAGATCGTCCCGCTCTACCGCTCGGGCGAGGTCGAGGAGGACGGGCAGGTGCTCGGCAACTCGATGGGCGAGGGCTTGACGTCGTTCACCGCGAGCGGCGTGTCGAGCTTGCCGCCGCTGCCGGGGATCAGCGACGAGGACGTGCACACCTTCTACGGCGTCTACGTCTTCCCGAACCTGATCCTCAACTACCACTCGGAGACGGTGAACGTGGTGCGGATCGAGCCGCTCGGGCCCGAGCGGACCCGCGTCGTGAGCGAGTTCCTGTTCGCGCCGCAGACGCTCGAAGCCGGGTTCGATCCCGCGGAGGTGGTGGAGTTCCGCGACCTCGTCGCGCGCCAGGACTGGGAGGTCTGCGAGCTCGCCCAGCGGGGCGTCCGCTCCCGGTTCTATACGGCGGGGCTCTACCCGCGGCAGGAGCGGTGGATCGCGATGTGCAACCGCTCCTACCTCCAGGCGCGCGGGCCGCTGGCGTAGCCCTCAGCGGCGGGAGTACGAAAGGTGCTCGCGCTCGAGGCGGGCCAGACCCTGGATGCCCTGGCGAACCTGGTCGTCGTCGGGGTGCTCGGTGAGCCAGGCGCGGGCGGCCGACATCGCGGAGGAGATCTGGTTGAGGCTGGCGGCGGACCTGATCTGAGACAGGAGCTGGGTGCGTTCTTCCATACCGACGTTCTACCGCGTCGACGCGCCGTTCCCGCGCAAGCGGGCGGGTCTCCATCGGTTCCCCATACCGACGTCACGAGCCGTTACCGATCCGCGCCCCCGGGACGACGGGCCTCCGCACGGGGTACCCTTCACCCCGAGGGCAACGGATCGTGGCACGACCAAGAGCGGTTCCCTCCCCGGCGCCAGCCGGAGGCCCGACGGGAAGAGCAGCACAGGCCCCGAGGGCGAAGGAAGGAGGGTGA
>JBLMXP010000233.1:0-23259 GCA_050257835.1 Planctomycetaceae bacterium | reverse complement strand
TGATGCTCGTGAAGGTGCGCGCCAGCGGCGACGACCGCGCCCGTGTGATGGAGATCGCCGAGGTCTTCCGCGCGAGCGTTCTCGACGTGACGCGCGCGACGCTCACGCTCGAGTCGACCGGCCGGCCCGACAAGCTCGAAGCGCTGCTCGCGCTGCTGGAGGACTTCGGCGTGGTCGAGCTGTCGCGCACGGGGCGGATCGCGCTCGCGCGCGGCGACCGCGGCATCCGGGAGCGCGTGCTGACGAAGGCCGCCGGCTGAGGAGCCGGTGCGACGACCCCGATCGAGAGGAAGACCGAGATGGCGACGATCTACCACGAGCAGGACACCGACCCGGGCGTGCTGGGTGATCAGAAGATCGCGGTCCTCGGCTACGGCTCGCAGGGCCACGCCCACAGCCAGAACCTGAAGGACAGCGGCTACGACGTCCGCGTCGGCCTGCGCGCCGGGTCGTCCAGCCGTGCCAAGGCCGAGGAGGCGGGGCTGCGCGTACTCGACACCGCGGACGCGGTGGCCGAGGCCGACGTCGTGATGTGCCTGCTCCCCGACACCTCGCACAAGGCCGTGTACGCGAGCGACATCGCGACGAACCTGAAGGACGGCGACATGCTGATGTTCGCCCACGGGTTCTCCGTGCATTTCGGCACGGTCGTGCCGCCGGCAGGCGTCGACGTGACGATGATCGCCCCGAAGGGCCCCGGCCACCTCGTGCGCCGCACCTACGAGCAGGGGATCGGCACGCCCGCGCTGGTCGCCGTGCAGCAGGACGCCACGGGCAAGGCGCTGCAGCGCGCGCTCGCCTACGGCGCCGGGATCGGCGCGGCGCGGGCCGGGATCATCGAGACCACCTTCAAGGAGGAGACCGAGACCGATCTGTTCGGCGAGCAGACCGTGCTCTGCGGCGGGATCTCCGAGCTGGTCCGCAACGGGTTCGACACCCTCGTCGCCGCCGGCTACCAGCCCGAGATCGCGTACTTCGAGTGCCTGCACGAACTGAAGCTGATCGTCGACCTGATCTACGAAGGCGGCCTGTCGTGGATGCGGTACTCGGTGAGCGACACGGCCGAGTGGGGCGACTACCAGAGCGGGCCCCGGGTGATCGACGGCCCCTCCCGCGCGGCGATGGAGCAGGTCCTCGCCGAGATCCAGGACGGCACGTTCGCCACGAGGTGGATCGCCGAGGCCGACGGAGGCTTCCAGGAGTTCCTCCGACGTAGGAAGCAGGCGCAGACGTCCCAGCTCGAGCAGGTGGGACGGGGGCTGCGCCAGATGATGCCCTGGTTGGAGAGCGACAGGAAGGTACCCCCGGCATGAGCACCGACCCCGACGTAGTTCGGATCTTCGACACCACCCTGCGCGACGGCGAGCAGGCGCCCGGCATCGCGCTCACGAGGCAAGAGAAGGTCGAGATCGCCGAGCAGCTCGCCCGGCTGCAGGTCGACATCCTCGAGGCGGGCTTCCCGATCTCCTCGCAGGGGGAGTTCGAGGCGGTCCGCGAGATCGCCGACTCGGTGAAGGGACCGGTGATCGCGGCGCTCGCGCGGACGGCCACCGGCGACGTCGAGCGCGCCGCCGAGGCGCTCAAGGGCGCCGAGCGCTGGCGGATCCACACGTTCATCTCCACCAGCGACGTGCAGCGCGAGTCGATGCTGAAGATGAGCCACCAGCAGGTGCTCGACGCGATCCGCGACAACGTGAAGCTCGCGAAGTCCTACACCGACGACGTCGAGTTCAGCGCCCAAGACGCCACCCGCACCGACCTGGACTTCCTGCTCGAGTGCTACCGCGTGGCGGTCGCGTGTGGCGCCACCACGATCAACGTGCCCGACACCGTCGGCTACGCAACGCCCACCGAGTTCGGGGAGCTGATCCGCGTGGTCCGCGACGACGTCCCCGACGACGTCGTGATCTCCACCCACTGCCACAACGACCTCGGGCTCGCGGTCGCCAACGCGCTCGCGGGGATCGAGCACGGCGCGCGGCAGGTGGAGGTCGCGGTCAACGGGATCGGCGAGCGAGCGGGCAACTGCTCGCTCGAAGAGATCGCGATGATCGTGCGCACGCGCGCCCAGCACCTCGGCGTGCGTCACGGGCTGAACCTGAAGGAGATCTCGCGGACGAGCCGGCTGGTGAGCATGACCACCGGCTACGGCGTCCAGCCGAACAAGGCCGTCGTCGGCGCCAGCGCGTTCGCGCACGAGAGCGGGATCCACCAGCACGGCGTGCTCGCCAACCGCGAGACCTACGAGATCATGGACCCGACCGAGATCGGGCTGGAGGGCAACCGGCTCGTGCTCGGCAAGCACTCCGGTCGCCACGCCTTCGTCGACGCGCTCGGGAAGCTCGGGATCACGCTCGACGACGGCGCGCTGAACCGGGCGTTCGCGCGGTTCAAGGATCTCGCTGATCGCAAGGTCTCCCTCACCGACCAGGACCTCGCGGCGATCGTCGCCGAGGAGCTGGGGGCGGCGGAGCGAGACGTCTTCCTTCTCGAATCGGTGGTCGTGGGCGGCGGGACGCACCTGCAGCCCAGGGCCACCGTCCACCTGAAGAAGGGCGAGGAGACGATCGAGGAGTCGGCGATCGGCGACGGCCTGATCGACGCCGCGATGGGCGCCGTGTCGCGCGCCGCGGGCGTCGAGGCGCGGCTGATCTCCTTCAACGTGTCCTCGGTCACCGGCGGGTCCGACGCGCTCGGCGACGTCGTCGTGCAGCTCGACGTCGAGGGGCGCAAGGTCACGGGGCGCGGGGTCGCGACCGACGTGGTCGAGGCGAGCGCGCGCGCCTACCTCGCGGCGATCAACCGGGCCGTGCAGGTCCAGGCCAAGGACGCGGACGCGCCGCGTTCGAACGAGGTCACGCCGTGACCCGTTCGTACTCGATCGGGGTCATCAAGGGCGACGGCACCGGTCCGGAGGTCGTCGGGGAGGCCCTCAAGGTCTTCGAGTCGGCCCGCGGCCGCCACGGGTTCGGCGCGACGCTCGTCGAGTTCGATCTCGGGGCCGACCGGTTCCTGCGGACGGGCGAGGTGCTGCCCGACGAGGAGCTCGACCGGATCCGGTCGATGGACGCGATCTTGCTCGGCGCCGTCGGCGACCCGCGGGTCAAGCCCGGGATCCTCGAGCGCGACCTGCTGCTCAAGATCCGCTTCGAGCTGGACCAGTACGTCAACCTGCGTCCGGTGGTGCGCTACCCGGGCGTGGAGACGCTCGTGCCGAGCCACGCCGAGGAGGACGTGGACCTGATCGTGGTCCGCGAGAACTCCGAGGGCCTGTACAGCGGCGCGGGCGGGTTCCATCGCAGGGGTACGCCGTACGAGGTGGCGGTGCAGGAGTCGGTGAACACGCGCCACGGGGTGGAGCGGATCGTGCGCTACGCGTTCGACCTCGCGATGCGCCCGGGCCGGCGCAAGAAGGTCACGCTCGTGCACAAGACGAACGTGCTCACCTTCGCGGGAGACCTCTACCAGCGGGTGGTCGACGCGGTCGCGCTCGAGTACCCGGACGTGACGACCGACTACGTGCACGTCGACGCCGCGTGCATCTTCTTCCTCGACATGCCGTCGCGGTTCGACGTGATCGTCACCGACAACATGTTCGGCGACATCATCACGGACCTCGGCGCGATGATCCAGGGCGGCATGGGCATCGCGGCGGGCGGCAACATCAACCCGCAGGGCATCTCGATGTTCGAGCCGATCGGCGGGACGGCGCCCGACCACACGGGCAAGGGCACGATCAACCCGCTCGCCGCGATCGGCGCGATGGAGATGCTGCTCCGCCAGCTCGGCGAGGAGGAGGCCGCGCAAGACGTCGACCGCGGGATCCGCCACGCGACCTCGCAGATGAAGTCGATGCGCGCGGGGGAGATGGGCTTCACCACCGCCGAGGTCGGCGACCTCGTCGTGGAAGGAGCGTCGTGACCTCGGTCGAGCTCTACGACACCACGCTCCGCGACGGCGCGCAGCGAGCGGACCTCTCGTATTCGATCGAGGACCGTCTGCGGATCCTGCACCGGCTCGACCAGGTCGGGTTCCCCTACGTCGAAGGCGGCTGGCCCGGCGCGAACCCTCGCGACACCGAGTTCTTCAAGCTCGCCACCAAGGAGACGCTCGCGCACGCGACCCTCACCGCGTTCGGGATGACCCGGAAGGCCGGCGAGCGCCCCGAGGACTCTCAGGTGCTCCGCGACCTCCTCGACGCCGGCACCGAGGTCGTGTGCCTGGTGGGCAAGGCGTGGGACCTGCACGTGACCGAGGCGCTCCGCACCGACCTCGCCGAGGGCGTCGCGATGGTCCGCGACTCGATCTCGTTCCTCCGCGCCCAGGGTCGCCGCGTGTTCTTCGACGCGGAGCACTTCTTCGACGGCTACGCCGCCGACCCGGGTTTCGCGATGGCCGTGCTCGCCGCCGCGGAAGAGTCCGGTGCCGAGCGGCTCGTCCTGTGCGACACGAACGGCGGGATGCTGCCGTTCGACGTCGCGCGGATCGTCCGCGAAGTGAAGGCGCAGGCATCGGTGCCGCTCGGGATCCACGTGCACAACGACGCCGGCTGCGCCGTCGCGAACTCGCTGATCGCGGTGGACGCAGGCGTGTACCAGGTGCAGGGCACCGTGAACGGCTACGGCGAGCGCACCGGCAACGCCGACATCATCCCGATCACCGCCGACCTCGTGCTGAAGATGGGGGTGGACGACGCATTGCCGGAAGGCGCCGTCGGGCATCTCACCGAGCTCGCCCACTACGTCGCGGAGATCGCGAACCTGCCGCCCGACGCCCACCAGCCCTATGTCGGGCGCCACGCGTTCACGCACAAGGCCGGGCTCCACACGAGCGGGGTCGCGCGCGTTTCGCGCGCGTACGAGCACGTCGCGCCCGAGGTGGTTGGGAACCGTCGCGGCGTCGTCGCGTCGGACTACGGCGGCGGCGCGACGATCCGGATGAAGGCCGACGAGCTCGGGCTGACGCTCCCCGACGACGCGATCCCGATCGCGGTCGGGGAGATCAAGGCGCGCGAGGCCGACGGCTACGCCTTCGACGTCGCGGAGGCCTCGCTCGAGCTGCTGCTGCGTCGCGCGGCCGGCTGGACGCAGGACCTGTTCCGGATCGAGAGCTACCGCGTGCACGTGGAGGAGCGGGTCGGCGACGACGAGGCACCATTGGCCGAGGCGACCGTCAAGGTCCACACGAAGGGCACGCGCCACATCGAGTCGGCCGAGGGCCAGGGCCCGGTCGGCGCGCTCGACGATGCCCTCCGCAAGGCGCTCACGAACGACTACCCGGAGCTCGCCCACATGTCGCTCGAGGACTACCGCGTGCGCGTGCTCGACGAGAGCGTCGGCACGGGCGCCGTTGTGCGCGTGCTGATCGATACCTCGAACGGCGAGCGCGAGTGGACCACGGTGGGGGTCAGCGAGAACATCATCGAGGCCTCCTGGGAGGCGCTCGTCGACGCCTACACCTACGGGCTGCTGCACCCCCGCGAGCGCGTCGAGGACTGAGGTGCCCGTCGCGATCCGCGCGGCGCGTCCGGAGGACGCACACGCGATCGCCGAGGTCCACGTCGAGGGCTGGCGCTGGGCGTACCGCGGGCTCGTCCCCGACACCTACCTCGACGGCCTCGACGTCGACGCGCGCGAGCGGATGTGGGCGGAGAGCCTCGCACACCCCGGGGACGCGTGGGGGTGCTTCGTGGCGGACGAGGGTGGCCGCGTCGTCGGGTTCGTCGGTTGCGGGCCGCCCGACGACGCGGAGGCGCCGACCGGCGCCGGCGAGGTCTACGCGATCTACGTCTCGCAGGAGGTGCAGGGGACGGGCGTCGGACGCGCCCTGTTCGTTCGCGCCGAAGCCGCACTCGCCGAGCACCGCTTCCGCACCGGCGTGCTCTGGGTGCTCGAGGCGAACCACCTTGCGCGCCGCTTCTACGAGCGGGCAGGCTGGGCTCCGGACGGGGCGGTCGGCGAGCACCCCTTCGGCGACCTGGAGCCTTTGCCGACCGTCCGCTACGCCGGTGACCTCGCCACGCGCGGAACGCGATCGGGTGGCCTCGTCGGGCGGGAGCCATGACGCTGGCGCGATCCGTCCTGGCTTCCTGCCCGGGTCGGGGCTCACGATGATCGAGCAACGGTCGGAGGCGTTCCCGGACCGGCCGGGCGAACCCGACGTGGCGCGGATGATGGAGGTCTCGCCGCGCACGGCGTCGAGGTCGTCGGCCCGCCCGCCTCCTGAGCGGCGCCGCGTCAAGGGGTGGGGTCGCTCGCGTTCCTCGCGACGACCTCGACGATCCGGTTCTCCAGCTTCTTCGCGACCCGCTCGTCGAATCCGTTGGAGACGATCGAGAACTCGACCCACCGCTGCGAGCGCTCGAGCCAGAGCCAGCCGGAGAGGGCCGAGGCCCGGTACAGGGTCCCGGTCTTCGCACGGATCCGGACGTCGGTGAGGCGGTCCTGCAGGGTCCCGCGCCCGCCGGAGGGCAGGGTGGAGCGGAGCGTCGGTCCCCACGGCTCGGCGTCGGTGGCCCAGAGCAGGTCGAGCATGCCGCGCGCGCTCACCCGGTTGTCGTAGGACAGGCCGGAGCCGTCGTAGCAGGCGAACGACAGGCCGTGTGCCTTCACGAACGCGGCGATCGCGGCGGCGCCGTTCGCGATCGTCCCCTTGCCCTTCACCTGCGCCCCGAGGTACTTGCCCAGGACCTCCGCGAAGAAGTTGCGAGAGTCGAAGTTCATCCGGCGCAGGACCCCGACGAGCGGCGCGGAGTCGACCGTCGCGATCGGCGTCATCCCGCCCGGCGCGCCGCCCATCGACGGGTCGCGGGTGACGGTGACGCCGAGCGCCTCCAGCTTGGCCGTCATCGCCTTGGCGGCGCGCTCCTCGGGGTCGGTGATGTGCCTACCGGCGGCGTTCACGTTCCGCCGGAAGGTGAGCGCGGTCGGGAGCGCCACGTAGTCGGCGGGGAAGTAGTCCTTCCATCCAGGGGCGAACCAGTCGCGGCCGAACGGACCGGTGTCGCCGATCACGCTGCCCTTGATCTTCGTGACACCGGCGTCGGCGACCTCGTGCGCGAGCGCGGCGAGCGTCCGGCCGTTCACCTCGGGATCGCCGTGGCCGACCAGCCACAGGTCGCCGCGGAGCACGCCGGCCGCGGTCGGGGTCGCTGCCGACATCGCCGCGGTGCGGATCGTGCGCTGCGGCGAGAAGCGGTCCAGGAGCGCCATCGAGAGCAGGAGCTTCTCGTTCGAGGCGGGCGGTCGCCGGACCCAGGCCAGGTGGCGGTACCAGACGTCGCCGTCGATCCCGATCGCGACCGACATCGGCCGGTCGCCCACCACCGTGTCGATGCGCTGGATCCACTTCGGGACGGCGCGCGCGGCGCTCGCGGCCGATGCCGTCGGCGCCGGCGGGAGGAACGCGAGGGCGCCGACGAGCGCGAGGACGAGCAGGAGGGCTGCCGGGCGGCGCAACGTCACGGGGCGTGATGGTAGCGGGGGGATCCGTCGCCGCGGGGACCTGCTAGGAGACCGTGAGCCAGAGGTCGCCTTCGGTGGTGCCGCGCTTGACGAACACGCGCCAGCACCCCGGGCTGGGGACGGTCAGCGTGCTGACCCACGGCTCGCCGGCCCGCGTCCAGCCGGGCTTGGGCTCGGGGGTCGAGTCGCGCACCTCGATCACCTGCCCGTCGGGACCGACCAAGGTCACGAGGAGCGCGTGGTCGCCACTCACGCGCCACCACACCTGCATCTCGGTGTTCGCGTGGACGCCGTCCTTCGTCCCGAACAACGCGTAGAGATGGCCGTTGTGCTTGTTCGTCACGCCGCGCACCTGGAAGCCGAGACCGAGCTGCTTGCTGACCGACCCCGGGTCACAGCCGGTCCGGGGGGAGATCGTGGGCGGAGCGGTCACGATCCGCGAGGCGTTCGCGACGGGGTCGGTCCCGGACGGGAACGTCGTGCCGCCGCACGCGGGCACCGCGAAGGCGGCCACCACGGCCACGGTCACGGCGGCTCGCCGGAACAGCGAGCGGATGTGCATCGGGTGCATCTGAAGGACGTATCGGCCCATCGGTGACGGGGTTGACCCTTCGAGTGGTACTCCAGGGCTGTGCGCGGTGCAAGACGCGCTGGTCAGGCGGGGTGACGAGCCTGTGCGACCAGGTTCGCCAGGTCGTGTCGCTCCACGGGTTCCGTGCACGGATTGCCCCGCGTGAGCGCGATCGAGCCCTCCGTCAGATCGGCCGCGAACGCGCCCACGGTGACGTAGTCCTCGACCGGGTCGACCGCGGGGTCGGGGTGCACGCAGACCGACTCGGGTTCCCCGGCGTGACTCCGCAGCGCCTCCAGGACCGCCTCGACCGTCAGGTCCGCGCCAGCGCGGATCGACGTCTGGGCGCTGTCGAGCCGGGTGAGCGAGTCCTGCCCGTCGATCCGGCCGAGATCCTCGAACGGGAGGGGCGACGGCCACAGGAAGTGGTTCGTGTGGGCGAGCGCCGGATCTTCGAACACGCACAGGTCCTCGGCGCCACCCGGCGCCGTCTCCAGGTCGACGGCGCGGCCGTCGCTCGACGCGATCAGGTAGTTCGCGCTCGAAGCCCGCGGGGCGTCGCGGACCGCGCTCGTGGCCTCCTCGAAGGTGGCGCTCGTGAGCACGCGGCGCAGGATCGCGTGGTAGGGGACGCCCGGCTCGCCCCGGTCGCGGCTGGACTGCAGCGCGTTCGTGGCCAGGCCGATGCCGACCTCGTTCGCGCCGCACTTGGCCCACAGGCCCGCCTCGACGAACGTGACGAACGCCGGGCGGTCGTGCGGGGCGCAGGCGAGCAGGACGCACGTGTCGCGGACCGCGGGCTTCCAGTCCCAGTTCTGCCCCACCACGACGTGGCCCCCGGCGGCCTCGGGCCGGGCCGCGATCGCGGTGCACTCCTTCATCGCGGCGTGCGCGGCGCGTGCGTCCAGCCCGAACATGATCTCGGTCCGCAGGTTGATCGCGAGGACGTCCTCGGGCTCGAGCGCCGCACCCTCGGCGATGCCCTCGAGCTCGGGCAGCAGCTGCACGTCGTAGTCGTCGATCGCCTCGACGTACGCCTCGGCATGACGCCGCACGTCGCGCCACGCGAGGCCCGTGTAGCGGCCGAAGACCTCCTCGTAGATCGCGACGCTGCGGGCGATGCGCGCAGCGGCCTGCTCGCCGATCGCGCGTCCGCGTTCGCGGGGTCCGCCGCTCGCGAGGACCAAGGGCCAGGGCATGGAAGCGACGGTACTAGACTGCGCGGACCCGTACCCGCACCCGAGGAGGGCTCCCGTGAGGACGATCGACCGGTCACGGCTGCACGAGCTGATGGAGCGCGAGCGCCAGACGTTCCGGGAGCGGCATCCGCGCTCGGGCGCGCTCGCCGAGGACGCGAAGTCCTCCCTGCTGTTCGGCGTCCCGATGAACTGGATGACCCGCTGGCCCGGCGACCACCCGGTGTTCGTCGAGCGCGCCGAGGGCGCGCGGTTCTGGGACGTCGACGGCAACGAGTACGTCGACTTCTGCTTGGGCGACACGGGCGGCATGAGCGGGCACGCGCCCAAGATCGCGGTCGACGCGATCGCCGAGCAGGCCGCGAAAGGCATCACGCTGATGCTGCCGACCGAAGACGCCGCATGGGTCGGTCGCGAGTTGGCGCGGCGCTTCGGCGTTCCGTACTGGAACTTCACGCTCACCGCGACCGACGCGAACCGCTTCGCGATCCGGTGGGCCCGGGAGGTCACCGGCCGCCCGAAGATCGTCGTGCACAACTGGTGCTACCACGGTTCGGTCGACGAGTCCTTCGCCGCGCTCGACGAGGCTGGCCGGGTCGTCGCGCGCGAGGGCAACGTCGGCAAGCCGGTGCCGCTGGACGAGACGACGCGGGTCGTCGAGATCAACGACCTCGAGGGGCTCGAGGCGGCGCTGGCCGCGGGCGACGTCGCGGTCTGCATGTTCGAGCCGGCGCTCACGAACATCGGGATCGTGCTGCCCGAACCCGGCTACCACGAGGCCGTTCGCGAGCTCTGCACGAAGTACGGCACGCTGCTCCTGATCGATGAGACGCACACGATCAGCGCCGGCCCGGGCGGCGCCACGAAGGCCTGGGGCCTGCAGCCCGACATCGTGACGATCGGCAAGACGCTCGGCGCCGGGATCCCGAGTGCCGCGTACGGCTTCAGCGAGGAGGTCTCCCAGCGCGTCTACGCGCACACCGACTGGAAGAACGCCGACGTCGGCGGGGTCGGCGGCACGCTCGCCGGCAACGCGCTCTCGCTCGCCGCGATGCGCGCGACGCTCGGGCAGGTCATGACCGACGAGGCGTTCGAGCGGATGATCGGGCTCGGGGAGCGCTTCGAGCAGGGCGTGCAGAGCGTGATCGAGAGCCGCGAGCTGCCGTGGCACGTCGTGCGTCTGGGTTGCCGGGTCGAGTACCTGTTCCGCCCCGAGCGGGCGAGGAACGGCACCGAGGCCGCGGCCGGTCAGGACGAGGAGGTGGATCCGTACATCCACCTGTTCCTGCTGAACCGCGGGATCTTGATGACGCCGTTCCACAACATGGCGCTGATGTCCCCGGCCACCACGGCCGAGGACGTCGACCGCCACACCGAGGTGTACGCGGAGATGGCCGACGAGCTGATCGGCGCCTGAGGTGGACGCCGACGCGGCGCGGGTCCTGTTCGTCACGATCGACGCGCTGCCGACGCTCTGCGTCCAGCGCGTGCCGGAGCCGAAGGCTGCGAAGACCCGGATCCACCTCGACCTCGGCGTCGACGGCCTCGAGGGCACGGAGTTCGACCTGACGCTGGTGGCGGAGTAGGCTCCCGCGCGGGGCTTCGAAGACGCGGTATCGGATCGACGCGCCGGGTATCCAGGCCCGGTCGCCTCGCTCGAAGGGGGTTCGCGTGCGGAAGCTCTCGTTCATCGCTTCGCTCGTCGTCGTCGCGCTGTGGGCATCGGTCGCGCAGGCGCATCCGGTCCGGACCCTGACCCCGGTGAAGGTGCTCGGCGGCACCGGGAACCAGTTCGCGCCGTCCTCGGACGGCACGTACCTGGCGTACACGTACGACACCGGCAAGGCTTCCGGTCAGTTGGTCGCGAGGATCATGCGGCTGCCCTCCGGCACGAGCGTTCGGATGAACGCCACCGGCACGGAAGCCATCACGGGCGGGTTCGATCCGACCACGGGCAAGGTCATCTTCCAGCAGTTCAACAGGAAGAAGGGCGTCTCCGATCTCTACTTCTGGGACCCGTCGACACGACGACGCACGAAGGTTCCCGGCGTCGACACGGCAGCGTGGGAGTTCCAACCTCGGATCTCTGCGACCTACGTCTCGTTCTTCCGTGACTTCAAGAAGAACGGGGTGTGGTACGTGGGCGTCTACCTCTACGGACGTGCGACGGGGAACCTCCGACGCATCGCGGCGTTCAAGGAGGTTCCCTACGCCTTCAACGGCAGCGTGGGAGACCGGTACACGACGTGGTCGTGGTGCAACAAGACGACCTGTTACGTGTTCGTGTACGACGCGCAGAGCAAGACGGTGAAGAAGATCCCGACGAAGAACGGTCGTCCGCAGTACGCGTCCACGATCGACGAGGTCAGCGGGACCGTGTTCTTCGCTCGCTCGGGGTTCGGTTGCGGCAAGGAGGTCACCTTCTTCTCGGTCCCGGTCACGGACCTCTCTTCCACGCCGACGAAGATCGTGACGCTCCCGGCGGGCGTGGACGCCGACTACTACGCGTCTCTCGCCCCGGCCGCCGCCGGCGGCCTCGATCTGCTCTTCGGCCGTGTCGCGTGCGCCTCGAACACGACCGACGTCTACGCGCTGCGCGGAGTCACGCCTCCGTAGTCCTCAGGCGTCGTATCGGGTGCGGAACTCGCGCATGAAGGCCGCGAGGGCCTCGACGCCTTCGCGCGGCATCGCGTTGTAGATCGAGGCGCGGATCCCCCCGACGCTGCGGTGGCCCTTGAGCTCGTGCATCCCGGCGTCGCGGGCTTCGGCGACGAAGGCCTTCTCCAGGTCCTCGTTCGGCAGACGCCAGGTCACGTTCATCAGCGACCGCGAGCCGGGCTCGGCGTGGCCCCGGTAGAACTCGGGCGCGGCGTCGATCTCCGCGTACAGCAGCGCCGCCTTCTCGCGGTTGCGCTCGTGCATCGCCTCGAGGCCGCCCAGGTCGCGGATCCACCGCGTGACCAGCGTCAGCAGGTAGATCGAGAACACGGGCGGGGTGTTGTACAGCGACGCGTGCTCCGTGTAGGTGCGGAAGTCGAGCATCGTGGGCAGACCGTCGGGGATCCGTTCCAGCAGGGCGCGGTCGACGATCGCGACGGTCACCCCGGCCGGGCCCGCGTTCTTCTGCGCGCCGGCGTAGAGGAGTCCGAACCGACCGACGTCGAGCGGTCGGGAGAGGAAGTCCGACGACGCGTCGGCGAACAGCGGCGTCTCGTCGGGGACGATCGGGGTGGCGGGGAACTCGACGCCCTGGATCGTCTCGTTCGTCGTGACGTGGACGTAGGCGGCGTCGCCGGAGAGGGCCTCGAGGAGCTCGTCGGTGTCGGGGACGCGGACGAAGCCCTCTTCCTTGCCCGACCACGCGACGCGGACCTTGCCCTCCTTCTCGGCCTCCTTGACGGCCTTGACGCCCCACGAGCCGGTGACGACGTACTCGGCTGCCTGCGGCTGCCCGCGCAGGAAGTTGATCGCGGCCATCGAGAACTGCAACGTCGCGCCGCCCTGGCAGAACACCACGGCGTGCGAGTCGGGGATCGCGAGGAGCTCGCGAAGGTTCGCCTCCGCCTCGTCGATCGTCGAGGTGAACCAGGCGCCGCGGTGGGAGACCTCGAGCGCGGAGGCGCCGACGCCGGGAAGCGCCACGAGGTCCCTGCTGGCTTCCTCGAGGACGGGCAGGGGCAGCGTGCCGGGGCCGGCGGAGAAGTTGAAGACGCGGTCGGACATGGTGCGTCCAGGCTACCCGCCGCCGCCGCGGGCGCCCCGCGCTACGCCGCGCCGGGCTTGTACACCATCAGCCACAGGATCACGGCGAGCCCGGCGATCCCGAGCGCGTTCACGAGGGCCGGCGTGGAGGAGCCGATCAGGGCCTCGAACTCGGGCTCGGCCATGGCGTAGGAGCCGTCGGCCCACCGGGTCGTGGCGTCGCGCACGCGGCGCATGTACGGGGTCGCGATCGCCGCCATCACCCCGATCTCGACGAGCAGGATGCCGAGGGCGGCCCAGACCCACCAGCCGTCGGTGAACCACCCGCCCTCGAGGCCCGCCCCGGTCCCGCCGACCACGAGGATCGCGAGCGCGACGTACATCGGCGGGGTGGCCGTGCGCGAGATCTCGGCCAGCTCGAAGATCCGCTCGCGGTTCGGCGCCTGGCCCTTGAGCGCCATCATCATCCACATCTGCGCGCCATGTGCCGCCACGAACCCGATGATGCCGACGTAGTGGACGGTCAGCCAGAGGTCCTCCACGCGCCCGAGGATACGGGCAGGTCACGACGCGTCCGGGGGTCGAGCGGCCCCGTCAGACGCGGACGAGCGGCCGCGTGAGGCACGTGGGGCCCCCGTCGCCCTTGCGGCTGATCTCCTCGCCCCGGTACGTGCGCACGTCGACGCCGGCCGCCTCCATCCGCCGTCGCGTCTCGGGGTTCCCCTCGAGCGCGAGGGCCACGCGCGGGCCGAGCGCGAGCACGTTCGGTCCCATCGTGGGGAACTCCTCCTCCGGCACCTCCACGATCGCGATGCCCCGGTCGCGGAGCAGTTGGACCAGCCGCACTGGCATCAGGGGGAGGTAGCCGACGACGAGGTCCTCGTCCAGCGGGGACAGGAGCGAGAGCAGGTGCAGGCACTCGTCGGGCCCGTGCAGGTGCGGCAGGTCGAAGGCCACGACCTCGATCCCCGCCGGCTCGAGCAGCGCGCGCAGTTGCCCGACCGCGGCCTCGTTCGTCCGGTAGCCGATCCCGGCCAGGAGCGTCGAGGGATCGAGGAAGCACAGGTCCCCACCCTCGGCGGTGGCGGGCTCGGTGAGCCACCCGATCGCGGGGATGCCGAGCGCCTCGAGGTCGTCGGCCACGACGGCGGGCTCCGCGCGTCTGCCGACCTTGCCCATCCGCAGCACCACGGCGCCGGCGTCGGTGAGCAGGACCGGGTCGTAGGCGTAGATCGCGTCGGGGTCCCCCGGCACCGGCGTCGTACCGACGATCACCTCGGCGCCGGCGTCCTCCAGCAGCCGGCGAAGCGCGGCGTGCTCCTGCCCGGCCAGCTCCTCGTCGGGCCTGGCGCGCCAGCCGTACTCGCGCCAGGAGGAGGCGTCCTCGGCGCGCGGGGGTCGCACGAAGACGCGGGCGAGCCTCGCGGACGGGTGCTGGATCATGCCGGGAGTATCGCCCGCGCCCCCGGACGCTGTCTCAGCGCTTGTGGCGGTGCAGGAGGAGCGCCGAGCGGTTGCCGTGCGAGGTCGCACGGTGATGCCCCGGGTCGGTCTTCGGCGGCGGGCTCGACGGCTTGGGGTCTTTGTGGCCGGGAGGGCCGCCGTGCGGGTTGTGCTCGCCGCTGTGACCCGGCGTCGGGTCATCGTTGTGGCCGTGGTGCTGGTGCGCCTTGCCGTGCGTGGTGTCGGTGCCGCCGCCGTTGCCGCCGCCGCCGTTGCCGAGTTGGGTCGCGCCGAGGGTCACGGGTCCGGGGCCGCCATGGTGATGGTGGGTCTGGTTGCCGCCCGGGGGCGTGGGCGGGTAGGTGGCACCGCCCGTCGGGGTGCCGGTCGGCGACGCGGGCGGTGGTGGTGGCGGGGAGCTGGTGATCACCGACGGGTTCGCGTTCACGACCGAGACGGGGACGCGGGAGGCCGAGACGCCGAGGGAGAGCACGACCGCGCCGATCAGCGCGGCGCCTCCCAGGGCGATCGTCCCCAGTCGCCGGTTGAACTCGGTCGCGATCGGGTCCGGCTGCGCCGCCGCCACGGCGCCCACGGACGCGACGGCCGCCACCCCGGCGACGTCCTCGTCCTCCTCCTGCGTCTGCGCGTGCGCCGGCGGGGCCGGCGGCGCGCTCGCGGCGACGACCGCCGGGGGCAGCACGATCGTCGGCTCGGCGCTCGCCGCGGTCGGCAGGATCAGGACGGGAGCCACGTGCTCGTCGTCCTCCTCGTCCGATGCCGCGGGGACGGGCTCCTTCGCCGGCTCGGCCTGCTGGGCCCGCCGCTGGAGCTCGATGATGCTCGGACGGTCCGGCGTCTCCTCGGCGCCGCGCTTGGCGAGTAGCTCGCGCAGGGTCGCGGGGTCCTTGCGCACCTTGTCGATCCAGTCGGGTCGCTCGAAGCTCTCCAGGAGACCGGCGAGCCCGGCCACCTGCGAGACCGCGGGTCCGAGCCCGCGGAGCACCTCGGAGGGCTCGACGCGGGCGTCGCCGCCGATCGGGACGACCGCGCCGGGCCACACGAGCACGACCTTCGCCGAGGGCGCGACCTCGTGGGTCAGCTGGACGGCGGTGACGCCGATCCCGTCGTCGAGCACGACGACGTCGGGCTGCTCGACCGCCAGGAGCTTGGCGAGCTCGGCGGCGTCGGGGGCTTCGCCGACCACGTCGAACCCCTCGCCCTCGAGGACGAACCGGAGCAAGCCCTTGCGGGCTGCCCGTCCTTCGCCCACGACGACGCGGGCGCGGCCCTGCTGCATGTGCGCGCTGGCCCCCTCCCGGCGCCGTGCGCCGGACCCCTAAGGGTATACAGGCGCCCCTGCCCCCCAGCCACCGTCAGACGTCGCATCTCCACTACGTCCGAACGGGCCATGCGGGGTCCGCCGATACACTCAGTCCCGATGGGGGAGGTTCGGCTCACGTGGACCGGGGAACGCCTCCAGTTCGTTGGCCGCACGGCCTACGGGGACCCGGTCATCGTGGGTGGTGATCCCGATGGCCCGGGCGCCAAGCCCTCCGATCTACTGCCGCTGTCGCTCGCCGCGTGCACCGCGTACGACGTCGTCGAGATCCTCCGCAAGCAACGGCAGGGGCTGCGTGCCCTCGAGGCGGTGGTCACCTCCGAGCAGGATCACGAGCCGCCGTGGACCTTCCGCGCGATCCACGTCCGGTTCGTCCTCACGGGCGCGGTCGACGAGCGCAAAGCGGCCCGCGCGATCGACCTCGCCGAGGCGAAGTACTGCTCGGTCGCCGCGACCCTGCGGCCCTCCGTCGCGGTCACCCACTCCTTCGAGATCGTGCCGGGCTAGGCCCCCATCGGCGCGGCGCCGGCGCCCTTGGGCGGTCGCTTGTGCGACTGGCGCCACACGAGCCACGCGGTGAAGCCGAGCAGCGCTCCGCCGGTGGTCGCGAGCGCGAGCATGAAGCTCGCCTCGCCCTCGAAGTACGTGGCGATCAGCCCGATCAGCGTCCCGAGCGACGCCAGCCCGCCCAGGATCTCCATCGACAGCTCGCGCAGCCGCACGCCGAGCACGACCAGGCCGCCCGCGATGACGAGCCCGATCCACAGGCCCATCGTGTGGTGCTCGGCGGCGATCGGCCTGGTGCACAGGATCAGCCCGATCGTCGCGAGGACGAGGGCCGTGTCGCGTGGCGCGAGCCGGTCCATCACCGCGGCGACGAGCCAGACCGCCGAGACGACCGCCAGCATCGCCGCGACGAAGTCGAACCGGGCAACGTCGGACCAGCCGGCGTCCCCGGTGAGCGGCAGCGTGGCGAAGACCGTCCCGAGCAGGGCCGCGAACAGCGCGAGCTGGGCGAGCGTGCGACGCTCGAAGCCGTAGAGCAGGCCGGCGAACAGCGTCGTGACGCCGAAGATCGCCACCCAGGCCCACGCGGGCAGATCGAGCCCGTCGACGATCTCGCGCCAGAACACGGCATAGGCGAGCGTGAGCCCGAACGCAGGCACCGCGAAGAACCAGCAGACCGCCGCGAACCGCCGGGCCGCGGGCTCGGGCGAGCCGCGCGCGACCCATCCGAGCGCGAACAGCAGGATGGTCGCGGCAGCCGGGATCGCGATGCGCACGCCGATCGGGTAGTCGCCGAATCGGGAGCCGACGAACGCCATGGCGGCGACCACCAGCAACCCGCCGCCCACGTACCCGACGATCTCGGCGATGACGGGGACGCGCGGAGCGGCACGCGGCACGGGTGTGCCCTCCGTGACCTCCCGCGGGGATCGAGCGGACGTTCCCATCGAGGTCACCTCCGTCTGGACCGTACGGCAGGGCGACGCGCCGGTCTGCGGCCATGCGGCCCGTGCGCGCGGGGACCGTCCGGCGCGCGGCCTGCGAGACTCGGGACATGGACCGAGCCGCCTTCCGCGCGCTGCTGCAGGACGCCGTGCTGCCCGCCGACGGCGGGATGGGGACGGCGTTGATCGACCGGGGCGTCGCGGTCGACGCGTGCATCGAGGAGACGAACCTCCTCGCGCCGGCGTTGGTCCGCCAGGTCCACGCGGGCTTCGTCGAAGCCGGCGCGCGGCTCGTGCTCACGAACACGTTCGGGGCCAACCGTCATCGGCTCGAGCGCCACGGCCTCGCCGCCCGGGTCGCGGAGCTCTGCGACGCGGGGGTCCGCCTGGCGCGCGAGGCCGGCGCCGAACTGGTGGGCGGGTCGATGGGGCCCTTGGGGGTGCGGCTGCAGCCCTACGGTCGGGTCCGCCCCGACGACGTGTTCGACGCCTACCGGGAGCAGGCGGCGGCGCTCGCCGGCGCGGGCGTCGACGTGCTCGTGGTGGAGACGCAGACCGACCTGCGCGAGCTCGAGCAGGCGGTGGGCGCTGCGCGCGAGGCCGCGCCCGACCTGCCGCTGCTCGCGACGGCGACGTTCACCCGCGACGACCGCACGGTCCTCGGTTCGACGCCTGAGGAGGTGGCGCGGCGCCTGGCCGCCCTCGAGGTCGACGCCCTCGGCGTGAACTGCGGCGAGGGGCCGGCGCAGGTGCTCCGCGTCCTCGAGGGGATGCGGCCGTTCGCGGGCGGCCTGCCCCTGATCGCGCGGCCCAACGCGGGCGGCCCCTCCAGCGTCGGGGGGCGGTTCGTCTACCCGGCGACCGCGGAGTACGTGGGCGAGCTGACCGGGGCCTACCTGGATGCGGGCGCGAGGATCGTGGGCGGGTGCTGCGGGACCGGTCCGGCGCACACGGCCTCGATCGTCGCCGCCGTGCGCGCGTACGCGCCGGCGCCCCACGTGTCGTTCACGCGCGAGCGTCCCGAGGAGGAGACACCGACGCCGGCGCGCGACCCGACGGCCCTGGAGGCGGCGCTCGAGGAGGCGGTCGCGGGCGGGGATCCGGTGGTCACGGTCGAGATGGAGCCGCCGCGCTCGTTCGACGCCTCGACGTTGGTGGCCGCGGCCGAGACCCTGCGCGAAGCCGGCGCCACCGCGATCGACGTCGCCGACTCGCCGATGGCGAAGATGCGGATGAGCGCCTGGGCGGCGTGCCGGTTGATCGAAGAGCACGCGAAGATCGAGACCGTGCTGCACTTCCCGACGCGCGGGCGGAACCTGCTGCGCCTGCAGGGCGACCTCCTCGGTGCGCACGCGCTCGGGATCCGCAACCTGTTCGTGTGCGTGGGGGACCCGGTGACCGTGGGGGACTACCCGCAGTCGCTGAACGACGTCGACCTGACCGCCACGGGGGTGCTCCGGCTGATCACGCAACGCTTCAACACCGGGGTCGACCGCGCGGGCTCGCCGATCGGCGGACCGACCGCGTTCGTACCCGGAGCCGCCGTGGGCCCGTCGGCGCCCGACCTCGAACGCGAGGTCCGGCTGCTTCACCGCAAGGTCCAGGCGGGTGCCCGGTTCCTGCTCTCGCAACCGCTCTACGCGGTAGCGCCCCTGCATGCGCTGCGCGAGACCTACGAACGGATCGCCGGGGAGCCGTTCGAGGTCCCGATCCTCGCCGGCGTGCTCCCGCTCGTGTCGGCGCGCCACGCGGAGTTCCTCCACAACGAGGTCCCGGGGATCGACATCCCCGAGGCTGCGCGCGCCCGGATGCACGCGGCGGGCGAGGGCGAGCCCGCGTGGCGAGAGGGCCTCGCGATGACGGTGGGCTTGATCGGGGACCTGCGCGCCGAGGGCGTCGCGGGCATCTACGTGATGCCGCAGTTCGGTCGGTACGATCGCGCCGCCGACGTCGTCGAGGCGGTCCGCAGCGCCTGAGCCCGCGGCCGCGTCGCCCCTCGCGACCTGGCAGAATGACGTTCCCAGCGCGCACGCGCGCGAACGTCCGACCCCAGCGAGGCAGCCCCGAGATGCAGACCGACGCCCAGACCGACCCCGTCTTGCAGGCGGTCTTCGAGGAGATCGACCTTGAGACCCCGCCCGACCGGCCGCAGGCGCGCCGGGCGTTCGCCAAGGCGCTCCTGCGACGGATCGACGACGACGAGCGCAAGGAGCTCGGGGTGGACCGGCTCTACGCCATGGCGTCGTCGGCGTTCGCCTTCGCCGACGCGCGCCGCGGCGCCGAGGCGAGCGTCCGGGTGTTCGTGCCCACCGTCGCTGAGTGCGGCTACGACGCGCCCGGCACGATCGTGGAGACGAACACCGACGACTGCCCGTTCCTCGTCGACTCCGTGCACGAGGAGCTCGCGGCGCGGGAGCTCCACGTGCGCCGCGTGCTCCACCCCGTGATCGGTACCGAACGCCACGGCGACGGACGGCTGGACGTCGTGACCTCGGGCCGGGGCGCGGCCCATCGCGAGTCGGTGATGCACTTCGAGCTCGACCGCCGCCTCGGCGAGACCGAGCGGGTCGACCTCCAGGACCGCGTGGCGACGATCCTGCACGACGTCCACCTGGTCGTGCGGGACTTCGAACCGATGCAGGAGCGGGTGCGCCACATGATGGACGTCGCGCGCGCGTCCACGCCTCGCTACTCGGCGGAGGAGATCGCGGAGACCGTCGACTTCCTCGCGTGGCTCCTGCCCGTGAACTTCGTGTTGCTCGGCTACCGCGAGTACGACGTCTTCGACACGCCCCAGGGCCGCGCGATCCGGGCGGTGCCCGGCTCGGGGCTCGGCATCCTCACGGACGTGTCTCGGTCCTCGCTCGCCGAGACCACGCTCCTTTCGTCGCTCCCGCCCGACGTCGCCGCGCGGATCGAGGACGGCGACCTGCTGTTCGTGAGCAAGACCAACGCGATGTCCACCGTGCATCGGCGGGCGCGGATGGACTACATCGGCGTGCGCCGGATCGACGAGGCCGGCAACGTGGTCGGCGAGGCGCGGCTGATCGGGTTGTTCACGAGCCGCGCCTACATGGCGCCGGCGGAGCGGACCCCGCTCCTGCACCACAAGCTCGACCAGATCACCGCCGCCGAGGACCTGATCCCCGGCTCCTACGACTACAAGGCGGTCGTCGCGCTGTTCGAGTCCTTCCCGAAGGACGAGCTGTTCCAGGCGACGGCCGATGAGCTCCGCGCGCTCGTGATGGAGCTGCTCGCCTCCGACGAGCAGCGGGGGATCCGCGTCCTGATCCGCAAGGACATCTACGCGCGGCAGGTCTCGGTGGTGGTGGCACTGCCGCGCGAGCGGTTCAGCACGCAGCTCCGCAAGCGCCTGCAACGGATGTTCCAGGAGCGGTTCAACGGCTCCAGCGTCGACTACCACCTGTCGCTCGGGGAGACGGAGTCGGCTCGGATCTTCTTCACGATCCACGTCGCCGAGGGCGCGCACATCCCCGAGATCCCCTACGAGGAGCTCGAGGCGGAGGTCGAACGTCTCGCGCGCACCTGGGACGACGACCTGCTCGACGCGCTCAGCGGACGCGTGGGCGAGGAGCGGGCGGCGTTCCTCGCGGCGAAGTACGGACCTCGGTTCCCCGACTACTACAAGACGTCGGATTCCCAATGGCCGCTCGTGGTCGAGGACGTGCTCCACCTGGAGGAGCTCGAGTCCACGCCCGACGGGTTCGTGCTGGGGATCGGCAACGAGCAGGCGGGCGAGCGCCTCACGCGGGTGAAGCTCTACAAGACCGGCGGCAAGGTCGACCTGTCCGCGTTCATGCCGCTGCTGGAGTCGATGGGCCTGCGCGCGATCGAAGAGGTCCCGGTGCAGCTGCGGGGCGAAGGCCGCGCCTACATCCACGACTTCGGCGTACTGGATGCGCGCGGGGCGGTGCTGAACCTCGAGACCGAGGCGGAGCGGGTCGTGGAGGCCCTCGGCGCGATGTGGCGCGGCGAGGCGGTCGTCGACTCCCTCAACCGACTCGTGAGCTCCGCGGGGATGAGCTGGCGTCAGGTGCAGATCCTGCGCGCCTACCGTCGCTACCGCTCGGCGGTCTCCTCGCGGTTCACGGAGGAGTACCGCAACGACGCGATGGCCGAGCACCCGCACATCGCGTCGTCGCTGATCGAGCTGTTCGAGGCGAAGTTCGACCCGGTGCGCGACGCCTCGCTCGAGGAGGTCGCGGCGATCAAGGACCGGATCATCGACGACCTGGGAGAGGTCGTGTCGCTCGACCAGGACTCGATCTTCCGGAGCTTCCTCGGGACGATCGAGGCGACGGTCCGCACGAACGCCTTCCAGCCCGATCGCGCGGCGCTCTCGTTCAAGCTCCGCTCGGCCGACGTGCCGGGGATGCCCAAGCCGTTCCCGCTGTTCGAGATCTTCGTGTACTCGCCGCAGATGGAGGCGATCCACCTGCGGGGCGGGATGGTCGCGCGCGGAGGGATCCGCTGGTCCGACCGGAAGGAGGACTACCGCACCGAGGTCCTCGGACTGATGAAGGCGCAGAAGGTGAAGAACGCCGTGATCGTACCCGACGGCTCCAAGGGCGGGTTCGTGCTCAAGCGCGTGCCGGTGACGCCGGAGGAGCTCAGGAAGGAGGTCGTCGCCCAGTACGTCACCTTCATGGACGGGATGCTCGACATCACCGACAACCTTGTCGCGGGCGAGGTCGTGCACCCCGAGGGCGTCCGCGCGCTCGACGGTCCCGACCCCTACCTGGTGGTGGCCGCCGACAAGGGCACCGCGACGTTCTCCGATATCGCCAACGGCGTCGCGGAACGCTACGGGTTCTGGCTCGGCGACGCGTTCGCCTCGGGCGGGTCGGCCGGCTACGACCACAAGGCGCTCGGCATCACGGCCCGTGGCGCCTGGGAGTCGGTGAAGCGCCATTTCCGCGAGCTCGGCGTCGAGGTCATGCGCGACGAGTTCACCGTGGTCGGGATCGGGGACATGTCCGGCGACGTGTTCGGCAACGGGCTGCTCTACACGGACCGCGCGCGGCTCCTCGCCGCCTTCGACCACCGCCACGTGTTCCTGGATCCCGACCCGGACCCCGCGGCGTCGTTCGCCGAGCGTCGCAGGCTGTTCGACCTGCCCGGCTCGTCGTGGAACGACTACGACCGGGCCTTGCTCTCGGCCGGGGGGGACGTGATCGACCGCAAGGCCAAGAGCTGCACGCCGTCGCCGCAGGTCCGCGCTGCGCTCGGGATCGCCGGGGACGCCCCGGCGGAGATGACCCCCAACGAGTTGATCCGCTGCATCCTGCGGGCGCCGGTCGACCTGCTGTGGAACGGCGGGATCGGCACCTACGTGAAGTCCGAGCGGGAGACGCACGCCGAGGTCGGGGACCGCACGAACGACGCGCTGCGGGTCAACGGGGGAGAACTGCGCGCCAAGGTCGTGGGCGAGGGCGGCAACCTCGGGTTCACCCAGCGCGGCCGGATCGAGTACGCACGCGCGGGCGGCAGGATCAACACCGACTTCATCGACAACTCTGCGGGCGTCGACACCTCGGACCACGAGGTGAACTGGAAGATCGTGCTCGGCCTCGCGATCGCGCGGGGCGAGCTCACGCTCGACGAGCGCAACGAGCTGCTCCAGGCGTGCGCCCCCGACGTGGTGCAGCACGTCTTGTACGACAACTACCTGCAAGCCCAGATCCTGTCCCAGGAGGAGGAGGTCTCCGCGCACCGGATCGAGGCCTACGAGGACCTGATGCAGCAGCTCGAGCTGGACGGCGAGCTCGAGCGCGAGGTCGAGTTCCTCCCGAGCACCGAGGAGATGCTCGAGCGGCGGACCTCGGGCGCCGCGATGACGCGTCCCGAGCTGTCCGTCCTGCTCGCCTACGCGAAGCGCTCCGTGTACGCGGCGCTGCTCGCGAGCGACCTGCCCGACACCGAGTACCTCGCCGCGGACCTGCACCGGTACTTCCCGCCGGCGATCGTGGCCCGTTTCGGGCACCTGCTGCCCGAGCATCCGCTGCGCCGGGAGCTGATCGCCACGATCGCCGCGAACGACGTCGTGAACTCGCAAGGGATCACGTTCGTG
>JBLMXP010000232.1:0-13136 GCA_050257835.1 Planctomycetaceae bacterium | reverse complement strand
CCTACCGCCGCGCAGTCGGCGCACAGGCCGATCAGGTCGAGGCGGTGCGACACGCTCGCGAACCCGGCGCGGCGGGCGAGCCGGTCGAGCGCGCGGTCCAGGGTGCGCTCGAGGTCGCTCGGCACCTCGACGTCGCGCATCGCGCCGCACCGCGAGCACACGAGGTGGTGGTGATGGCCGGTCCACTCCTCGGCGAGCTCGTAGCGGCCGAACTCCTCTTCCGTGGCGACCCGCCGGACGACCCCGGCGTGCTGCAGCGCCGTGAGGTTGCGGTAGACGGAGGACTGCTTGAGGCCTCGCCCGCGGGCGAGGATGTCCGGCAGCGCCACCGGCCTGCTCGCCGAGGACAGCACGTCCACGAGGCGGCGCCGCTGGGCCGTGTAGCGCTGCCCCGCGGCCGACAACCGCGCCTGCGCCGTCGCGTGGACGTCGGTCGTCACGGCCCCTCCGCCTGCACGGTTGCCGGGGTCTTGCGCTCGATCAGGCTCGTCGCGGTGAAGACCGCTGCCGCGACGAGCACGATCACGCCGCTCGCGCCGCCGCGTTCAAGGTGCAGCAGGTGCGCGATCGCGAGCCCGAGCGCGGCGCTGGCCGCGCCGATCGCGGCCGCGAGCCCCACCGTGCCTCGGAAGGAGCGTGCGAGCAACTGGGCACTGGCGACCGGAAGCACCATCAGCGCGGCCACGAGCAGCAGCCCGACGATCCGCATCCCCGCGACGATCACGGCGGCGGTGAGGCCCGCCAACGTCACGTTCAGCAGGTCGACCGGCAGACCGGCGACCCGCGACCAGTCCTCGTCGCTCACCGTCGCGAACAGGACGCGCCGCAACGACCACACGCCCAGCGCGACGGCGCCGCCGACGACGACGATCGCGACGAGCCCGGTCGTCGTGACGGTGAGCGGGTCGCCGAACAGGTACGGGAGCGTCTCGAGGTCCGCCTCGAGCCCCGCCTTCGTCACGAAGACAGCGCCGAGCGCCAAACCCGCGTAGAAGAAGAGCGCGAGCGCGAGGTCGCCGCCCGCGCGGCGCTTGGAGCGCAGCAGCTCCACCCCGACCGCACCGCCGACCGCGAACACGAGCGCGGTCCAGACGGGCCAGATCCCGGCGAGCAGTCCGAGCCCCACGCCCGCGTACGCGACGTGGCCCACGCCGTCGCCGATCAAGGAGAGCCGCTTCTGCACCAGGAACGCGCCGATCGTGGGCGCGAACGCCCCGACGGCCATGCACGCCACCAGCGCCTTCATCGCAGCCGCTCCAGCCACAGCGGGAGGTCCTCGGCGTGGACCCCGAGCGAGACGCCTTCCGAAGCGAGCTCGGCCGGCGTGCCGTCGAACACGACCCGGTTCTTCAGCACGATCACGCGGTCGATGTCCTCGGCGACCGCCGACAGCTCGTGCGAGACGAGCAGGACCCCGCCCCCGTGGTCGTGCTGCAGGTGCGCGAGCGAGTCCCGGAACCGCCGCTGGGACTCGCGGTCGATGCCCGCGATCGGCTCGTCGAGCACGACGAGGTCCGGGCCGCTCGCGAAGGCTCGCGCGATGAACGCGCGCTGCTGCTGGCCGACCGACAGCTCGTGCAGAGGACCGTCGGCCACCCCTGCGAGACCGACCGACTCGATCGCGTGCGCGATCGCCTCCGCGTCCGTGGCATCGAGGCGACGCCACCAGCCGCGCTGCCGCAGGCGTCCCGACGCGACGATCTCACGCACGGTGGCCGGCATCTCGCTCTCGAGCGAAGGACGTTGGGGGACGTAGCCGAGACGCCACCTGTCGCGGACGTCGCTCGGCGCGCGCCCGAACAGCTCGACCCGCCCCGCGGAGGGCTCGATCGCGCCCAGGAGGGTGCGGAGCAGGGTCGACTTGCCCGAGCCGTTCGGGCCGACGAGCGCGACGAACTCGCCGGCGCGGACCTCGAGCGAGACGTGGCGCAGGACGGGCTCGCGGCCGTAGCCGGCCGTCACTCCGATCGCGCGGACGAGGACCTCGCCCGGCTCGGATCGGCCGACCGGCGCGGGCTCACCCACGGCTGCGCCCATCACGAGTGAGAATGGTTCTCATTTGCATTGTCCGTGACCGTACCAGCGCGGGCGCGACGGCGCAACCCCCGGCGCCGCGGTATCGTCCGGCGCCATGACGGTGCGGATCGGGGTCGGGCTCTTCACGGGGCAGGTGCCGGCGGGCTCGGCGCGGACGGTCGCGCAGGAGTACCGGGACACGGTCGCGATGGCCCGGCTCGCCGAGAGCCTCGGGTTCGACGGGGCGTGGGTGAGCGAGCACCACGGCGCTTCCGACGGCTACCTCCCCTCGCTCCTGGTGATGCTCGCGGCGCTCGCCGAGGCGACCACCCGCATCCGCCTGGGGACCGGCGTGGTTCTGACGCCGCTGCACGACCCGGTGCGCCTGGCCGAGGACGCGGGGGTCGTCGACCAGCTCTCCGAGGGCAGGCTCGTGCTGGGCCTCGGGCTCGGGTGGCGCGAGGAGGAGTTCCGGATGCTCCGGATCCCCCAGCGAGAAGCGCTCGCCCGCCACGTCGAGACCGTCGAGATCCTGCGCCGGGCCTGGAGCGGCGAGCGCTTCTCGTTCCGGGGCGAGGTGTTCTCGTACGACCGGATCCGCGTGACGCCGCCCCCCTACCGCGACGGCGGGCCTCCGATCTTGCTCGGCGGCTACGTCGATGCCGCGCTCCGGCGCGCCGGCGCGATCGGCGACGGGCACCTCACCGACGCCGACGACGCCGGCCACCTCGCGCGCGCGGTGGAACTGATGGACGCCGGCGCCCGCGAGGCGGGCAAGGATCCGGCCTCGCTCTCGCTCGTGCTGATGCAGAACGTCGCGCTCGCCGACGACGGCGATCCCTGGTCGTCGGTCCGCGACGGGGTCGTGCACCAGATCGGCGCCTACGCCGCATGGGACCAGGGCCACGACACGCCCGACCACGACGCGCTGGAGCCGCCGGCCTCGGCCGAGGCGGACGCCCGCGCCGCGACGCTCGCCGGGACGCCCGAGGAGGTCGCCGCGGCGCTCCGCCCGGTGGTAGACGCGTACGGCGATCGGGACCTCGAGCTGGTGCTGCGGTTCCACTACCCGGGGATGGCGCTCGAGCCCGCGGCCGCGGCGATGCGCCTGGCGGCCGAGCGGCTCCTTCCGGCGCTGCGCGGCTGAACGTTCAGGCTCCGAGCCGGACCCGGCCCCTGGAGCGCCCGATCACGCCGTCGCGCACGAGCCCGTCGACGGCCTCGCGGACCCGCTCCAGGCCGAACCCCGTGAGCTCGGCGAGCTGAGGGACGGTCGCGCTCGGCCGGGCCCGCAGAGCCTCGACCACGCGTCCTCGCACCTGCCGGCGCGACCCTTCGAACGCCGGCTGGCGCCTCGTCGACGCCCGCCCCACCCGCCCGGCGCGCCGGAAGCGGCACCAGGGCGCCAGCGGGCACGCGTCGCAGCGCGGGGTGGGACGGCACACCTCGCGGCCCAGGTCCATCAGCGCCTGGTTGCGGTCGCCGGGCGCCTGCGGGTCCGCCCACCGATCGGCCGCCGCACGGAGCGCGGCGGCCGGCACCTCGTCGGGCTCCGTCCCGAAGGCCGCGCGCGCGACGATCCGCCGTACGTTCGTGTCGACCGCGACGACCGGCGCGCCGAACGCGATCGAGGCGACCGCCGAGGCCGTGTACGGACCCACCCCGGGCAACGTGCGGAGGACGTCGGGCGAGGGCGGCACCCGGCCCCCGTGCCGCTCCACGATCTCCCGTGCCGCCCCCCACAGCCGCACGGCGCGGGCGTTGTAGCCCAGCCCGGCCCAGGCCCGCAGGACGTCCGCGCGGGAGGCGCTCGCGAGCGCCTCCACCGTCGGGAACCGCTCGAGGAACGCGACGAACGCCGGCTCGACCCGCGCCGCCTGGGTCTGCTGGAGCATCACCTCGCTGACGAGGATCGCGTAAGGGTCGGGACGCGGGCGACGCCAGGCGTAGCGGCGGTGCCGCGGGCGGTACCAGTCGCGGAGCGCATCGCCCGCCCCCGCCGGCAGGGACGCCGGGAGGCTCAGAACCCTGCCTTCGACTCCGCGCTCTCCATCGCCTTGGCCACGTCGGCGAGGCTCCGGTGCACCTCCCGGAAGAGCTCGCCCACGTAGGCGGGGGTCACGCTCTGGTTCTCCGCGGCGCCGCGCAGGGCCATCGCGGTGATGTCGCACGCTTTGTCGAAGACGTGCCAGTCGGTGTCGCGGGACATCGTGCCTCCTCGTCGATGGTGGTGCCCCCAAGGCTAGCCGACTTCGCAGGCTCGCCCGTTCGTCGGATGCGTGGGCTAGCATCGGCCGGAACCGATGCTCTTCCCCACCGTCGACTTCGCGATCTTCTTCTGCGTGGTCTTCCTCGGCCACTGGGTGCTGAACCACGACACCCGCCGGTGGAAGCTGTTCATGATCGCGGCGAGCTACGTGTTCTACGCGTGGTGGAACTGGCACTTCATCTTCCTGCTCGCGGGGGTCTCGCTCACCGCGCAGGCGGCGGCGATCGCGGTCGACCGCCAGCGCGACCCGAAGCGGCGGATGCAGGTGATGGGGCTCGGGGTGGCCGCCACGATCGCGCCGCTCGTGTACTTCAAGTACTACGGCTTCTTCACCGTGAACCTGTCGGGCGTCTCCTCGGCCTTCGGCTCGAGTTGGACGCTCCCGCTGATCCAGGTCGCCCTGCCGGTCGGCGTGTCCTTCTACACGTTCATGGCGATCGCCTACGTCGTCGACGTCTACCGGGGCGACTTCGAGGTCTCGTCGTGGACCGACGTCTTCTTGTACCTGTCGTTCTTCCCACACCTCGTCGCCGGCCCGATCGTGCGGCCGAACGAGCTGATCCCCCAGCTCGACGTGCGGCGAGACGCGCGCAACGTCGACGTCGCCGGCGCCGCCTGGCTGATCATGGGCGGCCTGTTCAAGAAGGTCGTGATCGCGAACTACCTCGGCTCCGCGATCGTCGACCCCGTGTTCGGCGACCCGACGCGCCACAGCGCGCCCGAGGCGATCGTCGGCCTCGTGGCCTACGCCGTGCAGATCTACGCGGACTTCAGCGGCTACACCGACATCGCGATCGGCCTCGCGAAGCTCCTGGGGTTCCGATTCCCGCAGAACTTCGACCGCCCCTACAGCGCGCGTTCGATCCAGGAGTTCTGGCGGCGCTGGCACATGACGCTCTCGCGGTGGCTCCGCGACTACCTGTACATCCCGCTCGGCGGGAACCGCAAGGGCCGCGTCCGCACCTACGTCAACCTGATGGTCACGATGCTGCTCGGCGGGCTGTGGCACGGCGCCGCCTGGCACTTCGTGGTCTGGGGCGGCCTGCACGGCGCCTACCTCGCGGTGGGCCAGTGGAAACGCGAACGCCGGGCGCAGGGGTTGCTCGCCGAGCCTCCCGACACACCCGGGGTCGCATGGCTCCAGCGGCTCGGGGCCTTCGCCCTCGTCTGCCTCGCATGGGCGTTCTTCCGGGCCGACTCGGTGGCGACCGCCGTCCAGCTCCTCGGGCGGATCCTCACCGGGTGGTCCACGCCGACGGTCCTGATCACCGTGCCCGTGCTCCTCGCGATCGGGATCGGGCTCGCCGCGCAGTACGCGCCGCACGCGGCCGGCGACCGCGTGAAGGACTGGCTCGCCGACCTGCAGCCCGTCACGCTCGGCCTCGTCCTCGCGGCCGTACTCTTCGTGATCACCACCCTCGGCCCGCGCGGCGTGGCCCCGTTCATCTACTTCCAGTTCTGACGATGGCCACCGGACTCGAGACCGACCACGCCGACGAGCGGACCCCCATGACGGGCACGCTCGAGCATCCGGGCCGGGGACGCCACGGGATGGCCGCCGGCCGGGTGATGATCGTGATGCTCACCTGCCTATTGGTCTGGGGCGTGCTCTACGCGCCAGAGCTGAAGCGGTCCTCGCAGGCCCAGCCCGCCGGCCTGCGCCGGACGGTCTCGCTCGCGATCTTGTCGCCGGTCGTGTGGGCCACCGACCACGTCGGCATCACGGCCGTGGTCGACCGCGCCGCGAGCGCGCTCGGCCGCGACCCGAACGCGCCGGTCGGCGGCAGCATCGGCGGGATCCCGGTCCAGGTCGACCAGGTGCCCTCCTACTCGCCCGGGCCGTCGACGTCACCGGCCCCCGAGCACCCGGTCCGGGATACGCCGATCCGCGACCCGAGCGGCAGCGATCCGCTGCGGGTCGCCGTGGTCGGGGACTCGCTCGCCGCCGGGATCGGCTACTTCGCCGAGCGCGTGTTCAAGCCCTTCTTCGTCGACGTCACGAAGCAGGGCCGGATCTCGACCGGGCTGGCACGACCCGACTACTTCAACTGGCAGCAGCAGATGAAGTACATCGTCGACCGCTTCCATCCCGACCTCACGATCGTGATGCTGGGCGAGAACGACCGGCAGTCGCTGATGACGCCCACGGGCTCGCTCGACACGCTCTTCGGAACGGCGTGGGACGCGGCGTACCAGCGACGCGTCACGCGGTTCGCGAAGATGGCCTCGACCGACGGCGGCCACGTCGTGTGGGTCGGGCTCCCGATCGTGCGCGACCAGTCGATCGAGCCGTTCAACCAGCGGATCAACGCGATCTTCGAGCAGGTCGCAGCGAAGCTGCCGAACGTCGCCTACTTCGACACGGCCGACGCGTTCGCGTCGCCCAACGGCGGCTACACCGCCTACTACCGCGAAGGCAACAAGGTGATCCTCGTCCGCGCCGACGACGGGATCCACTTCAACGCCGACGGCTACACGCTCCTGATGGAGCAGCTCGCCCGGTTCGTCACGAAGGAGTGGGGCCTGGACCCGCGGACCTACGGCGGGTAGAGCCGTCGGGCACCGGCGCTCCCGCTCAGGCGATCGCCGGCGCGTCGGGCAGGGTCGCGAGCGCCGCCTCCTGCTCCGCCGGATCGAACTCGAAGTCGGGGAGCCGGCCGTTCAGGTAGTCGTCGTAGGCCTGCATGTCGAAGTTGCCGTGGCCGGAGAGGTTGAACAGGATCACGCGCTCTTGCCCCGCCTCCTTCGCCGCCAGCGCCTCCGCGATCGTCGCCGCGATCGCGTGGTTCGTCTCGGGCGCCGGCACGATGCCCTGGGTCTGCGCGAACCGGACCCCGGCCTCGAACGCCTGGTTCTGCGTGAACGCCTGCGCCTCCATGAAGCCGTGCTTGACGAGCAGCGACAGCGTCGGCGAGTCGCCGTGATAGCGGAGGCCCCCGGCGTGCACCGGCGCCGGCACGAAGTCGTGGCCGAGCGTGTACATCGGCAGCAACGGTGTCATCCCCGCGACGTCGGCGAGGTCGTAGGCGAACCGCCCCTTCGTGAGCGTGGGACAGGCCGCGGGCTCGGCCGCGACGAACCGCATGTCCGGCGCGGCGCCGGAGAGCTTGTCGGCCATGAACGGGTAGGCGATGCCCGCGTAGTTCGACCCGCCGCCCACGCACCCGATCACCACGTCGGGCCGCTCGCCCGCGAGCTCCATCTGCTTGGAGGCCTCGAGGCCGATCACCGTCTGATGCAGCACCACGTGGTTCAGCACCGAGCCGAGCGAGTAGTTCGTGTCGGGGTTCTTCGCGGCGACCTCGACGGCCTCGCTGATCGCGATCCCCAGCGAGCCGGTGGAATCGGGGTGCGCCGCGAGGATCCCCCGCCCGGCGTCGGTCGTGTCGCTCGGCGACGCGTGGACCGTGGCGCCCATCGTCTCCATGAACACCCGGCGGTAGGGCTTCTGCTGGTAGGAGGCCTTCACCATGTAGACGAGGGTCTCCATGCCGAACAGGCGGCACGCCATCGACAGCGCCGAGCCCCACTGACCGGCGCCGGTCTCCGTGCTGATCTTCCCGATGCCCGCCTGCTTGTTGTAGTAGGCCTGCGCCACGGCGGTGTTGGGCTTGTGCGAGCCGGCCGGGGAGACGCTCTCGTTCTTGAAGTAGATCCGAGCGGGCGTGTCGAGCGCCTCCTCGAGCCGCGTCGCCCGCTGCAGGGGAGTGGTCCGCCAGAGCCTGTAGACGTCTATCACCCCGCCGGGGATGTCGATCCACTCGTCGGTGGAGACCTCCTGCATGATCAGGGGCTCGGGGAACAGCGGCGCGAGCAGGTCGGGGGTGACCGGCTCCTTCGTCCCCGGGTGCAGCGGCGGCAGCGGTTGGATCCCCGCCTTCACCATCGACGGCAGCAGGTTGAACCAGGCGGTGGGGATGTCGCCCTGGGAGAGGTCGAACCGCGTCCGCGCGTCGCTCATGGGGATCCTCCTGAAGGTCGGGGGCCGGAGCCTAACGCGCCTCGGGCTCGGTCGCGACCTCGACCCACCCGTCGACCTCGCGCGCCGCGTACGTGCGCAGCGGGTCGCGCGCCGGACCTGCGAGCGGCTCGCCCGTCTCGGCGTCGAAGACGCTCTCGCACGTCGAGCACGTCACGCGCTCGGTGCGGTCGTCGAACTCCCCTTCGCTGAGCGCGCACCCTTCGCCGGTGCACGCGTCGTCGAAGGCGAAGAGCCGTTGCTCGTCGTGGGCGACGGCGACACGCCCGGTCGGCACGTCGAACGACCGCATCTCGCCCTCGGGGATCTCCGCGAGCGAGCCCACGCGGACGAACTCGGCCATCACGCGCCCCGAAGCGCCGAGAACCCACGCTGGATCACGGTCACCACGCCGAGCACCGAGAGCAGCACGAGCACGGGCAGCATCGCGCCGGGGATCAGCAGCCCGGCGATCAGCGCGAGCATCCGCTCGAGACGCTGGAACAGGCCCTCGGTGAGCGCGACGCCCGCCGCCTCCGCTTCGGCGCGGATGTGGCTCACGGACAGGCTCACGATCAGCGTGACGAGCGCGAGGACCGCCTCGAGCGTCTGCCCGTCGGCGGCCGTCCGCCAGAACAGGCACGAGAAGACGATCGCGTCGCCGACCCGGTCGAGGACCGAGTCCAGGAACGCGCCCGAGCGCCGCGCCTCACCGCGGTGGCGGGCGACCGAGCCGTCGAAGACGTCGCAGATCGAGGACACGATCAGCACGATGCCGGCGGCGAACCAGTCGCCGAGCAGGATCAGCACGCCCACCACGACGTTCAGCCCGAGCGACAGGAGCGTCAGCTGGTACGGGCGGACCCCGGTCCACAGCAGGAACGCGAGGATCGCGCGGTATGGCCAGGCGAACATCCGCTGCATCGCGCCGCCCGCCGCCCCTTCGCTCCGCCGGGGAGCGGGCATGTCGCGGACCCGCGGCGCCTCCCGGGCGGTGCGTTGTCTCGCGGTCACCGCATCGCTACCCCGCGAAGGGCGCGAACGAGACGACCCGGTAGCGGAACGTGCCGCCGGGTGCCTCGTGGGCGACCTCGTCGCCTTCGGTCGTGCCGAGCAGGGCCTGCCCGAACGGCGAGGAGGTCGTCACCGTGCGCACGCCCGGGGCCTTCTCCTCCGCGTGCTCGGCCAGCAGGTAGGTCTCGTCGTCCTCGTCGTCGAAGTCGAGCGGGTGGACCGTGACGAGCATGCCTGGGCCCACCTCGTCGGCGTGGACGGGCGCCTCCACGATGTCGGGATCGCGGAGCATCGCCTGGATCTTGCGGATCCGCGCCTCCATCAGCCCCTGCTCGTTCTTCGCGGCGTCGTACTCGGCGTTCTCGCGGATGTCGCCGTGCTCGCGCGCGGCCTTGATCCGCTCCGCGATGTGCTCGCGCCCGGTGGTGGTCAGCTCGTCGAGCTCCGCCTTCAGGCGCCGGTAGGCGTCGAGGGTCAGGGTCGCGGACGGCTCGTGCCCGGCGGGGCGGGGCACACGGTTCCGCAGCTCTTCGGGGAGTTCGGCCATCCGTCGAGTCTACCGAGCGGGCCCGTGTCGGCCCAGGTCGCGGGTTCGCGCCTCGGTCGGAACCGGCATAGCATCGCCTCCATGGACCGGATGGTGCCGGCAGGAGCGTTCGCGAGCGTGATGGCCGAGCGTCCCCGCGGCCGGCGGCCGATCCCCGCCCCCGAGGTCGACCTGCTGGCCGAGGTCCCCCTGTTCACGGGCCTGTCGAAGCGACAGCTGAAACGGGTGGCCGAGGCCGCCGACGAGGTGATCTATCGCGAGCGCGCGATCGTGTTCCTCGAGGGTGACCCCGCGACGCACCTGTTCGTGGTCGCCGAGGGAACCGCCCGCGTGTTCCGCGGCTTCGTGCCGAGCAGCCGCACGCTCCGTCGCTACGGGCCGGGCGAGATCTTCGGCGAGCTCGGCGCCCTCACGAACAGCCCTCGCGGCGCCTCGGTCGCGGCGGAGACGCCGCTCACCTGCGTGCGGATCTCGCGGACGAACCTGGACCGGCTGCTGAAGAAGGAACCCGACATCGCGGTGCGGATGCTCTACGCGACGGCGCGCTTCGCCGCGGAGCTGGCGAGCGAAGCCGCCGCCCACTGAACGTCAGACGCCTACGCTGAGGTCCTGCCAGTCACGCGGGCGCGGGCGGGTAGCCAGCTGCGCACGCACCGCGCGGAGGATCGCGCCGAACCGGTCGTGTGGCAGCGACCAGACCAGGATGCAGCCCGCGTGGTGACGACCGGCTTCGGCCCAGACCCGCAGGAGCGGCGCGAAGTCCTTCGCGTTGCGCGTGATCACGATCCGCCGCTGCTCGGATGCGAGCTCGAGTACCTGCTGGTCTGTCAGGCCGTCGAGCTCGGGCGCTTCGGCGAGCGCCAGCACGTCGTGTCCGTCGGCGCGAAGCGGTACGGCGATCCTCTTCGCGGGGAAGTGGGCGTCCAGGAGCAGGCGCACGCTCAGGACGCGGTCTGGACGAACGGGAACAGCGAACGCCACTCGTCCGCCGACCGCCGGTTCGCCGCGAGCGCGTCGTCGATCTCGTCCGGGTACGCCTCGCGGTAGGCGAGCGCGATCCGGACGTGCGCAGGCGTCAGCTGCGTGTCCCTGACGAGCCGCTCCAGGCTCCCGTAGTCGTCGAGCAGCTCCACGACCTCCCAGACGTCGAGACCGGTCCCGATCACCCAAGGCGCTCGCGCAGCGTCGTCCCCGTGGAACCCGATACCCGGGAAGCGCCGCACACGGGCGGCCTCCTCGGTGAACGCCTCGACGATCGCGCCCTTCGAGCGACGCGTGCGCCTCGCCTCGGCTTCGACCAGCCGGTCGGTGGCCGCGCTCAGCCTGATGCTGAACGGCTCGCTCTTCCGCTCCCGCCTCGCCATGCAGCAAAGTGTAGTACAGAACTTACAGCGTGCCTTGATCGCGGAACATCGAGCGGGCGATCACGAGCCGCTGGATGTCGCTCGTGCCCTCCCAGATCTCCTCGAGCTTCGCGTCGCGCAGGAGACGCTCGGCCGGGTACTCGGTCGAGTAGCCGTAGCCGCCGAAGGTCTGCACGCACGCCCACGCGGCGAACCACGCCGCCTCGCTCGCGGCGACCTTCGCCATCGAGGCCTCGGTGCCGAAGGGCTTGCCCTCGTCGGCCAGGCGGGCGGCGTGGTGCGTGAGCAGCCGCGCCTGGTCGACCTTGAGCTTCGCGTCGACCAGCCGGAACGACACCGCCTGGAACTCGTGGATCTTGCTGCCGAACGCCTCGCGCTCCTTCGCGTACGCGACCGCATGCTCGAGCGCGGCGCGCCCGATCCCCACCGAGCCCGCCGCGAGCTGGACCCGCGAGCGGTCGAAATGCTCGAGGACGCCGCGGAACCCCTGCCCCTCCTCCCCGATCCGACGATCCGTGGGGACGAAGCAGTCCTGGAACGCGAGCTCGCCGGTCGGGCAGGCGCGAGCGCCGAGCTTGTGCAGCTGCTGGCCGACCGTGAACCCCTCGTCGCCCTTCTGCACCACGAACGTCGTGATGCCCTTGGAGCGGGTGCCGGGCGCGACGGTCGCGTAGACGAGATAGAGCTCGGCCTCGGGCGCGTTCGAGATCCACGTCTTGGCACCGTTGAGGACGTAGCCGCCGGCGACCTTGCGTGCATGGGTCACGATCGCGGCGGCGTCGGAGCCGGCGCCGGGCTCGGTGAGCGCGAGCCCCGCGCACGGCGCGTCGGCCGTGGTGAGCGGTGTCACCCACCGCTGCTTCTGCTCCTCCGTCCCGAGCGCGAGGACCGGTCCCGCGAAGAAGCCGTTGCCGCTGAGCGCCGCGGCGATCCCGCTGTCGCCCCAGGTCAGCTCCTCCTGGACCTTGCACGCGGTAAGGAGCGAGTCGACGCCGCCGCCCCCGTAGGCCTCGGGGATGTCGAACCCCACGAGCCCGATCTCGCACGCCCTGCGGAACACCGGCCACGGGAACGACTCGCGGCGGTCCCACTCGGCCGCCACCGGGCGCATCTCCTGCTCGGCGAACGCGTGCGCGAGCGCCACCAGTTCGCGTTCGACGTCAGGGTCGGTCACGTGGTCTCCCCTCCGTTCGTCCGCGCCGCGACCATCACCACGTCGGTGCCCGTCTGCACGACCTCGCCGTCTTGGTTCACGACCTCGACCTCGGTCGTCACGATGCCGCGCCCCGGGTCCGACCGCGAGCGGCGGACCTCGCTCACCCGCGTGACCGTGCGGATCGCATCGCCCGGGTAGACGGGCGCGACGAACCGCCGCGACTCCTCGAGGTAGGCGTTCAGCGCCCAGTCGTCGGCCTCGGTGGGCATCCCGCTCGTGACCGAGAGCACGAGCAGGCCGTGCGCGATCCGTTCGCGGAACCCGGCCGCGCGCGCCGCTTCGTCGTCGGTGTGCAGCGGGTTGAAGTCGCCCGAGAGGTCGCAGAACCGCGCGATCTCGTCGCTCGTGACGGCGTGCGGCTCGCTCGCGAACGTCTGCCCCACGGCGATGTCTTCGAGGTAGGTCTCGCCCATCAGCCGAGCGCCTCCGCCAACCCTCGGATCGTGGCTTCCTCGGTCGTCATCGCGAGCAGGCTCGTCGCGCCCGCGTCCTCGTAGGCCTGCAGCCGATCGCGGACGCGCGCGACCGGCCCGGCGAGCGCGAGCGCGTCGACCATCGTGTCGGTGACCGCCGCGACGGCGTCGCTCGGCTTCCCGTCGAGCATCGCGTACTGGATCGCCGCGGCTTCCTTCTCGAACCCGTACCGCTCGACGAGCGACTTGTAGAAGTTCGCTTCGCGCGATCCGAACGCGCCCACGTACAGGGCGATCGGCCTGCGGACCGCGTCGCGCGCCGCGTCGAGGTCATCGTCG
>JBLMXP010000231.1:0-9907 GCA_050257835.1 Planctomycetaceae bacterium | reverse complement strand
CAGGCCGCGGTGGCGGGATATGTCGTGGTAGGCGAGGTCGAGTTGGGCGACGCGCGGCGACGAGAGCGCGAGCCCGTGCTTGGCGCGGTACCGCTCAATCATCTGGAACTTCGTCGCCCAGTCGATCTCGCGGTCGATTCGGGACAGGTCCTGCGCTTCGATCGCATCGAGCGTGCGTCCCCAGAGTTCCAATACCCGCTTGCCGGACTCGTCGTCACCGGTGCGCTCGACGAAGTCGACGGCCCGGCTGTGGTACTCACGCTGGATGTCCAGAGCTGACGCGGTACGCCCGGCGGCCAGGCGCACGGAGCGCGTGCCGGTGAGGTCGTGGCTGATCTCGCGGATCGCGCGGATCGGGTTCTCCAGCGTGAGGTCGCGGAACGTCACGCCGTGCTCGATCATCCGCAGCACGAGGTCGGCCGAGCCGACCTTGAGCATCGTGGTCGCTTCGTTCATGTTCGAATCGCCGACGATGACGTGGAGCCGCCGGTAGCGCTCGGCGTCGGCGTGCGGCTCGTCGCGGGTGTTGATGATCGGCCGGCTGCGGGTCGTCGCGCTCGAGACGCCCTCCCAGATGTGCTCGGCGCGCTGGGCGATGCAGTACTGGGCGCCGCGGGGCCCATGCAGGACCTTGCCGGCGCCGCACCAGATCTGGCGCGTCACGAAGAACGGGATCAGCACGTCGGCCATCCGTGCGAACTCGCCGTGCCGCGCTACGAGGTAGTTCTCGTGACAGCCGTAGGAGTTGCCCGCCGAGTCGGTGTTGTTCTTGAACAGGTAGACGTCGCCGGAGATCCCTTCCTCGTGCAGCCGGATCTCGGCCGCGCTCAACAGGTGCTCCAAGATCCGCTCCCCCGCCTTGTCGTGCGCGACCAGCTCGCGGACGTCGTCGCACTCGGGGGTCGCGTACTCGGGGTGGGAGCCCACGTCGAGGTACAGCCGGGCCCCGTTCTCGAGGAAGACGTTGGAGGAGCGCCCCCAATGCACCACGCGCCGGAACAGGTAGCGGGCGACCTCGTCGGGCGACAGGCGCCGCTGCCCACGGAACGTGCAGGTGACGCCGTACTCGTTCTCGAGGCCGTAGATCCGCCGGTCCACCGCCTCGAGTGTAGGTGCGGCCGTCCGCAACGGTGGGAGCCGCGGCTCCGCGCGGCTCAGCCGCCGAGGATGTCCGACAGCTCGCCGGCCGTGAGGCGGCGGAACTTCCGGCGCGCCGCCCGGGTGCGGTCGAGCACCCCCGCCTCGAGCTGGTCGTTCGCGATCTCGCGGCGCTCGGGCACCGCGCTGAGGGCCTCCACCGCGCTGCGGACCGCCGTGGGCAGGTCCCACCCCGCCGCGTAGCGATCCTTCAGCACCTCGTTCAGGTCGTCGGCGTGCCCGCCCATCGCGATGAACCCCCGCTCGTCGGAGACCGAGCCGTCGAACAAGACGTGGTAGATCGACGAACCGTCGACCTCCCCGTCGACCTCCCCGACCAGGAGCTCGATCTCGTAGGGCTTCATCTGCTGGGTGAAGATCGTGGACAGCGCCTGCGAGTAGGCGTTCGCGAGGTCGCGGGCCTTCACGTCCTCCCGCCCGTACTGGTACCCACGGACGTCGGCCAGACGGATCCCCGCGATCCGGAGTTCCTCGAACTCGCTGTACTTCCCCACCCCCGCGAACGCGATCCGGTCGTAGACCTCGCTGATCTTGTGCAGCGTGGCGCTCGGGTTCTCGGCGATGAACAGCAGCCCCTCGGCGTACTCGATCGCGATCACCGAGCGGCCGCGCGCGATCCCCTTGTGCGCGTACTCCGAGCGGTCCTTCATCAGCTGCTCGGGCGCGACGTAGGGCATGAACGACATCAGGCGCCGCCCTCTCGCCGTGCGAACACGGCCTCCACCGCGGCCGCCACGTCCTCCTCGGCCACGTCGTCGGCGCCGGTCGCGGTGACCGTCATCACGATCGGGTAGAGCTTGCGCACCGTGTCGGGCCCGCCGGTGGCGGCGTCGTCCTCGGCGGCGTCGATCAGCGCCTCGACAGCCACCTCGATCGCGGCTCGGCGGTCCAGGCCCGGCTTCCACCGCTTCTTGAGCGAGTTCTTCGCGGGTTGACCACCCGAGCCGGTGGTCTGGAAGTCGTCCTCCTCCCACCGGCCGCCCGTGGCGTCGTAGTAGAAGATCCGTCCTTCGGCGCGTCGCTCGTCGAATCCCCCGAACAGCGGGACCACGATCAGCCCTTGCAGGGCCATCGGGAAGTTCCCGCGGATCATCTGGGCGAGCCGGTTCGCCTTGCCCTCCAACGACAGGCGATCACCGGTGATCTTCTCGTAGTGCTCGAGCTCGAGCTGGAACAGCTTCACGAGCTCGACGGCTTGCCCGGCCGCGCCGGCGATCGCGATCGCCGAGTAGTCGTCGGCCGCGAAGACCTTGCGCATCTTCGGATCCGCGATCAGGTTGCCGGCGGTCGCGCGGCGGTCCCCGGCCATGATCATCCCGTCGGCGTAGCGAAGGCCGAGCACGGTGGTGCCGTGCGGGAGCTGCAGGTCCTCCATACGCCCGGTGAGGACCGGCGGCAACGCCTCGGGGCGCTCGCGCCGGACCAGCTCGACGAAGCTCGGGCTCGCGCCGAACGGGGTGCCGGCGAGCGGCAGCATCAGCCGCTCGCTCACTCTCCGCCCTTCTGCACGTAGGACTTGACGAACTCCTCGGCGTTCTCCTCGAGCACGGAGTCGATCTCGTCGAGGATCTCGTCCATCTCCTCCTTCAGCTCTGAGGCCTTCGAGGAGGACTGGACCTGGCCGGCGTCGTCATCGGCGCCCGCGCCACCCGCCTTCTTCTGGATCCGCTTCTGTTCCTGCTCCGGCACGACCTGCTCCTTTCCCGGAGAGGGATTCTATCCCGCGGGTGCGCGAGGGCCCGGCAGCGCCGTCCTCAGCCCCGCAGCCGGTCCACGAGCGTCGCGACGTCCTCGCAGTCGTCGAGCAGCGCCTCGACGTGGGCTCGCGTGCCCCGCAGCGGCTCGCGCATCGGCACGCGCTGCAAGGCGTCACGGCCGGTGTCGAGGATCAGCGAGTCCCACGACGCCGCCGCGATCGCGTCGGGGAACTTCCCGATGCAGCGACCGCGGAAGTACGCGCGCGTGTCCTCGGGCGGGGCCATGATCGCGCGCTCCACCTCCTCGTCGGTGGTGAGCCGCTCCACCTTGCCCGCGCGCTCGAGCCGGTGGTACAGGCCCTTGTCACGACGGACGTCGTGGTACTGCAGGTCGACCGCGCGGAGCTTGGGATCGTTCCACGCCAGCCCGTCCCGCTCGCGGTAGCCCTCGAGGATCCGCTGCTTCGCGACCCAGTCGAGCGCTCGCACGAGCGAGGTGGGGTCTTCCTCCAAGGCCTGCAGCGTCGCCTCCCATCGGTCGATCACCTCCCGGTTGTCCGGCGTGTCGTCCTCGCGATCGACGTATTTCCGCGCGAGCTCGAGGTACTCCCACTGCAGCTGGACCGCCGTCAGCTTCCGCCCATCGGTGAGCTCGATCGGGACCCGAAGCGTCACGTCGTGAGAGACGGCCTTGATCGCCGACACCGGGTTCACGAGCGTGAGGTCAGGGAGGAACGCGTCCTCGATCATCTTGAGCACCAGCGCAGTGGTCCCCAGCTTCAGGAACTGCGCCACCTCGCACAGGTTCGCGTCGCCCACGATCACGTGCAGACGCCGGTACCGCTCCGGGTCGGCGTGCGGCTCGTCGCGCGTGTTGATGATCGGGCGCTTCAGCGTGGTCTCGAGCCCGACCTCGGTCTCGAAGAAGTCGGCTCGCTGGGACAGCTGGAACGGGATGCGGCTACGGTCCTCCCACTGCGACTCGACGCCGACCTTGCCGGCGCCCGTGAAGACCTGGCGCGAGACGAAGAACGGGGTGAGGTCGCGGACGATGTCGCCGAACGGCACCGCCCGGTCGACCAGGTAGTTCTCGTGGGTGCCGTAGGAGTTGCCCTTGCCGTCGCTGTTGTTCTTGTAGAGCGAAAGGGCGGGGGCGCTCGGCAGTTCCTGGGCCACGACCTCGAGCGAGCGCTCCAAGATCCGCTCTCCGGCCTTGTCGTGGACGACCAGCTCCCGGGGGCTGAGACACTCGGGGGTCGAGTACTCGGGGTGCGCATGGTCGACGTAGTAGCGCGCGCCGTTGGGCAGGATCACGTTGGCCAGGCCGAGGTCCTCGTCGGAGATCTCCCGGGCGGCCACGGGCTCGAAGCCGCGCGCGTCGCGCAGCGGGGACTCGTCCTCGTAGTCCCAGCGGATCCGGCGCAGGCTCCCCGCGTAGGCCGAGATCAGCAGCGACGAGGACAGGACGGGGTTGAAGTCGGGCTGGCCGGGGGCCGCGATGCCGTACTCGGTCTCCGTGCCGATGACCTTGGGGATGGCCATCCGGCCACCTTACAGGTACTGGCCGGCGTTCACGCGCTCGACCTGGCGCCCGTCGCCGTCGGCCCCCAGGAGGGTGCGCACGTAGACGATCCGCTCGCCCTTCTTGCCCGAGATCCGGGCCCAGTCGTCGGGATTCGTGGTGTTGGGGAGGTCCTCGTTCTCCTTGAACTCGTCGCGGATCGCGGTGAGGAGGTCCTCGCTCTTGATGCCCTTCTCCCCGGTGGACAGGAACCGCTTGATCGCGTCCTTCTTCGCGCGGCGCACGATGTTCTCGATCATCGCGCCGGAGTTGAAGTCCTTGAAGTACAGGACCTCCTTGTCGCCGCTCGCGTAGGTGACCTCGAGGAACCGGTTCTCGTCGCTCGGGGCGTACATCCGGTCCACGGTCTTCTCGATCATCCGCCGGCACGCGGCCTGGACGTCGCCGCCGTAGCGGGCGACCTCGTCGGGATGGATCGGGACGCTCGGATGCAGGTACTTGCTCATGATGTCGGCCGCCTGCGGCCCGTCGGGGCGCTCGATCTTGATCTTCACGTCCAGGCGTCCGGGCCGCAAGATCGCGGGGTCGATCAGGTCCTCGCGGTTGGAGGCGCCGATCACGATGACGTTCTTCAGGGTCTCGACGCCGTCGAGTTCGGACAGGAGCTGCGGGACGATCGTCGACTCGACATCGCTCGAGATGCCCGTGCCGCGGGTGCGGAAGATCGAGTCCATCTCGTCGAAGAACACGATCACGGGCAGGCCTTCCTCGCTCCGCTCCTTCGCCCGCTGGAAGATCTGGCGGATCTGCCGCTCGGTCTCCCCCACGTACTTGTTCAGGAGCTCGGGGCCCTTCACGTTCAAGAAGTACGAGCGCGCGTCGTCGCGCCCGGTGCGCTCGGCGACCTTCTCGGCGAGGGACTTCGCCACGGCCTTCGCGATCAAGGTCTTGCCGCAGCCGGGAGGCCCGTACAGCAGGACACCCTTGGGCGGGTCCAGTTCGTGCTCGTGGAAGAGCTCCGCGTACAGGAACGGCAGCTCGACCGCGTCGCGGATGTGCTCGATCTGGCCCTCGAGGCCGCCGATGTCCTCGTAGGACACGTCGGGGATCTCCTCCAGGACGAGCTCCTCGACCTCTTCCTTCGGCAGGAGCTCGGTCACCACGACCGAGCGCGGGTCGAACAAGACGTTGTCGCCGGCGCGCACGCCGTGCTCGAGGAGCGTCCCGGCGAGGAACGCCACGTGCTCTTCGTCCCCTCGGCCGAACACGAGCACGCGATCCTCGCCGAGACGATCCTTCACCTTGACGACCTCACCGGCTCCGTCGTGACCGAGCAGCTCGACGACGTTCAGCGACTCGTTCAACACGACCTGGCTCCCGGGGGTAGCGCTCTCGATCTCGACGTCGGGCGCCGCGAGCACCCGCATCTTCCGGCCGGCGGTCACGACGTCGATCGAGCCGTCGTCGTTCGTGCGCAGGAACACGCCGTAGGTGGCCGGCGGCTGGCTCAGCTTCTCGACCTCGGCGGCGAGGGCCTCGATCCTGTCCTTCTCACCGCGCAGGGCGTCGGCGAGCTTCTGGTTCTGCCCCATGGCCTTGGCGAGTTGCTCGCGCGTCTCGACGAGCTTCTCCTCCAAGATCGTGACCTGGCGCGGCGCGTTGGTGAGCCGGCGGCGCAGGAGGCCGACCTCCTCCTCCAGGAACTTGACCTGCGACTGGAGCTCGTGCACGTGCTCCTCGTACCGCTCGGCCTGCTCTTCGCCGCTCATCGGTCACCTCCTCGGCGGTCCCGCCGACTGTATACCCGCCTCCCGACGCTCACGCGCATCCGGGACGTTCGGGCCGACCTGCCTCATATCTACGGCAGCAACGACCGGAAGGCTTAGGACCTCCGGTCAAGTTTCCTCGGGTCAGGCTGTGCGTCTCGCCACCGTGAGGAAGCCCGTGTGGCCCACCATCCGGTGGTCGGGACGCACGGACCGTTCGGCGACGTGCCACCCGCGCCGCAGGACCTCGAACGTCTCGATATGGAGGAACCCCTGCGGCGCAAGCTCGAGGACCAGCTGCTGGACCTGGATCGTGGTCGGGAGGTAGGCGCAGAGCACGCCACCGGGCTCGAGCGCGTCGCGGAGCACGGACAAAGGCGACCACGGCTCGGGTAGGTCCAGGACGCACCGGTCGAACCGCTCCCCCGTCACCTCCGCGACGTCGCCCAGGCGCAGGTCGAGCCGATCAGGGAGGTCGCCGAAGAACGCCTTGAGGTTCGCGGTCGCCTGGGCGAGGTGCTCCTCCCGGACCTCGTACGACACGACCCGTCCTTCGGCCCCGACCGCGCGGCAGAGCGCGATCGTGAGCGCGCCCGAGCCGGTCCCGGCCTCGAGCACCCGGGACCCCGGGAACACGTCGGCGTCGATCAGGATGGGACCGAGATCCTTCGGGTAGACGACCTGCGCGCCCCGCTTCATCTTGAGCGCGAAGTCGGCGAAGCGTGGCCGGAAGGCCGTGAAGACCATCCCCTTGGACGTCTCGACCCGCGTGCCTTCGGGGTGGCCGAGGAGCGCGTCGTGCGGGAGGGTGCCGGAGTGCGTGTGGTAGGTCCCTGCCCGCTGCAGGGTGAACACGTACGTGCGGCCTCGTTGGTCGACCAGCAGGACGCGCTCGTCGGGCGCGAACGGCTGGCTCATCCCGACTCCGCGGCCACTCCGTAGAGCTCCTCGGGCAGGACCTCCTCGGCGAGCTCCTCGACCACCTGTCGGTCGGTGGGCGACCCCAGCCGCTCGCCGAGGATCTGCGCCCGCGCGCGGCAGAACGCGCAGAAGGTGCCGGTGGTGGGTTGTCCGCATCGTTCGCATCGGCCCAGGACGGCAACGTCTGCCTTCGCGAACAGCGGCATCCCGCGCTCGAGGTAGCCGAGGAAGAACTGGGCCTTCGTCCCCGGCGAGCGGCCCTCGATCGTGTTCATGGCCTCCTTGTACCGGAGCTGCGTGTTGCCGCCCACGAGGGGGCACTCCTCCACCACGTAGTCGATCCCCCGCAGGAACGCGTAGGCGGCGGTCTCGAGCTCGGACAGACGGTGCAGGGGCTTGACCTTCTTGACCATGCCGTCCTTCGCCGCGAGCACGGGTGACTGGCGCGCGATGTACTCGGTGTTCCAGCGCAGGGTGTTGCCGAGCAGGGTGGCCGCCTCATCGTCGAGGTTGTGACCGGTCGCGATCACGTCGTAGCCCCCTTCGAGCGCGGCCCGGTTGAAGACGTAGCGCTTCGAGAGGCCGCACACCGCGCACGTGGATCGCGCCCCCTTGCGTCCGGCGGTCGGGATGTCGAAGCCCTGCTCCTGCGCGAGGTCCACGGTGCGCAGGGTCGCCCCACGCTCCTGGGCGAACGCCCGCGTGGCCTCCTTCGACCGGTCCGAGTAGCCGCCGATCCCGAGCCCCAGGTACAGGCCGTCGGCCCGATAGCCCAGACGCAGCAGCACGTCCCACAGCGCGAGCGAGTCCTTCCCGCCGGAGACCGCCACCAGCACCCGCTGCTCGGGATCGAACATCCGATCGTGCTGGACGACACGCTGCACCGCGTTGGTGAACACCGTGAGGAAGCACTCCTTGCAGTAGGCGGCGTTGTGGCGGCGCACCTCGATCACCGCCGGGGCCTTGCACCGCGTGCACTTCATCGGCCGCCTCCCCCCGAGATCACAGGGCGGATCTCCAGCGCGTCGGCGTCGCCGACCCGCGTCTCGCGCGTGATCAGCTCGCCGTCGCGGATCACGAGGACGGTGTCGGGGTTCACGTCGAGCTCGGCGAGCACCTCCTGGAGGAGACGGCCGCCCACGACGTCGACCTCTCGGTCGGGATTGCGGAGCTTGACCTTCATCGAACGTCCAGGCTAACGCACGCCACGGGACCCGTGATGGGCGGACCCCACGCCCCGCGCAGGGAAGGGGCCGGGCGGCACCCTCCGACCCGGGACCTTTGCCCCGGGTGCGGCGGCACCGCAGGGCCATCATCGAGGGATACTTGGAGCGGAGGCAGCGATGGCCAGGTGGGAAGGCTTCACGCAGTGCCCGGGGTGCGGCTATGACCTGCAGACCGGCGACGGCACCCGGAGCTGCAGCTGGGGCGATTGCCCGTACCTGCCCGAGGAGCTCGACGTGTTCTGCCCGGACTGCCGCTTCAACTTCTTCACGATGGAGGGCAACCCTCCCTGCGAGGACCAGATGGCGTGCGAGCACGGCGCCGAGGCGCGTGCGCACGTCGAGAACGTTCGCGTGTGGGCGGCCTCGCATCGTCCGCCGGTCGCCGGCTGATCGAGCCTCGCCGGGCTACGCGTCCGACGCCGCGTACACGCGCTCGCCCGCGACGTAGGTCTGCAGGCACCGCGCCTCGCCGATCTCCTCGGCAGGGTGCGCGAACAGGTCGCGGTCGATCACGGCGAGGTCGGCCTGCTTGCCCGGCTCGATCGAGCCGGTCTCGGCCTCGAGGTGGTTCACGTATGCGGAGCCCATCGTGAACGCGGCGATCGAGGTCGCGAGGTCGAGCCGCTCGTCGGGCAGGAAGACCTCCGTGGTGCCGGTGCGGTACGGATACGAGGGCGGCATCACGCGGTTCACCGCGACGTGGATCTCCTCCAAGGGGTCCGGGCTCGAGACCGACCAGTCGCTTCCCATCGCGAGCGTGGCCCCCGCGCGCACCAGGCTCGCGAACGGGTACTGCCAGGTCCACCGCGGCTCGCCGAGGAACGGGATCGTCAGCTCGTCCATCTGCGCCTCATGCGCCGCCCACAGCGGCTGGGCGTTCGCCACGGCGCCCAGCGCCCGGAACCGGGGGACGTCGTCGGGGTGGACGACCTGCAGGTGCGCGAGATGGTGGCGGAGGTCCTTGCGGCCGTTGGCGCGCAGGGCCGCCTCGATCGCGTCCAGGGCCTCGCGCACGGCGCGATCGGCGAGCGCGTGGAAGTGCACCTGGAACCCCAGCGCGTCCAGGCGTGTGACGGCCTCCTTCAGCAGTTCCGGCTCGACGAAGGAGATCCCGCTGTTGACGGTGGGGTGACCATGCTCGTCCAGGTACGGCGTCAGGGTGGCGGCCGTGAAGTTCTCGCAGACCCCGTCCTGCATGATCTTGACCGAGGTCGCCGCGAAGCGGCCGGCGGCGCCCCGGTCGCGCAGGCCGACGAGGTCCTCGATCTGCTCGAGCCCACGGTTGCGGTCCCACCAGAGTGCGCCGATCACGCGGGCCGTCAGGGAGCCGTCACGCGCCGCGTCCAGGTACGCGTCGAGATTGCCGAAGCTCCCGCCCGTGTCGACGATCGCGTCTTGCCAACCGGTGATCCCGAGCGAGTGCAGGTACTCCTGGCCCTTGCGCAGACCCTCCGCGACCTGCTGGGTGCCGAGGGGCGGGATGTGCCGCGACACGAGGTCACCCGCGCCCTCGTGCAAGGTGCCCTGCGGCTCCCCGTCGGGGCGGCGCTCGATCCGGCCGGCCTCGGGGTCGGGCGTGTCGCGGTCCACGCCGCCCAGCTCGAGCGCCTTCGAGTT
>JBLMXP010000230.1:0-5265 GCA_050257835.1 Planctomycetaceae bacterium | reverse complement strand
ACCAGGCATGCCGGGTGCTCACCCCGCCCTCGATCACGAGGTGGTCTCGAGCGCTCGGCTGCAGCAGCGACTCCCCCTCCGTGGCCGTGGGGAACCCGATCCCGGCCGCCTGCGCGATCGTGGGCGCGAGGTCGAGGTTGTCCGCGATCCGAGGGTCCTCGCCGACCGGGAGCACGCCGTCGAACCGCGCGCGCATCGGCACCCGGATCACCTCGTCGTAGGGGACGCCCTTGGCCATCCAGCGGTGCGACCCGTCGGAGAAGCCGTTGTCGCCGAGCATCAGCACGAGCGTGTTCGACAGGTCGCGGGTGGCCGCGATCGTCCGCATGATGTCGTCGATCGCGCGGTCCTCGGAGAACAGCGTCCGCGCCTGCTCGCGCCGCCAGTGGTTCAGCGTGGTCGTCGCGATCTGCGGCAGCGACGCGATGTAGGACGGCTTGTCGCTCACGTCGGCCTCGTTCACGTTGGCCGAGGGGGCCGGCAGGTGCACCGGCGCGCTCACGTCCTGTGGGGCCGGGATCGGGACGCGGCCGTTGCCGGCGCTGTGCGGTGCGGGGGGCGCGAAGTACAGGAACAGCGGCTGGCCGGGCGGCGTGGCGCGGATCTCGTCGGTCGCCATCTGCTCGATCACGGTCGTGGAGTAGTCGGCGGCCGTCTCGCCGTGGTTCTGGTCGGTCACGGTGCCGTTCTGCGCGACCCGCAGCGTGTAGTCGTAGTAGGGCGCCTCGTGGGTGCCGGGGAAGGCCCCGGCGTGCAGGTGCGCGGCGAACAGGTCCCAACCCGGCGGGATCGTCCCGTCCCAGGAGTTGAGGAACTTCCCGAGCAGCGCCGTGCGGTACCCGGAGGCCTGCAGCGCGTCGGCGATCGTGTGCCCGGGCCACCCGTTGGCCACGAAGGCGGGCCAGCCCCCGTAGGGGGGCGAGTTCGTCCACACGCCGTTCTCCTGGGAGTACGTGCCGGTCAGGATCGTCGTCCGCGACGGGCAGCAGGCCGGGTTCGACACGAACGCGTTCGGGTAGTCCGTCGTGAGCCAGGACGCGGTCAGCGGCATGTACCGCATCGTGTCCCATCGCTGGTCGTCGGTCACGATCACGACGATGTCGGGGCGCTGCTTGGCGTGGGCCGCGGGCGCCGCCTGGACGGCCACCTGGAACAGGGTCGCGGCCGCGGCGGCGACGGCCGCCCACCGCAAGAGTGCACGGCTCGGCATGGCTCTCACCTGACCTCCAGACCTCGATGGGCAGACGGACGGGCGGCGGCGGGGGACCGCCGCCCGTCCTGGCCGGGTGGGTGGTGCGGGGTGGGTTACTGCTGGTTCTCGGTGTCGCTCGAGCAGGTGTCGGCGCTCGTGCAGTCGCCCTGGTCGTTGCCGTCGCCGCCGTCCTCGGTGTCGGAGCCGGAGCCGCCGCTCAGGGTGTCGTTGCCGCCGTCGCCCTGCAGGTCGTCGTCGCCCTGGTCGCCCTGGAGGGTGTCGGCGCCGCCGTTGCCCTCGAGGGTGTCGTCGCCCTGGCCGCCGGAGAGGGTGTCGTCGCCGGCCCCACCGGAGAGCGTGTCGCTCTGGTCGTCGCCCTGCAGGTCGTCGTCGCCCTGGTCGCCCTCGAGCGTGTCGTGGCCGTCGTTGCCGATCAGGGTGTCGTTGCCGTCGTCGCCCTGCTCGAGGTCGTTGCCGGAGCCGCCGAGCAGCGTGTCGTTGCCGCCGTCGCCCTGCATGTTGTCGTCGCCGGACTGGCCGAGCAGCGTGTCCGAGCCGCCGCCCCCGACGATCGTGTCGTTGCCGCCGCCGCCGCAGATCGTGTCGTTGCCGCCGCCGCCGTTGATCGTGTCGGCGCCGCCCAGGCCGACGATCACGTCGTCACCGGGCGTGCCGTGGATCGTGTCGGACCCGGAGGTCCCGACGATCGTGGCGGTCAACCCGTCACAGGTGGGGACGTCGGCGTGGGCCACGGGGATCGCGGGCAGCCGCATCCCGTAGCCCACGAGAAGCACCGAGATGGCCATGACCTTCCCGGCGGTGCGAACGATGCGCTCGTTCACGTCGTGCTCCTTTCGGCAACTGGGCGATCTCGGGCCGACGTCGCCGGGCCGAGACCCCTGGTTTTGCGCCCCCGCCTCGCGACGGGTTCGCCCTTGTCACCGTTCGAATCGGGGCAGGGGGCCCGGATGCACGCACCGACGTCGAAGTCGTCGAGAAGATCGTCGCCGCGGCCGGGTCAGCTCTGGCTGTCCGAGCCGTCCGACACCGACGGGGAGTCGCCGCCCTGCGAGTCGGTCGGGCTCGCGGTGGGGCTCTGTGAGTCGCTCGAGCCCTGGTCGCCGGACGTACCCTGCGAGTCCCCGCCGCCGGACGTGGAGCCCTGCGAGTCCCCTCCGCTCGAGGCGCCCTGGGAGTCCCCGCCGGAGGACGAGCCGCTCGAGGTGGAGGTCGAGCCGCCGTCGGAGCCGCCCGAGGACCCGCCGTCCGAGCCGCCCGAGGGCTCGGTCGCGGTCGGGGTCTTCGTGTGCGTCGGGCTCGCGGAGGCGGCCGGCTGCGTCGCGCCGCCCAGGGCGCCGTCGTCCGCGGGGGCCGGGGAGGGCGCCACCGCGACGCCCGGGGCCACCGTCGCCTGGTGCTCCCTGCCGTGGATCCACGAGCCGACCCATCCGCCGGTGGCGGCGAAGGCGCTGCCGCCGATCATCATCGCGGCGGCGACCGCGAGCAGAGCCACGCCGCGGCGCCGGCGCTTCGCGTGCAGCGCCACGACCGGGGCGACCCCGCCGATCCGCTCGTCGATACGGCCCCAGACCGCGTCCTCGTCGACCGGCGCGGCCAACCGCTCGCGAAGGCGCTCGTCCAGACGCTCGAGGTCGGGGGTCATGACCCGTCCTCCAGCAGGCGCTCCAGCGCGCGGAGCGCCCGCCACTGCTTCGCGTTCACGGCGCCCGGCGTGGTGCCGAGCGCGGCCGCCACCTCGCCGTTCGTCAGCCCGACCAGGTACTTGAGCTCGACGATCTGGCGCTGCTCGGTGGGGAGCAGGTCGATCGCCTCGCGCAGGGCGAGCAGGTCCGCGCTCATCGGCTCCACGCTCCGGTCCGGGACCTCGGCCACCGGGACGCTGCGCCCGCGTGCGCGGAAGGTGTCGACCACGAGGTGCCGGCAGATCCCGTCGAGCCACGCGGCGAACGGCGCGCCGGTGTCCCTGTAGCGGGGGAGCGCCCTCCAGGCGCGCACGAAGACCTCGGCCACGACGTCCTCGTCGGCCGCGCCCATCCGGTAGCGCACGCGGCGCGCGACGCCCGCCACGTGGGCCCGGTAGAGCTCTTCGAAGGCTGCACGGTCACCCTCCTGCGCCCGCGCCACGAGCGCACGCTCGGCCTCACGATCCTCGGACCGCTCGACCGCTCCACCCTCCCTATCGGACGGGGGGGCCGAGATGCTCGCGGGAGCAGCGCGGAACCTGGAGACCTCCACGCGAAAGGTCATCGGCATCGGGGCTCCCCGGGCTGAACGGGACACGCGAGATCGGGCTCGCGAAGGGTTGCGCGGGGGTCCAACCGTGGCGGGCCGTTCGGCCCCCGACGCCCGCGGGCCCGCCTCGTAGGTTCCAGGCAGGAGGGTCCTGGAGGGGGTTCCGTGTCTCCCGTGCGTCGCGCGCTCGGCGTCCTCGTGGCGGCCTTCCTCGCCGCCTCGTTCGCGCCGTCGGCCGCGTCTCGCCACGTCGCCCACGCGGCGTCCAAGCCGAACGTGGTGGTGATCCTCACCGACGACCAGCGGTGGGACGAGTTGGATCGGATGCCGGTCCTCCAGCGCGAGCTGATCGACCGGGGGACCGTGTTCACACGGAGCTTCGTGGCCAACCCGCTGTGCTGCCCGAGCCGCAGCACGATCCTGACCGGGCGGTACTCACACTCGACGGGCGTCTACACGAACGGCGGCGCGCACGGCGGGTTCCCCGCCTTCGACGACGCATCGACGCTCGCGACCTGGTTGCAGGCGGCCGGCTACCGCACCGGCCTGGTGGGCAAGTACCTGAACCACTACACCGACGCGTCCTACATCCCGCCGGGATGGGACGAGTGGCACGCGTTCCTCGGCAACCCCGAGTACCTCGGCTACACGCTCTCCAACGACGGGGCGCGCACGTCCTACGGATCGACCGCCGAGGACTACTCGACCGACGTCCTCGCCCAGCTCGCGACGAGGTTCGTCTCCTCGACGCCGGCGGGCCAGCCGCTGTTCCTGTTCTTCACGCCCTACGCGCCGCACGTGCCCGCGAGGCCGGCCCCGCGCGACGCGCAGGCGTTCCCCGACTTCGTTGGCATCCGCCCGCCGAACCTCAACGAGGCCGACGTGTCGGACAAGCCCGCGTGGGTCCGGGCGCTCCCGCTCTCGACCGAGACGTGGGACGAGCTCCGCCTGCGCCAGTACCGCGCCCTCCTCTCGGTCGACGACGCGATCGGCTCGATCGTCGCGGCGCTCGACGCGGCCGGACGGACCGGGCACACCCTGTTCGTCTACGCGTCGGACAACGGGCTCTCCTCGATGTCGCACCGGTGGGCGGGCAAGCAGGTGCCCTGGGAGGAGTCGATCCGCGTCCCGCTCATCGTCCGCTACGACCCGCTGGCGCAGGCCCCGAAGGACGGCCACCTGGTCCTGAACGTCGACTACGCGCCGACGATCGGCGCCCTGGCGGGCGTGCGCACCCCCGGCGCGGAGGGCCGCTCCCTCGTGCCCTTGCTCAAGGGCAAGGCGGTCCCGTGGCGGGGGACGATCCTCGTGGAGCACTTCGGGAGGAGCGTCAGCGTCCCGAGCTTCTGCGCGGTCCGGACGAAGACCCACATGTACGCGCGGTGGCAAGGCGGCGAGGAGGAGCTCTACGACCTCGTCGCCGACCCCTACGAGCTCCAGAGCCTCGCTTCGGATCCCACCTACGCGAGGCTGAAGGAGAAGCTGCACTCGAGGTTGGCGCGGCTGTGTTCGCCGCCTCCCCCCGGCTACACACCCTGAAGAGATAGGCCCTCCGGTGGGTTGACCCGGTCCGATCGGGGTCGTAACCTCCCCGCCAGCGCATCGCCGGGGGCCTCGCCGGCCCCGTTGACGATGTGTGCCCTCCCACGTAGACTGCTCGTTTGCCGTGCCGTCCACCGCGCCTTCCGTCGTGCGCATCTGATCGTCCCTGGGAGGGATCTGTTTGCCTGACCAGCTCGTTCCTGTTCGGAACCGCGTCAGCTTCGCCAAGCTCGAGGAGGTCCTGCCCCTTCCGGACCTCGTGGCCATCCAGAAGGCCT
>JBLMXP010000229.1:0-2520 GCA_050257835.1 Planctomycetaceae bacterium | reverse complement strand
GGCGGAGGCAGGCGCCCACATGGTTGGCCCCAGCGGGATGATGGACGGCCAGGTCGCCGCGATCCGCGCCGCGCTCGACGCGAGCGGTCACGACGACGTCGGGATCGTGGCCTACGCGGCCAAGTTCGCCTCGGCGTTCTACGGCCCGTTCCGCGAGGCCGCCGAGGGCGCCCCGAGGTTCGGCGACCGGGCCGGGTACCAGCAGGACCCCGCCAACGGCGACGAGGCGCTCCGGGAGGTCCTCGAGGACATCGAGCAGGGCGCCGACATCGTGATGGTCAAGCCCGGCCTGCCCTACCTCGACGTGCTCCGGGTCGCGAAGGACGCCACCGGCTTCCCGATGGCCGCCTACAACGTGAGCGGCGAGTACGCGATGATCAAGGCGGCCGCGCTGAACGGCTGGCTCGACGAGCGCCGCGTCGTGATGGAGCTCCTCACCGGGTTCAAGCGGGCGGGCGCCGACCTCGTGCTCACGTACCACGCCCGCGACGCCGCGACCTGGCTCCGCGAGCCGTAGCCCTCAGCCCGCGAACGCGAACAGGTGCAGCGGCGCCGCGAGCCCCTTCAGCTCGTGCGTCCCCCGGTCGTCGAAGTCGAGCCCGGCCGCACGTGCCAGGGTGGTCGTCGTCTCCGACACGAGGATCTCGTCCGCAGCTGCCGCTCCCATCACGCGTGCCGCCTCGTGCACGGCGATCCCGCGAACGTCGTCGCCGTCCTGCTCGACCTCCCCGAGGTGCACGCCGGCGCGGATCTGCAACCCCTGCCGACGCGCGGCGTCGCGGATCGCCGCCGCGCAGAGGACCGCTCGCGCGGGAGCGTCGAAGACCGCCAGCAGCCCGTCGCCCGTGGTGGTCACCTCGCGACCTCCGAACCGCTCGAGCTCGCCGCGAGACGCCATGAGATGCAGCGAGAGCAGCTCGTGCCAGGCGACGTCGCCGAGCCGCGCGGCCGTGCTCGTGGAGTCGACGAGATCGGTGAACAGCAGTGTCGCGAGCACCCGGTTCGACAGACCGCCCCGCGACCCAGCGAACGTGCGCGACCCCGACCACTCGATCATGACGGCGTCCTCGTCGCCGACCGTGTAGCCGTCGTGGCCCGGGGGGATGTCGTACACGTCGCCCGGCCCGTACTCGAGCACGGTGCCGTCGGGGAGCACGGCGCCCTGGCGTCCGGACAGCATCACGCCGACGTGGTGCGCGTCGCACCAGGTCTTCCCCACCAGGTGCGCGGTGTCCGTCGACCACCGCCACCCGGGCGCCTGCGTCACGCGACAGATGGAGAAGCCGGCCACCTCGACGAACTCCTCGACGAACCCGGGGAACTCGACGCGCTCATCGGGCGTGCTCAGGTTCTTCGGCGTCGGCGGAGTCCTCAACGGGCCCACCCGCCGGCAGGAGCCTGTGAGCGCGGAGCCGTGTCCATCACGCCCCGAACGGTTCGTACCCCGGCGCGGTGAGCGCCCATGGGTGCGCCTCCTCCCACCGTCCCGCGATCTCGAGCAGGATGTCCTCCCGGAACCGCGGCGCGGTCACCTGCAGCCCGAACGGCACGCCGCTCGCGTGGAGCCCGGCCGGCAGCGAGATCGCGGGGTGCCCGGTGATGTTCTGCAGGTCGGTCACGTACCAGTCGCCCGGCGAGGCTCCGCCCGGACCTTCTGCGGTCGTCGCGTCCACGGCCATGACCGGCGACAGCACGACGCCGTCGTCGCCAAGCAGCCGGTCGAGCACGCGAGCGAACGCGAACCGGCGGCGCCGAGCGGCGAGGTAGTCGTCGATCGACACCGCGAGGCCCTCGTCGAAGAACGACCGGACCGCGGGCGAGAACCGGTCCATCCGCTCGGTCACCCAGTCGCGGCCGAACCGGTGCACGTGCTCCGCGGTGCACACCGTGAACCAATCCTGCCCCGGCACGCGACCCGCCGTCTCCGGGTCGCTCGCCCACAGGTCCGGCGCGGTCCGGGTCGAGGGGTCGAGGCCGACGAGCGTCGCGAACCGCGCGACCGCGTCGTCGAGGAGAGCCGATACCTCCGGCGCCGGTTCGGCGCCAGAGAAGTGCGGCACCACGGTGATCGTCCCGATCGTCGTGGGTGGCGAGGGCGGCGGGAACGGCGGGGCCGTCGGGTCGCCGGCCACGGGGCCCCGCAGGACGTCCAGCAGCAGCGCAACGTCGTCGACGTGCGCGGAGAAGGGGCCGTCGGTCGAGTAGTCGATCCAATCCGGGACAGGGTCGCGGCCGATCACGCCGTGGGAGGGCTTGAGCCCCACGAGGCCGCAGTAGGCGGCCGGGATCCGCACCGAGCCGCCCCCGTCGGTGGCGGTGGCGATCGCCGCCATCCCCGCGGCGAGCGCCGCCGCTGAGCCGCCGCTCGAGCCGCCGGTGGTCCGTTCCGGGTTCCAGGGGTTGCGCGTGGTCCCCCAGAGCAGGTTCGACGTGTAGCCCTCGGTGGCGAACTCGGGCAGGTTCGTGCGCCCGACCACGATCGCGCCGGCGGCGCGGAGGCGGGCGACCACCAGCGCATCG
>JBLMXP010000228.1:0-4630 GCA_050257835.1 Planctomycetaceae bacterium | reverse complement strand
GCGTAGACGGCCGCGGCGTAGTAGCCGGACCACTCGCCCCAGGCGAGCTTCGTGTTGAGCTCCTGCTCCCGTGGGAAGAACGCGGTTCCGACGCTCACGGTGGTCCTCCTCGAGTGTGGGGCGCTTCGCCGACGCAGCGTATCCCCGGGCCGCTCGGCCCGTCCCGGGCCTAGTGACCTCAGGTCAGGGGGCCCATGGTGCGCGCAGGGGGGCGCCACTAGCATCCGGTTCGACGCCGGTGCGGCGCCCGACGAAAGGCGCCGCTGACCTCCGGTCATACCCTTGATGAGCGCGTGCAGCGAAGGAGGGGGTCGATGGCCAAGCGCTACGACGCCGTGGTGATCGGAGGGGGTCACAACGGCTTGGTGACGGCCGCGTACCTGGCGAAGGCCGGGAAGTCGGTGGTCGTGTTGGAGAAGAACCCGATCCTCGGCGGCGCGGCGACCACGGTCGAGCACTACCCGGGTTTCCGGTTCTCCGCGATGTCGTACGTCGTGTCCCTGCTCCGTCCAGAGATCATCCGCGAGCTGGAGCTGCCCAAGCACGGCCTGGAGATCCTGCCGCTGGACGGCACGATCACGCCGCTCGACGACGACTACCTGTGGCGCGTGAACGACCACGGCAAGACCGTGCGCGAGCTCCGCCGGTGGTCGCTGAACGACGCCGAGGTCTACGGCGAGTATTCGATGCTGATGGCCGAGATGGCCCGGTTCATCAAGCCGATCCTGTCGATCCTGCCGCCGGACCCGGGCAAGCTGAACCCGATGGAGTGGCTGCCCGTGGGCCCGCTCGCGAAGTCGTTCAAGGACCTGCCGGAGCGCCTGCAGACCTGCTTCATCCAGCTGATGACGATGAGCGCGGCCGAGTTCCTCGAGCAGTGGTTCGAGACCGAGCCGCTGAAGGCCACGATGAGCGCGTCGGGGATCATCGGCACGTTCCAGGGGCCGCGCTCGCCCGGCACGGCCTACGTGCTCCTTCATCACTACATGGGCGAGATCGACGGCGCGTTCCGGGCGTGGGGGATCCCCCGCGGCGGCACCGGCGGCATCTCCTACGCGATCGCCGACGCCGCGCTCTCGCTCGGCGCCGAGATCCGCACCGAGGTGCCGGTCGCGAGGATCGACGTCCGCGGCGGGCGCGCCACCGGCGTGACGCTGCACTCGGGCGAGGAGATCCAGGCCGATGTCGTCATGTCCTCGGTGGACGCGCACCTGACCTTCCTCAAGCTGCTCGAGGCGGGCACGCTCGACCCCGAGTTCGAGGCCGAGGTGCGCAGGTACAAGTTCCGGGGCTCGAGCGGCAAGGTGAACCTCGCGCTCGACGCGCTGCCGGAACTCGCGTGCAAGCCCGGCGACGGACCGTGGCTCCGCGGCGCGATCTCGTTCAGCCCGAGCCTGGACTACATGGAGCGCGCCTACGACGACGCGAAGTACGGGCGGTTCTCGCGCCGGCCCTACATCGACTGCATCATCCCGACGCTCGTCGACCCGTCGATGGCGCCGCCCGGCAAACACATCATGTCGTGCTTCGTGCAGTACGCGCCGTACAAGCTGTCCGACGGGCGCGAGTGGACGACCGAGGAGCGCGACGCGTTCGGCGAGACCGTGATCGACACGCTGGAGGAGCACTTCCCCGACATCCGCTCGAAGATCCTGCACACGTTCGTGCTGTCTCCCAAGGACATCGAGGACTGGACGGGCCTGACGGAGGGCAACATCTTCCAGGGCGAGCTGTCGCTCGAGCAGCTGTTCTTCAACCGGCCGGTGCCGGGCTGGGCCCGCTATCGCACGCCGGTGAAGGACCTGTGGATGTGCGGCTCGGCCACGCACCCCGGCGGCGGCATCATGGCCGCGAACGGCCGGCTGGCGGCGCTCGAGTACCTGAAGGAGCGCAAGAAGGGACGGAGGGCGGCCTGATGGCGAAGACGAGCGTCGTCGTGATCGGCGGGGGCCACAACGGCCTGATCGCCGCCGCCTATCTCGCGAAAGCGGGCAGGAAGGTCACCGTGGTGGAGCGAGCGGAGGAGGTCGGCGGGGTCCTGCGGCCGGTGCCGCTGTCCGACGGGTTCACCGCGCCCGGCCTCGTGCACACGGTCGGGCGGCTGCGCCCGTCGGTCGTCGAGGACCTGAAGCTGACCCAGCACGGCTACGAGCCGATCGCGCCGGCCGCGCGGATGTTCGCGCCCCAGCCCGACGGCGAGCCCGTGACGTTCTGGGCCGACGCGAACAGGACGGCCGACGGTCTGCGCTCGCGCTCGGTCCACGACGCGGCCGCCTACCCGGAGTTCGACAAGAAGGTCCGGTCGATCGCGTCGTTCCTCGCGTACGTGAACGTGGCGACGCCGCCCGACACGGCGGCCCCGTCGATCGCCGACGCGCTCGCCGGGCTCAAGCTGGGCAGGGCCTTCCGCGACCTCGGCGCGAAGGCGGGCCGCGAGACGGTCCGCACGCTGCCCTCGGCGGTGGCCGACCTCGTCGGCGACACGTTCGAGGAGGAGGCGGTCCGCGGCCCGCTCGCCACGCGCGGCGTGCTCTACACGAGCCTGGGGCCCTGGGCCTCGGGCACCGCGGCCAACCTGCTGAACGACTCCGCCGGCAACGACGGCGGCGCGCCCGGACAGGCGACGTTCGCCAGGGGCGGCACCGGCGCGCTGGCCGTCGCGCTCGCGAGCGCCGCGCGCGCGTTCGGCGTGGAGATCCGCACGGGGGTCGAGGTCGTGGCGATCCGCTCGCGTGGCGGCCGCGTGAGCGGCGTGGGCCTGGCCGACGGCACCGAGCTCGAGGCGTCGATCGTCGTGTCCGCGGTCGACCCGAAGCGGACCCTTCGCCTGTGCGACCCGGTCGAGCTGGGACCGACGATGGCCTGGCGGGGCGAGCAGATCCGCCAGCGCGGCGCGACCGCGAAGGTCGACCTCGCGCTCGGCGGCCTGCCGGTCTTCGCCGGCGCCGACGAGGAGCGCCTGCGCGGCCGGATCGTGATCGGCCCGTCGATCGACGACGTCGAGCGCGCGATGGACGCCTTCAAGTACGGGCACGTCGCGGAGTCGCCGATGCTCGAGGCCACGATCCCCACGCTCACCGACCCGTCGCTCGCACCCGAGGGCAAGCACGTGATGAGCGTGCTCGTCCAGGCGGCCCCGCGGCGCCTGCGCGAGGGTGACTGGGCGGGGGAGAAGGAGTCGCTCGGCGACGTCGTGCTGAAGACGCTCGAGCAGTACGCGCCGGGGCTCTCGGGTCTCGTCGAAGCGCGGACGGTCACGACCCCTGAGGACTTCGAGACGGTCTACGGCCTGACCGACGGCGACCTGCAGCACGCGGCGCCCGGCCTCGACCAGTGGTTCGCGTGGCGCCCGCTGAACCGTCACGCGCGGTACGCGTTCGTGCTCGAGGGCCTGTACCTCGGCGGCTCCGGCGCCCACCCCGGCGGCGGGATCACCGGCGGGCCGGGCGCGAACTGCGCCCGCCAGCTGCTCAAGGACCAGTCGAAGAAGTAGCCGGCCGGGTCGGCCCGGGCCGCTCCGGCGTGCACGGGCCTCTATGCTGCCGGCCATGAGCGACGCGCCCGACTTCCGGCTCGAGCACAGCGAGCTGAAGAGCGAAGACGAGTTCGGCGAGTTCACGAACACCGACCTGCCGTACTACTCGGACTGGCATGGGTCGTTCGAGAAGCTCCCGTGGGCGGTCGACGACGACGCCCTGCGTGAGGCGCAGGCCGACGTCGCGATCGTCGGCGCGCCGTTCGACGAGGGCGTGTCGTCGCGACCGGGCGCGCGGTTCGGACCGCGAGCGATCCGGATGGCGCCCACCGCCTGGAGCAGCGACTGGGCGTGGTCGATCCAGCTCGAGACCGAGGTGTTCACGAGACTGAAGGCCGTCGACGCCGGCGACGCCCCGATCGTGCCGACCCGTCCCGAGCGCGCGCTCCGCGTGATCCACGAGAAGGTGTTCCGTGTGGCGAGCGCGGGCGCGATCCCGATCGTGCTCGGCGGCGATCACTCGATCACGTACCCGAGCGCCGCGGCGGTGGCGCGACACGTGTGGCCGCGCAAGGTCGGCGTGCTGCACTTCGACGCCCACGCCGACACGGCGCCGGACCAGTGGGGGAACCTCTACGCGCACGGCGAGCCGATGCGCCGGCTGATCGAGGAGGGCTGGGTCGACGGGCGCAACTTCGTCCAGATCGGGCTCCGCGGCTACTGGCCGGAGAAAGAGGTCTTCGCGTGGATGCGTGAGCAGGGGATGCGCTGGCATGCGATGACCGAGATCGAGGACCGGGGGAGCGAGGCCGTGATCGCCGACGCGATCGTCGAGGCGCTCGACGGGCCGGAGGTGATCTACCTGTCGGTGGACATCGACGTCGTGGACCCGGGGATGGCCCCGGCGACCGGCACGCCGGAGGCCGGCGGGATGCTCGCGCGCGAGCTGCTCCGCGCGGTGCGACAGATCGTCAGCCAGGTCGACCTCGTCGGGATGGACGTCGTCGAGGTGGCGCCGCCGTACGACCACCGTCCTGCTGTACTTCGTCTTCAATGTCATCGTCGCGAGCATGCTTCTTCGGGCGCGAACGGCCTTCCTGCTGGCTGGCTTCGGCATCCTTCTGGTGGTCGGGCTGGCCCTGCTTGAATTCTGGG
>JBLMXP010000227.1:0-33176 GCA_050257835.1 Planctomycetaceae bacterium | reverse complement strand
ATCATGACCCAGCAGTGAGCAATCCTTCCTCCGGCGCTGCTCCGTCGTCCGCCCGTTCCTCATCGACCGGCGGCAAGTCGGCCACCCCTACGAGCCGCGCGGCTACCCGGCGCACACCCGTCGCTCCCGACGCTCCCGGAACCGCCCGCATCATCGCGATCGCGAACCAGAAGGGCGGCGTCGGCAAGTCCACCACGGCGGTCAGCCTGGGCGCGGCGCTCGCGGAACTCGGGTATCGGGTCCTCGTCGTCGACCTGGACCCTCAGGGCAACGCCTCGACCGGCATGGGGATCCGCCACGAGGCGCGCGACATCACGGTCTACGACGTCGTGGTCGCCGAAGCATCGCTCGACGACGCGGTCGTCGCGACCCCGGTTCGCGGTCTGGACGCGCTGCCGTCCACGATCGACCTCGCTGGCGCGGAGATCGAGTTGGTGAGCCAGTTCTCCCGCGAGACCCGCCTCAAGCGGGCGCTCGGTCCGGTCCGCGAGGGCCGCTATGACTTCATCCTGCTCGACTGCCCCCCCTCGCTCGGATTGCTGACGGTGAACGCGCTGACGGCGGCCGAGGAACTGATCGTCCCGATCCAGTGTGAGTACTACGCCCTGGAGGGGCTCGGCCAGCTCCTGCGCAACGTCAGCCTGGTCCAACAGAACATCAACCAGGGGCTCCGGCTGAGCGGGATCGTGATGACGATGTTCGACCCCCGGACCAAGCTGTCCGAGCAGGTCGTGGACGAGGTCCAGAAGTACTTCGGCGACCTCGTGTACGACGTCATCATCCCTCGCACGGTCCGACTCTCCGAAGCTCCGGGCTTCGGCCAGCCGATCACCGTGTACGACCCCAAGTCCAAGGGCGCGGAGTGCTATCGGCAGCTCGCGCGCGAGGTGGCGCTCCGGCCACCGCCGAAGACGCCGATGCCGTCGTTCGACGACCTGCCCGTGGTGGTCCTGCCTGCGACGATGGAGACGGGCGAGACCGAGCCGATCGACGACAGCGCCCTCGAAGAGCTGCCGACCGTTCACGAGGTGGTCGAGGAGTTCGAGGCCGAGGAAGCCGAGAACGTCGAGGGTACCGAGAGCGCCGAGGAGACCCAGGCGGCCGGGACGGCGAGCGACGTCGAGGCGGCCCCTGAAGACGTACCGGGCGTCCCCCAGGCCGCCGCGTCCGCGCGGCCGGAGGAGGAGACCTGGGAAGAGGCGCCGGCTCCCCTGGACGAGGCGCAGGTGCCGACCCCGGCGGAGCCGGAATTGGTCGCGATCCCGGATCCACCGTCGCGGCCGGACGAGGACCAGAGCTGGGACGACGCGGAGCCGGCCGAGCCGCGCGTTCGCCCCGTGAGGCAGGATCGTCCACCCGGGCACCTTCCCGAGCGACGGGTGGTCGTCATCGACGAGGACGCGGACCTCGACATCAAGGCGTCGCAGGAACCGCTCGTCCAACGAGCGCAGCGCGGGACCTCCCCCGCCGAGCCGCCGGCCGAGCCGGCCGAGATCGGTGCCACGCTGCGGGACGACGACACGCCCAAACGGCGGTGGCGGCTGTTCCGCAAGGGAGGGGAGTGATGGCGAAACGCGGTGGGCTGGGTCGAGGGTTGTCAGCGCTGATCCCCGGCGCCCCGGAGGTCGGCGAGGCTTCGCCGGGTCTGCTCGAAGCGCCGTTGAACGCGGTCGGCCCGAACCCGCGCCAACCAAGGACCAGGTTCGACGACGACGCGATCGCTGCGCTCGCGGCGTCGATCCGCGAGGTGGGGATCCTCCAGCCTCTCGTCGTTCGGCGGTCGGGGGACGGTCGCTACGAGTTGATCGCCGGCGAGCGCCGCCTGCGGGCCGCACGCCTGGCCGGGCTCACCACCGTGCCGGTGGTGCTGCGGGAATCCGGTGACGACGACCTCCTGCGCGAGGCGCTGATCGAGAACATCCACCGCGAAGATCTCAACCCGATCGAGCAGGCGGAGGCGTTCCGTCAGCTCCTCGAGGAGCTCGGGCTCAAGCAGGAGGAGCTCGCCGACAGGGTCGGTGTGTCGCGGTCGCACATCGCGAACACGATCCGGCTCCTGGGTCTTCCGCTGGAAGTGCAGCAACTGCTCACCGACGACAAGATCACCGCAGGCCACGCCCGCGCCGTCCTCGCCCTCGGCGACGCGGACGCGATGACCGCGCTCGCTCTTCGGATCGCGGCGGAGGACCTCTCCGTGCGCCAGACCGAGGAGGTCGTGCGCCGATTCGTCGACGCGCCGAAGGCGATGGAGGACAAGCCCGCGACGAAGCCCGACAAACCCGTCGACTCCAACCTGTCGGAGGTCGAGGAGATCCTGTCGGAGCAGTTGGCCACGCGCGTGTCGATCCAGATGGGGGCCAAGCGCGGCCGGGTCGTGATCGAATTCGGGTCGCCCGACGACCTGGAGAGGATCGTGTCCGAGATCGTGGGCTCGGGCCCGGGTCTCGCTCCGGACTAGCGAGCTCCGCCTCGGCGGGGCCCTACCCGACGCCCCGCGCTCGTGAGGACGGCGTCACACATCTGCGTCAACGACAGAGCGGCGGCGCGCGCGGCCATGGGCGCGAGCGACGTCTCGGTCATGCCGGGTGACACGTTGACCTCGAGCACCCAGGGGACGCCCGAGCGGTCGATCATCAGGTCCACGCGGGTGAGGTCGCGCAGGCCGAGCGCGGCCGCCGCGGCCGCCGCCTCCCGGGCGGTCGCCACCTCGACCTCCGAGGTGAGGCGCGCGGGCGCGTGATACTCGGTGGCGCCGGCCGTGTACCGCGCACCGTAGTCATACACCCCGCTCTTCGGCTCGATCTCGACGAGGGGGAGCGCAGACAGCGGGTCCCCGAGCAACGTGGCGGCCACCTCGGTCCCCTCGACCTTCCGCTCCACCAAAGCGCCGCCGCTGAACGACAGCGCCGCCATCAGCGCCGCGGGAAGTTCGCTCTCGCGCTCGACGAAGCCCACGCCGAGGGCGGAACCGCTCCTGGAGGGTTTGACGACGCAGGGGAGTCCGACACGCTCGACCGCGCGGCCGAGCGCCGCGCCCGCGGCGAGGTCGCGCAGCGCCCACCCTTCCACCGCGACCCACTCAGGTGTGCGAACCCCGGCGCGGCGAAGCGCGTCCTTCGCGAGGAGCTTGTCGAAGGCGACCTCGCACTCGAAGGCAGCCGTCCCCGTGTACGGGATCGCGAGGAGGTCGAGCAACCGCTGGACGGTGCCGTCCTCGCCCTCCTTGCCGTGCAGGACCAGCCAGCACAGGTCCGGATCGATCTCCTGGAGCCGCTCGGTCAGCGCCACCTCGGCGGGGTCGAGCAGCGAGGCGTCGTGCCCGAGCTCGCTGAGTGCTGCCATCACACGATGGCCACCGCGGAGCGAGACGTCGCGCTCCGGGGTGCGGCCGCCGGCGAGGACCGCGACCCTCACGCGCCCCCCAGGCTGCGGTAGAGCTCGCCCTCGTCCTCGAGCAGCCGACCGAGGCGGGCGATCCCCTCGCGGATCCGGTCCTCGGTCGGGTAGCAGAAGGCCAGACGCATCTGGTTCGCGCCGCGACCGTCGGGATAGAACGCGGTGCCGGGCACGTAGGCGACACGCTGCTCGACCGCGCGAGCGAGCAGGGCCTTCGCGTCGAGCCACTCGGGGAGCGTGACCCACACGTAGAAGCCGCCGGCGGGCCGGGTCCACCGGGCGTCGGCGGGGAAGTGCTGCGCGAGGGCGTCGAGCATGACGTCGCGCCTGCTGCGGTAGGTCGACACGAGGCCATCGAGAGCCCCGCGCCAGCGATCGCGGTCGGCGAACCACCGCTCGGTCGTGAACATCGTGAGGTTCGAACCGCACAGGTCGGCGGCCTCCTTGGCCAGGACCAGGCGGTCGACGACCGAACGCTCGGCGTAGGCCCAGCCGACGCGGACCCCCGGCGAGAACGTCTTGGAGACCGTCCCGAGGTAGATCACGTTGTCCGGGTCCATCGACGCGAGGGTCGGCAGCGGGTCCCCCTCGAACCGCAGCAGCCCGTAGGGGTTGTCCTCGACGATCGGCACCCCGGCCTCGTGGCAGAGGCCGACGAGGCGCTCTCGGCGGGCGTATGACATCGTCACACCCGCAGGGTTCCCGAAGTTCGGCACCGTGTAGACGAACGTGGGGCGCTCGCCGCGCACGAACGCGTCCTCGAGCTCGTCGACGACCATGCCCTCCTCGTCGAGCCGGATCGGCAGGAACCGGGGTTCGTAGGCGCCGAAGGCGGTGAGCGCGCCCACGTAGGCGGGCGCCTCCACCGCGACGACGTCGCCCGGGTCGAGGAAGATCTTGCCGAGGAGGTCCAGGCCCTGCTGCGCCCCGGCGGTGACGACGACGTCGTCGGGGTCTGCCGTGAGCCCTTCTTCGGCCATCAGCATCGAGAGCGTCTCGCGCAAGGCGAGCTGACCCTGGCCCCCTCCGTACTGCAGGGCGGTCGCGCCGTGCTCCGCGAGCACGTCCCGCATCACCGCGCCGACCTGCTCGCGCGGGAGGTCCTGGACGAACGGCATCCCGCCCGCGAGCGACACGACGTCGGGACGCTGGGCTACCGCGAACAGGGCCCGCACCTCCGACGCGGACATGCCGGAGGTGCGACGGGCGTAGCGGTCCACGAAGCGGTCGATCGAGAGCTCGCCCATGGGGCGCTCAGCGTAGCATCGGGTCCCGCGCCGGCCGACTCAGTAGCCGGCGGTGACGCCCCACTCCACCGGCATCGCGACCCCGGTGATCGGCTCGGCCTCGGGCGAGGCGAGGAACGCGACGACCGAGGCGATCTCGTCGGGGCGGATGAACCGCGCGTGCTCGCCCTGAGGGAGCGTTCCGAGGAGCGCACGCAGGTAGGCCTCCTCGTCGCCGCCGCCGAAGTCGCGCGCCTGCCCCGCGAGCATCGGGGTATCCACATCGGTCGGGCACACGCTGTTGATCCGGACGCCGAGGGGCGCCAGCTCGAGCGCGAGCGAGCGGACGAGCCCGTTGACCCCGAACTTCGATGCCGCGTAGATCGCGGCGCCGTTGCCGCCGACCAGGCCGTAGTCGCTCGAGATCGCGACGACGCAGCCCGCGGTCTCGACGAGGCGGGGGATCGCATGGCGGATCGCGAAGAACGTCCCCTTGAGGTTGACGTCGATCACCCGATCCCAGTCCCGCTCGCTCATCGTGGCGGTCGGACCCTCGACCCACACGCCCGCGGCCGTCACCAAGACGTCGAGACGTCCGTGCCGTGCCACGGCCTCGGCGACCATACGTCGGCAGTCCTCGACCTCGGCGACGTTGGCGATCACGTCGGCGTCGTGGAGGTCCGCCGTGACCACCTCGTCGCCGAGCGCCTCGAAGCGCGCGCGGATCGCGCGGCCCATCCCGCCGGCACCCCCGGTGACCAGCACGACCCGGCTCACGGCCCGCCTCCCGGCGCGGGGGGAGGGGGCAACCGAGCGGGCGAGCTCGGCGCCCCCGGCTTCGGCCGGCCGATCAGCAGGTACAAGATCGCGCCGAGCAGGGCGAGGAACACGATGACCAGCACCCAGATCAACTTGTTCCCGCTTTGGTACATCGAGTCGTCGGCGACCTGGATGCAGTCGACCAAGGCCCAGATCCACACCGCGAGTCCGACCAGCCAGACGATGCCGAAGACCACGAACAGGTCCGGGCCCACGGCTCAGTCACCGCCTCGCACCTGCGGGAGCACCTCGGTCGCGAGGACCTCGAGCATGTCGATGTCGTCATACAGTTCGTGGTTCAGGAAGATCCGCTGGACGCCCGCCCGCGCGTACTCGCCGAGCCGCTCGGCGGCCCGGGCGGGCGTGCCGACGATGCAGTCGCGCTCGATGTCGGCGCGGTAGGCCTCGAACGGGCCCGCGGTCGGATCGAGCGCGTGGGCCCGACGGAGGCGCTCGAGGTACTCGTCGTCCGTGCGGCCCACGAAGCTCCACGTCATCAGCGAGGTGGTGAGGGTCGCGGGCTCGCGACCCTCGGCCAGGACGCCGGCCCGGGCCCGCGCGAACCGTCTGTGGACCTCCTCGGGCGTGCCGCCCACCGTGTTGCACTCGTCGGCGAACCGACCGATCAGCCGCTGCATGCGCGGGCCGATCGTGGTGCCCCCCAGGATCAGGGGTGGGTGCGGCCGCTGGACCGGGCGCGGCAGGAGGTCGGCCTCACGCAGCGTGTAGTGGCGCCCCTCGAACGAGAACCGCTCCTGCGCCAAGAGCCCGTGGACGATCTCGACCTGCTCCTCGAACCGCTGCCAGCGTCCTTCGACGTCGTGGAACGCGAACCCGAACCGCGTGTGCTCCTCCTCCCACCACCCGGCCCCCATCCCGATCTCGACCCGTCCGCCGCTGATCTCGTCGACGGTGACGGCGGACTTCGCCAGGAGCGCAGGGTCGCGGAAGGTGACGGGGGAGACGAGGGTCCCAAGACGCAGGCGGGTGGTTCGAGCGGCGAGGGCGGCCAGCAACGTCCAGGCGTCGGTGGACCCCTGGCCCGAGACGCCCGTCGCGCTGAAGTAGTGGTCGGAGCGGAACGATCCTTCGAAGCCGAGGGACTCGCACGCGTCGGCCAGGCGCAGCCAGTCCTCCCATCGAACGCCTTGCTGGCCTTCGATCATCAGACACGCCCGCATGACGCGTAGCCTATCCCCGTGGACGAGGCCGCAACCCCTCCACCCAGCGAAGGTCGGCGCGCGTTCCGCGCCGTGGCGCTGGGCGCCCTGCTCGGCGCGATCCTCGCCCTGTTCGGCCGTCACCGCGCCGCGAGGTTAGGCGCGGAAGAACCGGCGCACGCCCGAGGCGACCGCGCGTCCCACCCGCGTCGCGAACTCGGGCCCCGCGATCACAGCGGCCTCCTCGCGGTTCGTGACGAACAGCGGCTCGATCTGGACCGCGGGCATCCTCGTCTCGCGCAGCATGGAGATCGTGAGCCGCTGCAGGCGGCCCCGGCACGTGAACTCCCGCTCCAGCTCCTCCAGCAGGAGTTCGGCCAGGTGACGCCCACTCGGCGAGTACGTGGACGCGCTGCCGAAGTACGAGCAGGTGGGACCGCGCTGCTCCGGGAGCCCCCCGCCCAGGTGCAGCGAGATGCAGAGCGCAGCGCCGAGCTCGTTCGCGTCGCGCGCGCGCTCTGATTCGCTGGGTTCCTCGTCGCCGACGTGCAGGAGCGCGGGCTTGGCCCCGAGGGCACCGAGCTCGGTGGCGACCGCGCGGGCCATCGCGAGCTGTCGTTCCGCCGTGGCGGGATCGCCCGCCACCCCGGGGTCGATCGCCACCACCTGCCCCTCGAGCGAGACGCGCATCTGGCGCAGCTCCTCCTGTTCGCGCACGAGGGCGCGGCTGGGGACGTCTTCGAGGGGACGCATCCGCTCGAGCACCGCGATCGTGTGCAGCCCGACGACGCCGTCGGGCTCGTCCCCGACGTTGCGCTGGAACTCCCGGACCGCGTGGTCGGTGCGTGGGCCGAAGACGCCGTCCTCCTTGCCCGCATCGAAGCCGAGGGCGTTCAGCTTGCGTTGCAGCAGGCGCACGTCGTCGCCGCGGTGGTGCGGCGCGTGCAGGTACAGGGTGCGATCCCCCAGCAGGAAGCCGGCCTCGACGAGCTGGCCCCACGTGTCCGGCCCCACGCGACCGTCGACGCGGAGGTTGCGTGCCGCCTGGAAGCGCCGGACGGCGTCGTCGGTCCGTGGACCGAACGTGCCGCTCTGTTCGTCTGCGCCGGCCCCGAACCCGAGGGTCGCGAGGCGTTGCTGGATGTCGAGGATCTCCGGTCCCTCGTCGCCGAGGCGGTAGATGCGCACGGTGGCAGTCTGCGCCGGGGCCGAGCCGCCGGCAAAGCCCCCGGATGGGGGATGGCTAGGACGCGATGTGCGGCTCGAGGTCGCGCAGGATCGCGTCTTTCGGCTTCGCGCCGATCACGCGGGCGACCTCCTTGCCGCCCTTGAACAAGATCAAGGAGGGGATCGACATCACGCCGTAGGTCCGTGCGGCCTGCGGGTTGTCATCGATGTTGAGCTTGACGACCTTCAGGCGCTCACCCTTGTCGTTGCCGATCTCCTCCACGACCGGGGAAACCATGTGGCAGGGCACGCACCACTCCGCCCAGAAGTCCACCAGGACGGGGGTGTCGGAGTCCAGGACCTTCGTCTGGAATTCCGCGTCGGTGACGTCGCCGATGTTCGCCATCTGTCGTTGCTCCTTCATGTCCGTCGGCTCCTACGAGGGCGGTTCCTAGGTTCCCAGAACGTGGATGTTCCCGGTTCCCGGCCGCCGGCTCAGAGCCTGATGCCCTCGTCGCTCATCGCCTCGAGGAACCGCTCCGCGTCGATCGCGGCCTTGCAGCCCTGCCCGGCCGCGGTGACCGCCTGGCGATAGACGCGGTCGGTCACGTCCCCCGCCGCGAACACCCCGGGGACGCTCGTGTGCGTCCGAGGCTCTTGCACACGCACGTAGCCCTCGTCGTCGAGGTCGAGCTGTCCGCGGAACAGCTCCGTGTTGGGATCGTGGCCGATCGCGACGAACACCCCATCGACGGCGACCTCCTCGAAGGCGCCCGTGCGGACGTTGCGCAGCCGCACGCCGGTGACGCCGTCGGTCCCGAGCACCTCGTCGACCACGCTGTCCCAGATCACCGAGATCTTCGGGTTCGCGAGCGCACGGTCCTGCATCACCTTGGAGGCGCGGAACTCGTCACGACGGTGGACGATCGTCACCTTGGACGCGAACTTCGTGAGGAACGTCGCCTCCTCCATCGCCGTGTCACCGCCGCCGACCACGATGAGCTCGCGGTCGCGGAAGAAGAAGCCGTCGCAGGTGGCGCACGCGGACACGCCACGCCCGCGCAGCGCCTCTTCTCCCGGCACGTCCAGCCAGCGCGCCGACGCGCCGGTCGAGACGATCAGGGTGCGTGCTCGCCACTCCTGGTCGCCTGCCTTCACCCCGAAGGGATGCGACCGGAGGTCCACCTCGGTCACGTGGACGGGCAGGATCTCGGCGCCGAACCGCGTGGCCTGCTTCTCCATCTGGTCCATCAGCTCGGGGCCCATGATGCCGTCGGCGAACCCTGGGTAGTTCTCGACCTCGGTCGTCAGCATCAACTGGCCGCCAGCCTGCAGCCCCTTGAGGACCACGGGCGCCAGGTTGGCTCGCGCGGCGTACAGGGCCGCCGTGTAGCCCGCCGGGCCCGATCCCACGATCACGACGTTGATCTCGCTCATGACTGCACGTTCCTCCTAGCGGTACGAACGCCAGTCTATTCCGCGGACCGCCTTGCCCTCAGCCGAGCTGGTGCGCGAACGTGGGTCCGAACGTGCAGGTCGCGGAGTAGGTGACGGTGATCGTGAGGAGGTCGGGAGGTTCCCCTGCGCCGGGGCCGTGGAGGTACAGGGCCAGGTAGGCGGGTTTGCCTTCGAACCTCGCCGCGATCAGTCGCACCGGGTCCTGGCCGGAGAGGGTCGGCCAGGCCTCATCGACGCAGGCGAGCGCGCTCGACGTCCCGCCCGGGGAGGGCGATCCGGTGGCAAGGCCGGCGGTGGCCTCCTGCGGCACGGCCGGCGGGTTCCCGCCAGCCGTCTGAGCCGCACCCACCGCGACGCCGAGCGCCTGCAGCGACGTCGTGTCGTAGTTCGTGCGCTGCACCTCGAGCGTGAGCGGACCGCCGAGATCTGCGGACGCCGCGCCCCTGGCCGCGCTGCTCGCCCCGCTCGGCCCCTGCCCGATCCCGGGCAGGAGCAGGGCCACGACCACGAGGACGGCGGCGGCGGCGGCCGCGGCGCCCACCCATCGGTACCACGTGGGCGCCCGCCGGGCACGGTCGGTTGCCGCGGAGGGGAGGCGTTCCCGAGCCGCGCGGAGCGCCGCGTCTCCCAGCCCCGCGGGGACCGCGGGTGCGGGCATCCCCGCGAGCGCTCTGTTGGCGGCGCTCGCCAGGGGAGCCTCCTCGCGGCACCGCCGGCACTCGGCCAGGTGCGAGCGCACGATCTCCAGGTCGCGGCCGCGCAGGGTGCCGTCGACGTACTCGGCGAGCAGTTCGTCGGGGTGGTTCATGCCTGTTCCTCCGACGACCGTGACGGCCGCGCGGGTTCCCCGGTCACCGGGACCTGCATGCCCATGGCCCGGGCGAGCGCGATCCGTCCCCGATGGACCCGGGACTTCACCGTCCCGACGGGCACGTCGAGCACCCGGGCGATCTCTGCGTAGGGGAGGTCCTCGATGTCGGCCAGGACGAGGGCCACCCGGAACTCCTCGGGGACCATCGCGAGCGCGGCAGCCGCGTCGCGGGTGGCCGCCACCTCGTCGCCGTGGTCCGGGTGCGGCGGGCCCGGCTCCGGCAGCGACTCGTCGCTCGCGAGGTGGAGCATCGGGCGGCGGCGCTTGGCGCGCAAGGCGTCGTAGCAGGCGTTGACGGCGACCCGGTGCAGCCACGTCGTGAACGCGGCGTCGCCTCGGAACTGGTCGAGCTTGCGGAGCACCGTGAGGAACGTGTCCTGCGCCGCGTCGGCGGCTTCGTCGGCGTCGCCGAGGATCCGTAGGCACACGGCGTACACCCTGCCTTCGTGCCTTCGCACGAGCGCTTCGAACGCGGTTCGGTCGCCGTCGAGGAAGCGCCGGACGAGGATCGGATCGGCGGCCGGCTCGCTCACGCCGGGCACGCTACAGCGTCGCCGGTCCGGCGGTCTCCTTCTGCACCACCCGCGCGTAGCTCTTGGTGAAGGAGAGACGTCCGGCGAGGATCGTCTTCGCCTGCTTGTGGAGGGTGATCGTGAACTCCCCGGTCTGCATGTCCACCTTGCACCACTTCGCGGTGTTGGCCGGGAACGGGATGCCGGCGTCGTCGGCGAGCGCCGCCTGGCGGGCCGCGTCGCACGCCACGGCGACCGTGCCGCCGTCGCGGAAGCTGGTGGCCGCCGCGGAGGCGGCGAGGCCGGCAGCGTCGTCGAGACGGAACCTCGTGAGCATGATCGACGTGCCGTCGAGCGCGACGACGCCGAGCAGCGCCACCAGCAGCAGCCAGATCACGATGACCTTGCCGACCAATCCGGTTTCATCGCGGCGGAGTCTCACCGACGGAACCTCCCGACGAGGGCCTTCCTCACCTCATCGACCTCGCCGATCCGCAAGATAAGCGCGGACAGGAGGAACACAAGCACCCCCGCGATCACGGCCGTCACCACCTGGGCGAGCCGAGCCGAAGGCCTGGCGACGTCGAGGATCCGCGCGACCCCCGAGGAGACCGTGAAGGCCACGACGCCGGTGAGGAGCGCCGCCACCGCGGTGCGCCAGATCGTGGACGCGATCTCGGCCCCGCGGATCGCGCCGAGGCGCCGCCGCAGGAGCCAGATGAGCGCGGCGGAGCCGACCAGATAGGACGCGGACTGGCCCAGGGCCAGGCCCGTGACGTCCCACCCGAAGCCGAAGGCGAACACGACCGCGGCCCCGAGGTTCACGAGGTTCACGCCGATGTTGACGATCGCCGGGGTCTTGCTGTCGTGCGTGGCGTAGAACGTGCGCGTGAGGAGCTGGAACGCAGAGAAGAAGGGCAGCCCGACCGCGAACGCGGCGAGGGCCGACGCGAGCCGGTCGCCGCTGACGGCCCCGAAGTTCCCGTACTCGACCAGCAGCCCCACGACCGGCCCGGCGAGCGCGATCATGCCGGCCGCGGCGGGCAGCATCACGATCTCGGTGTCGCGCAGGCCCTGGGAGAAGAAGGCGCGGACCCCTTCGACGTTGCCCGCGGACCACCGCTCGGACATCCCGGGCAGCAGCGCCGTGAAGATCGAGACCGCCACGATCGCGTGGGGCAGGGTGAAGAACAGGAACGCGTACGTGTACACGGTGATCGCGCCGTCGATCCGCAGCGAGTAGTTCAGGTTGATGATCACGAGCAGCGCGAGCTGGTTCGCGACGACGTAGACGACCACCCATCGCGCGAGCTCGAACAGGTGCCGAACGGTCGGGTGTCGCCAGTCGAACCGCAGGCGCCACCGGAACCCGATCGCGCGCAGCGCGGGCCACAGGGCCACCGTCATCGCGACGACGCCGAACGTGGTGCCGGCCGCGAGCAGCGTCCGCTGTCCCCACGTGATGTCGCCGATCGTGGGCGCGTTGCCGCCGCGCATCCACAGGAAGGCGAGCATCGTCGCGATCACCGCGAGGTTGTTGAGGATCGGCGCGAACATCTGCGCTGCGAAGCGGCGGTGTGCCGTGAGGATCCCGGCCGCGACCGCGCCGACGCCGTAGAAGACGATCTGCGGCATGAACCAGCGCAGGAAGAAGGTGCCGGTCGCGACCTCCTGCGCGCGCTTGACGGCGTCGGACTCCCCCGCCACGTACAGGCGCATGATCCACGGAGCTGCCAGCGCCGCGACCACCGCGACGCCGCTCAACGTGATCAGGGTGAGCGTGAGGAACCGGCTCCCGACCTCGTCTTGCGACCTCCGGTCGTGGTCCCTCGCCCACTCCGCGAGCACCGGCACGAAGACGCTGGTCAGGATGCCTCCGAGGACGAGCTCGTAGACGATATTCGGCGTCGTGTTCGCGGTGTTGTACGCGTCGGACAGGGTCGTGGCGCCCAGGGCGGCCGCGGTGACCGAGAGGCGGAGCAGCCCGGTGAGACGCGAGAGCAGGGTTCCCACCGACATCACGGCCGCGTTGCGGACCGTGACACCGCGCGAGTCCTGGGTCAGATCGAGCCGCTCTTCCGCCGCTGCCACCTCCTCACGTACAGGAGGAGGAGGCCGCCGGCCGCGGCGACCGTCACCATCAGGGCCAGCCGGTTCACCGTGGTGGTGCGGACGACGATCGTCTTCGTGCTGATCTGGGCCCCCGATGGGGATCGCACGATCACCTGGATCGGGTTCTGGCCCGCCGCGCGGGCGACGACCTGGAAGGTCACGATCTGGTTCGGGCGGCCGAGGACGACCTCCTGCGTGTCGCCCTGGGGGAAGGAGAACTGCGAGGACTGCAGGGTGATGCTCACCTTGAGCGGCGTGGGGCCCGGGTCGCCCATCCGCAAGGGGATCGTGCCCTCGCTCGAGGTGAACGTGAAGACCTGGTCCACCTGGGGCGTGGCTCCGGCGAACGCCGTGTCGACCACCCCGGACACGTGGTCGAGCCAGGCCTGCCCGTCGGCCTCGCCGCCGGCGAGGAACGCGGGCGCCTCCGACGTGAACAGGCCCCGGCGGAGCTGGTCGGGAACGGCGGTCTCCTGCGTGAGCATCGACGCGTAGGCGGTGACGGAGTCCTGGAGCGATCGGATCGCGTCCGCGTAGCCGGAGGAGAAGGGGATCGGGGTCATGTCGCGGAGCGTGGCGTCCGCCCCGGCGGGGTTCACGATCGAGACGAGGTCCTGCGCGTGGAGCGGGCGCAGGAACGGGGCCGCGGCGAGACGGTCCAGCAGCGGCTGCCACACCGCCGCCGGCAGCGTCGTGGGCAGGTCCACGGCGAGGCCGCGGATCGTCTCGGAACCGTCGGGCTGCGGGGGCGGGACCGGCTCCTCGCGCCATATCATCGCGAGCTCGCACAGGGCCGCCTGCGCGGCGCGGATCGGATCGGAGAGCAGGTCCTCGCGCTGCAGCAACGCCTCCGTGCTCGGGTCGGGCAACACGAGGTCCAGGGGCGACCCGTTGGGCGCGTGCACGACGGCGGTCGGCGGGGGCGCGAAGTCGTTGGGCTGCGGGGGCCGTTCGACGGTATCGGCGTTGGCGAGCACCGTCGAGACGCCGCGGCCCGCGAGCCAGCCCAGGGTCGCGCCGTCGATCGTTCCTCGCGGCGGGCGTGCCACCTGGGTCGAGGGGCTCGTGCCGGTGGCCTGGGCGAGGAGTGCGGCGCCCTCCTCTTGCTGTCGCGACAGGTCGCCCCCGAGGCCGCTAGCGAGCAGGGACGGCATCAGCGGACCGGCGTACGGGGTCGCGACCGCCTGGACGTCGGCGGCCGACAGGGCGCCGGTCAACGCGGTCGCGAACCCGCTCGCCGTGCGGGCCGCCGGGTCGCCGGCCGAGACCTGCGTGCCGTCTGCCTGGGTGAATCCGTCGGCCATCTCGCGCGCCTGCGCGAGCAGGGACGGCTGGATCGCCAGGTCGAACGGGGCGGCGGTCGACGGATCCGACTCCATCTCCCGCAGCGCGGCGACCGGCGCCCCGAGCGAACCCGTGGGCCCGAGGGCGGCGGGGAACGACGCGTCTTGGAGCACGCCGTCGGGCCCGAGCGCCACCGGCGCCTGCAGCTCCGTGTACATCGTGAACCGGAGCTGGCTCTCGGGCGCGCGCACGATATGGAGGATCGGGGTGATCAGGCTGGCCACCGACATCCCGTTGGACGACAGATCGATCCGCATCGGGTACACGCTCGAGTCCGTCGCGCTGATCGCGGCGATCGTGGACAGGTCGAGGTGGAACTTGAGCGTGCGCACCGAGCCCGAAGCCAGGCGCTCGCCCTTGAAGGGGATCGTGATCGCGTAGGCGGCGTAGGCGGGGCCCGTGGTGAGCGCCGCCTCGTATTGGAGGAGCGAATCGAAGCGCGGGCCGATCGTGATCGTCGCCGACAGCCGGCCGACCTGGGCCTGGCCGCGGTTCGAGGCCACCACCGCGACGTGGAGCTCAGGGCGCTTGAGCGTGGTCCACGGTGTCTGCCGGAACAGCGTCAGCGTGACGGGCGTCGTCGTTTGGGTGCCGGCGCCGGCCACCCCCGCGAGGACGTTGACGCACGCGGACATGGCGACGGCGATCACCAGGAGCGCGCGCACCGCGCTGCGGGTCGTCATGAGGGCGGGGTCATCGTAGTGGGCGCTCACCTCCGCAGGAGCGCCATCAGCTCGTTCACCCCGTACAGGAGCGCGACGAGCAGCATGAAGCTCCCGACCCATGTGCGGAGCGTCCGCTCGCGCGCGCCCAAGGCCAGGTTGGCGCCGATCCGCGCGCCGGGGACCGCGCCGATCACCACCACGAGGAAGATCGCCCAGTCGATGTGGCCGAGCGCCGCATGGACCATCGTGCCGGGGATCACGAGGACGACGATCGTGGCGAGCGAGGTGCCGAGCACCCGTTTGAGCGGCATCCCGAGCCACCCGGCCAACATGGGGACCATGACGATCCCGCCTCCGATCCCGAGCAGGCCGGAGACCACCCCGGCGATCAGGCCGATCCCTGCGAAGGTCGTCGCGGACGCGCGGAAGCGTGCCTCGCCCCCCGCGCGTGAGGCCCCGCGGAAGATCCCGATCGATTGCCAGGCGAGCAACGCCGCGGTCACGACGAGCAGCAGGTGCGTCGGGACGACCTTGGTGAGCGCGGCGCCCACCGCTGCCCCGGCGAGCCCGAGCGAGGCCATCCATCCGGTCGCGCGCAGGTCGAGCTCGTGGGCCCCGTGGTAGCGCAGCGCCCCGGTGACGGCGGTGGGCAAGATCACGGGCAAGGGCGTGGCGAGCGCGACGATCGGGGGGGCGCCCATCAGCACCTGGATCCCCGGGGTCATCACGATGCCGCCTCCCACGCCGAACAGCCCCGACAAGACCCCCGACACGAAGCCGACCCCGACGCCGATCAGCGCCTGCAGCCAGGTCACGCGCTCATCCGAGCCGTTCGAGCGCGCGGGCGAGGACGTCGCGCTCGCCCCGATAGGCCGCCCGTTTCAGCGCCCGCTCGATCGGGAACCAGCGGATCTCCTCCATCTCGTCGTCACGGTCCTCGACGTTGCCGCCCGTGTAGCGCATCAAGAAGAAGTGGACGGTCTTGCGGATCCGGACGTCTTCCCAGACGTACATGTACTTCGTGTCCCCGAGGTCGGCTTCGATCCGCGCGTCGAGCCCCGTCTCCTCGCGGACCTCGCGGATCGCGGCCTGCTCGCGGCTCTCACCGTCCTCGATGCCACCCTTGGCCAGGCCCCAGGCCAGATCCCCCCTGCGGGTCCGGCGCGAGGCGAGCACGACCTCGATCCCGCCGCCATCCGTGCGCCGGTAGACGACGCCGCCGGCCGAGACCTCGCGCGTGGTCGGGAGCTTCGGCTGCGCCCGGGCACCCGTGCGGCTCTTGCCGCGTGGACGGCCCTTCTTCGCCGCCCGTGCCCGCGGTGTCGGCTGTTCGCGCTGCGGGGCGGCGCCGCCCGTGGCCGCGGGCTGCGCCACGGAGGCGGCCGTTCCCGCCTGCGAGGATGTGGCGCCGGAGCCTCGGCGCCTGCGTCTGCGCCGCCTTCCCGACCCTGCGGCGGCGCGCTCCTCGCCCTGCGGGTCCACGCCCGCGCCGTCCGCCCCGTCCGCAGCCATGACGCCCGATTGTAGGCGGCGGCCCGCCGGCCCCCGGGCACGTGGCGCAACCCGCCCGTGGATCTCGCTCAGGGTGGGCCGAGCGCGTGCCGAGAACCTCCTGGGGATGAACATCGACGAACTCCTACGGCATACCGTCGAACGCGGCGCGAGCGACCTGCACCTGAAGGTCGGCAACGTGCCGTTCCTGCGGATCGACGGCGCGCTCGAGCCCACGAACCACCCGGCGCTCACGACCGCCGACAGCGAGGCCTTCGCCCTCGCGGTGATGAACGAGCACAAGCGACGCGAGTTCGAGGCCACGAACGAGGCCGACGTGGGCTACACGCTGACCGGGGTGGGGCGGTTCCGGATCAACGTGTTCCGGCAGCGTTCGGTGGTGGGCCTGGCGGTCCGACGCGTGCGCTCGGAGATCCCCACGTTCGAGGAGCTGCGGCTGCCCCCGGTGATGCGGCAGCTGTCGGACTCCCCCCGCGGGCTCGTGCTGATCACGGGACCGACCGGCACCGGCAAGACCACGACGATCGCCGCGATGATCGGGCACATCAACCGGACCCGTCGCGCGCACATCGTGACGATCGAGGACCCGATCGAGGTCGTCCACGACGACGAGCTCTCGATCATCCAGCAGCGCGAGGTCGGGATCGACACCGAGTCCTACGCGGCGGCGCTCAAGCACGTCGTCAGGCAGGACCCCGACGTGATCTTCGTCGGCGAGGTCCGCGACGCCGAGTCGGCGCTGTCGGCGATCCAGGCCGCGGAGACCGGTCACCTCGTGATCTCGACGCTGCACACGATCGACGCGATGGAGACGATCAACCGCGTGCTCGACCTGTTCCCGGCGCAGCAGCAGAAGGAGGTTCGCACCTCGTTCGCGGGCGCGCTGCGGGGGATCGTGTCGCAGCGGCTCGTGCCGAAGGCCGACGGGAAGGGTCGCGTGCCGGCGATCGAGGTCTTGATCAACACCGGCCGCGTGTTCGACCGGATCGTCGACCCGGCCCAGACCGAGTCGATCGTCGACCTGATCGCCGACGGCGATTACTACGGGATGCAGACCTTCGACCAGGCCCTCGTGACACTCGTCAAGGACGGTCTGGTGACCGTCGAGGACGCCCGGCGCACGGCCACGAGTCCGCACGACTTCGACCTGCAGCTGGCCGGGGTGATGGATCGTCGCACCGCCTACGCGCGCGACGAGGTCGGCGGCGGCCTTCCCTTCTAGGCGCCGGCCGCTCGGTCGGCCGCTCGCTCCATCGGGTGACGGCGGTACCCGAACACGATCGCGAGCAGGAGGTACGCGGGGATGAACAGCGGTCCCCACGCGCAGTACTGACGGACGTGGTGCCGTTCGTGGGCGAGCAGCCGTCCTTCGACCGGCGCGGCGGCCACCACGACGAACCCCATCGTCATCGCGGTGCGGTGGGCCCGGAGCATCGCGGCGGTGAGCCCGCGGGGCTCGCGGTCGAACAGCAGCAGCCCGTGCGCGAGCCGCGGCCGTTGGAACGTCAGGAGCCCGCAGGCCAGGCCGAGCAGCGTGTTGGGAAGCGTCCAGACGAACCCGAGCCAGATCGGCATCGCGTCACGGTAGCGCCGGCGCCCGCGGGTATCCTCGCGCCATGGCCGAACCGACGCCGATCGGCGCCGTCGTCCCCGACCTCCCTCCGCTCGCGCTCGAGCTGGGCCAGCGCTTCGCCGATGCGGGCCACGAGCTGTACCTGGTCGGCGGCACCGTGCGCGACATGCTCCTGGGCCGCGCGTCCCCGGATTGGGACTTCGCCACGAGCGCGCACCCTCACGAGACCACGCGGATCGTCGGAGGCTGGGCCGACCGCAAGTACCTCGTCGGCGTGAAGTTCGGCACGGTCGGTGTCCTGAAGGACGGCAGGCTGTTCGAGATCACGACGTACCGCGAGGAGGTCTACGCCGAGGAGCACCGCAAGCCGGCGGTGACGTTCGGCAAGGACGTGAGGACGGACCTGTCGCGCCGGGACTTCACGATCAACGCGATGGCGGTGAAGCTTCCCGAGGGGACGTTCGAGGACCCCTACGGCGGGGTGCGCGCGCTGGCGGCCCGCCTGCTCGACACGCCGCTCGATCCCGAGGTGTCCTTCAGCGACGACCCGCTGCGCATGATCCGGGCGGCGCGGTTCGTCGCGCAGCTGCGGGTCACCCCCGCGCCCCGCGTGCTCGAGGCGATCGCCGCGATGGGCGACCGGCTCGAGATCGTCGCGCCCGAACGGATGCGCGAGGAGCTGGACAAGCTGCTGGTGGCCGACCACGTGCAGGAAGGGCTGATGCTGCTCGTGCAGACCGGTCTGGCGGCGCGCTTCCTGCCGGAGGTGCCGGCGCTCGCGCTCGAGCAGGACCCGGTGCAGAAGCACAAGGACGTCTTGCGCCACACCTACGCGGTGGTCGCGGCGACCGAACCGCGGATCCGCGTGCGTCTTGCCGCACTGCTGCACGACATCGGCAAGCCCGCCACGCGCCAGATCACCCCGGAAGGCGTCACCTTCCACCACCACGAGGTCGTCGGCGCGCGGATGGCGCGCGAGCGGCTGACCGCGCTGCGCTACCCCAACGCCGTGATCGACGACGTGTGCCGGCTGATCGAGCTGCACCTGCGGTTCCACGGCTACGGCGAAGGCTGGACCGACAGCGCCGTGCGCCGCTACGTGCGCGACGCCGGTCAGCTCCTGGACGACCTGAACCAGCTCACGCGGGCCGACGTCACCACGCGGAACGAACGGCGGGCGGAGCGTTTCAGGGCGCTGCAGGACGAGCTCGAGGAGCGGATCGCCGCGCTCGCGGAGGAGGAGAACCTCGAGGCGCTCCGCCCGCCGCTGGACGGCCGACAGGTGATGGAGCACCTCGGGATCGCGCCGGGGCCGCTCGTGGGCAAGGCGCTGGACCACCTGATGGAGCTGCGGATGGAACGCGGGCCGATCGACGAGGACGAGGCGTTCGCCCTACTCGACGAGTGGGCGGCCGAGCAGGAACCGGGTGGCTAGAGTCCCGACATCCGCGAGGGCGGCCACACGATGAACACGGCCTTGCCGATCACCTTGTCGATCGGGATGAACCCCACGCCGGGCTGGTTCTTGTCGGCGTGCACGCCGAGCCCGAACCGCGAGTCGAGCGAGTCCGACCGGTTGTCGCCCATCACGAACAGCATCCCCGGCGGGACCTTCACCGGCCCGGACGGGAAGCTGGTGGTCTTCTGGGTGAGGTACGGCTCGGAGATCCGCACGCCGTTCACGTAGACGTAGCCGTTCTTGTCGGTGACGACGTCGCCCGGCACGCCGATCACCCGCTTGATGTAGTCGGGGTTGTCGGGCTGGGAGACGCCGAGCGTCTGCGAGAGCCAGTGGGCGACCCCGCCGACCAGCCCCTGTGACGGCTGCTTCGTCGCGTTCGGCTCGGAGAACACGATGATGTCGCCGCGCCGCGGGTCATGGAAGTAGTAGGGGATCTTCGAGACCAGCACCCGGTCGCCGATCATCAGGGTCTTCTCCATCGAGGCGCTCGGGATGTAGAAGGCCTGGACCACGAAGGTCTTGATCAAGATGGCGAGGATCAGGGCCATCAGGACCAGGCCCGGCACCTCCCCGAGGAAGTGAAGGATCGGATGGCGCGGCTTGGAGGACTTCTCGTCCTTGGGCGTGGGCGCGGCGGGCGCGGCGCGCTCGGCGTCGGTCTTCACCGGGCAAGCCTACCGGGTTCGTCGGGCAGCACCAGGTGGACCTCGACCGCTTTCCACGAAGCGAACACACGCACGCCCTCGCGCAGGCCCAGGCGCTCGACCGACCCGAGCGTGACCTCCGCGATCACCGGCGGCGCGCTGCCCACGCGGACGCGGGCGCGCTCGCCGTGGACCGCCACCTCGGCGACCGGTCCCTCCAAGACGTTGCGGGGCGAGCCTTCGGGACGGTGCAGGTGCAGCGAGACGTCGGAGGGGCGAAGCGTGGCCAGCACGCCCTCCACCGTCGCGTGCGGACGCTCCTCGGGCCACGCGACCGTGAGCGCGCCCTCGGGCGTCGCGAGGCGGCCGGCTCCGCCTTCGGCAGGCTCGAGCCGTCCCGCGTAGAGGTTCACCCCGACCAGGTCGGCCGCGTACGGCGTCGTCGGAGCCGCGCGGATCTCGGCGGGTGTGCCCGTCTGGACGATCTTGCCGTCGTCGATGATCGCGATCCGATCGGCGAGCGTGAGGGCGTCGATCGGGTCGTGGGCAACGAGCACGCACGGTCCGGCGAACGCCCGGATCTCCCGGGCGATCGCGGATCTCAGCTCCGCCTTGGCGGACACGTCGACGGCCGACAGCGGTTCGTCGAGCAGGAGCAGCCGTGGCTCTGTGGCGACCGCGCGGGCGAGGGCGACCCGCTGGCGTTCACCGCCCGAGAGCACGGCCGGGCGCGCCGCGGGGTCGACGCCGGGCGCGAGGCGTTCGAGGAGCTCGGCGGCGCGCGCCCGGGCTCGGTGTCGTCCCGCTCGGCGAGCACGCAGCGGGAACGCGACGTTGTCCAGCGCCGAGAGGTGGGGGAGCAACAGGCCGTCCTGGAACGCGACGCCGACCCCCCGTTCCCCGGGCGGCCGCGCGTCGATCCGGCGGCCGTCGAGCTCGATCGGTCCGCTCGCGAGCGGCTCGAGCCCCGCCAGCGCGGCCACCACGGTCGACTTCCCCGCGCCGTTGGGGCCCAGCAGGGCGAGGGTCTCCCCGTCGGCGACCTCGAACGTCGCACGCAGGACGAACGCCTCGCGCTTCACGGTGAGGTCGGCCGCGAGCGGCATTCAGCGCCTCCCGGTGATCCGGTCCCGGAGCACGACCAGGACGCCCACCGAGAGCACCACGAGGATCAACGACAGCAAGATCGCGCCCCCGGGGTCGACCTGCCGCGCCTGATAGACGGCGAGCGGCAGCGTCTGGGTGCGCCCGGCGAGGTTCCCCGCGAACGTGATCGTCGCGCCGAACTCCCCGAGCGCCCGAGCCCACGCGAGCACCGCGCCGGCGGCGAGCTGCGGCGCGACGAGCGGCAGGGTGACGTGGCGCAGGACGTAGCCGGGCTTCGCGCCCAGGGACGCCGCCGCGCCCTCGAAGCGCTCGTCGATGGAGCGCAGGCCCGCCTCGGTGGCGAGCACGACGAGGGGCATCGAGACGAACGTCGCCGCGGCGACGGCGCCCGCGGTGGTGAACGTCAGCTGGATCGCGAGGGTGTCGTAGAGCCAACGTCCGACGAACCCCTCCCGACCGAGCGCCGCGAGGAGCCCGACGCCCCCGACCACGGGCGGCAGCACGATCGGCAGGACCACGACCGCGCGCAGCAGCGCGCGGCCCGGGAAGGCGATGCGCGCCAGCACCCAGGCGAGCGGCACGCCGAGCACGACCGACAGGACCGTGGCGCCGAGCGAGACCTCGAGGGACAGCCGCAAGGCGGTGGATGCCCCGACGCCCGTGAGCGCCTCGCTCAGGTGCGACCAGGGCGCACGCACGAACAGGCCGAGCACCGGCAGGACCACGAACGCGGCGCCGAGCGCGGCGAGCGCCACGAAGAGCAGGGGAAGACGGGCGCGCGACGTCGTCCTCACCCGGGAGCCGGTCCGAACCCGAAGCGCTCGAGCGTCGCCTGGCCGGCATCGCCGGTCACGTAGGCGACGAACGCCCGGGCGTCCGTCGCGTGGGCGCTCCCCGTCACGATCGCGATCGGGTAGGTGGCGACGACGTTGAAGGCGTCGGGGATCGGGACCGACCGCAGGCCCGCGCCCGCCGGCCCAGACACGTCCGAGGTGTAGACGATCGCGGCGTCGGCCTCACCGCCCGCGATCTTCGTCACGATGCTCGCGTCGTCCTGCTCGTTGGAGACGACGTTGGCGAGCACGGCCTGCTCGAGTCCCGCGTTCCGCAGCGCCTCGCGCGCGTAGTCGCCGACCGGCACCCCCTCGGCCCCGAGCACCACCTGGACGCCGGGCCTGGCGAGATCTTGGAGCGACGAGATCGAGGCCGGGTCGTCCTGGGGCGTGACGACGACCAGCCGGTTCGCCGCGAAGTCCGCGCGGCCCGTCACGCCGGGCTCGGAGGCGACGGTGTCCATCGCCGTCCCGCTCGCCGACGCGAACACGTCGGCGGTCCCCTCGCTCTGGATCTGCGCCGCGAGATCGGTGGAGGACCCGTAGTCGAACACGACGTTCGTGCCCGGGTTCGCGGCCTCGAAGTCCTTGCCGATCCGGTCGAACGCACCCGTGAGCGAGGACGCCGCGAACACCGTCAGGGTGGTGGACCCCGCCCCGGCGGAGGCGCCCGAGCCGGAGGAGCACGAGGTGACGATGAGCGCCGCCACGACGAACAGGGCGGCCCGCCTCATCGCTGCGGCACCTCGACCATCACGCTGGTCGCCTTGACCGTCGCGACCGCTTCCATCCCTTCCTCGAGGCCCAGTTCATCGGCCGCTTCTCGCGTGATCAGCGATACGACCCGGTGGGGGCCCGCCTGGATCTCGACGAGCGCCGACACCTTGTCCCGGGTGACCTTCGTGATCACGCCGGGGAACGCGTTGCGCCGGCTCGTGTGGGTCGGCGCCGGCCTGGCGGCTCGGCGCTCGGCCAGCAGCCGGGCGACCTCGCTCGCGGGGATCTCCCGTTGGCCGCCCGCCGTCCGGGTGGACGTGAGCAGCCCGTCGCGCTCCCACCGGCGGAGCGTCTCGACGCGCACGCCGAGCACCTTCGCGGCCTCACCGATCCGATAGCTATCCATGGGGCCACACACGATACAGGTTTCTCTGGTTGCGGTGCTGAAGATATCTGGTGTTGCAGCGCCCTGAAGTTATCGCGGCGCTACACGGCGAACCGCACGTGGAGGATGTCGCCTTCCTGCACGAGGTAGTCCTTGCCCTCGACGCGGAGTCGGCCGTGGGCCTTCGCGTTCTCGATCGAGCCCGCAGCCACCAGCTCGTCGTAGGAGATCACCTCGGCGCGGATGAACCCACGCTGGAGGTCGGTGTGGATCACGCCGGCCGCCTCGGGCGCCGTGGCGCCGCGGTGGACCTCCCAGGCGCGGGTCTCGTCCTCGCCGGTGGTGAGGAACGTGATCAGGTCGAGCGCCCGGTAGCAGGCCGCGATGACGGTCTCGAGGCCCGGCTCCTGGACGCCGAACTCCTCGAGCAGCGCGCGCGCCTCGTCGGGGTCCATCTCGGCGACCTCGGCCTCGATCGCCGCGTACACGCCGACCGCGTCGTCGAGCCCGCCGGGCACCGTCGCACCCTCCTCGAGGTTCGCCACGACGATCTCGGGTTTCAGCGTCAGCGGCGCGATCCCCTTCAGCTCGGCGAGGTGTTCGGGCGACAGTCCCGCGTCGCGGAGCGTCGTCTCCGCATCCAGCGCCGCCTTCGCGGCCGCGAGCGCCTCGACCTCGGGACCGGGTCGGCCGCGGGCCTTCTTCTCGGCCTTCTGCAGCGCGCTGTCGATCACCGCGAGGTCGGCCAGCAACAGGTCGGCCCGCACCTCCGCGAGCTCCGACGCCGCCGCGGCGTCCGGCCCGAAGCACCGCACGACGATCGCGAGCGCGTCGACCTCTCGGAGCTTCGCGATCCCCTGGGCGCTCGAGGTTCCGCCGGGGACGTCGACGAAGCGGACCTGCGCGTGGACCGTCTTCTTCGACCGCTCGAGGTCGGTGAGGACCTGCAGGCGTGGGTCGGGCACGGGAACCACGGCCACGTTGGCCTGCCCGCCGTGCGAGCCGGCGTGCGTGAGCGCCCTGAACAGCGTGGACCTGCCGCTGAACGGCACGCCGACGAGCCCCACGTCCTTCACGGATGGAGGCTAGCAGCGACCTCGGTCGGCCCCCCGACCGCCGCGAGCATCAGCCTTCCGTCACGGCAGATATGGACTTCCGGCGGTGTTCGCGGGACCGCCGCGTGGTCGATGCTGCAGGGCAGAGGCCTGGCGCCGGCCGGGGTGCCGCCAGACCCACCCCGGCCGGCCGGCCTCTGGCTCTGGCAACTGCCGCCCGCGAGGGCGTGCACCGCGGAAGGCGGGGACCGACGGCCCCGCCTTCCGTCGCGTTTTCGGCCGTCGCGTTCAGGCCCTTACGACTTGGTCTCCCAGAAGATCTTCCCGATCTCGTCGATCGCGTCCAGGAGCTTCTGACCCTGGGCCGGGTCCTCGCTCTTCTTGGCGGCGCCGGCTTCTTTCGTGGCGCTCCAGAACAGGCTGCTGAGGTTCGGGTACTTCTCCTGATGCTCCGGCTTGAAGTAGTCGGTCCACAGGACCCACAGGTGGTGCTTGACCAGGTCGGCACGCTCTTCCTTGATCGTGAGCGCCCGCGTGCGGAACGCCGGGTCGTCGTTGGCCTGGTACTTCTCCTGGATCGCCTTGACCGACTCGGCCTCGATCCGCGCCTGCGCCGGGTCGTACACGCCGCACGGAAGGTCGCAGTGCGCGTGCACGGTGCGACGAGGTGCGAGGATGCGATGCAACATGGACCAACCCCCTCCTTCTCAGGATCTGACCACGGCATCGTACCGCCGGGCCCCGCGTAGGGTGACGGCGGGCCTGGGTGCGGCGGTCGCGGTAGCCGTTGCGGCGTGGACCTTCTTGCGTACCCGGCCCTCCCGGGTCGCGATCGAGGGCCCGAGCATGGCCCCGACCCTGCTCCCCGGCGACTGGGCGCTCGTGGTCGCGCTTCGAACGGTCGGGCGCGGCGACGTCGTGGTCGTCGAGCACCCCGGTCGTCCCGGCTACGAGATGGTCAAGCGCGTGACCGCGCTGCCGGGCGACACGGTGGGGGAGCGCACGCTCGGTCCCGACGAGCACTGGGTCGAGGGCGACTACACGAACGCCTCCACCGACTCCCGTTCCTTCGGGCCGGTGACCCGCGACGAGCTGAAGGCGAAGGTCGTGCTCGTCTACTGGCCCACGTACCGGCGCCACGTGGTGCGGTAGCCCGGCTCAGGTCTCGCAGTCGACGACCGATTCCCCGGCCCCCGGCCCGCCGGGATCGCAGCGGTCCACGCCGGCGCCGCCGTAGAGCTGGTCGATCCCCGCCTTGCCCAGGAGCGTGTCGTTCCCATCGGCGCCGTCGAGGACGTTGGCCTGGCCGTCGCCGACGAGCCGGTCGTCGAACGAGGTGCCGTAAAGGTTCTCGATCCCGGTCATCGTGCGGTGACCATCGCCGTTGGCCGTGCCCTTCACGATGCTCGCGTGGATGCGGGTCGGCAACGGGTCGAAGATCGCATAGTCCTGTCCGGGGCCTCCCAGGAGTGAACCGTCGCCCGGACCCACGAACAGCTCGTCGTCACCACCACGTCCGTGGGACTCGACCACCCCGCGCGTCCCTCCGAGGAAGTCGGTCCCGGCATGACCGATCAGCCGCTCGAACACGCCTCCGGAGAACGTCGCGCTGTCGGTGCCGCCGGTGCCGCAGACGATCGCCCCTCGTTGAGCCAGGTTCGGATCGGAGGCGTACTGGGTGAAGCAGCTCGGGTCCCATCCCGCGAAGGTGAGCGTGTCGGTGCCGTGGTCGCCGAGGTAGATCGACGGGCTGCCGTTCCCGAGCCCCGGCGTGATCGTGTCGTCCCCGGCGCCAGCGCGCAGGAGCGCCACGGGCACGTACGAGGGGATCGGCGCGGCCCCGAGGAACCCGCCACCCGAGTAGGTGTCGTTCCCGCCCTTCAGGTCGACGTGGATGCCCTGGGTCGCGAGGTCGCTCCGGTACACGGTCACGTCGGCATCCTTCACCGTCTCGTCGCCGTTGAGGTCGAAGACCGCGCCCGCGTCGTTCGTCCTGCTGGCGCTCGCGACCAGAGGGGCGGGCCCCGAACCGGCGAGGATCGTGTCGTCGCCCGCGCTGCCGACGATCGTGAGGGCGAGGTCCGCGCTTCCGATCGGCGAGCCGGTGATGAGGAACTCGATCTCTGAGGAGCCGTCGCCCTCGTCGGTCAGCCCCGGCGCGAACTGACCGCCACGCAGGTCGATCGTCACCGCGTCGCCGGTGGTCGGCCGCACCTCGATCGTGTCGGTATCCGTGACGGTGGCGGCGCCGCAGTCCGCGCCGTCGACCGCGATCGCATCGCCGCGACGGATGATGTCGGCGCTCCCGTCGAGCGGGGTCACGGTGACCGTGGCCGTGCCGGCGTCGAACGAGCACTCGGTGGCGGTTGCGGCCGCCGGGACGGCGGGGAGGGACGCCGACAGCGCCACGCCCGCAAGGAACACCAGGATCCGCTTCATCGGCGCATCGAACACGCCGATGGTCACGGCGTCAACGCCGAGCACCGCCACTTGCCTTGAACTGCACCTTGGGCGTAGGATTTGCACCTGCAAATGGTCTGCACACGCGAAGCCGGCACCGTGGGGGCGATGATCCCCGACCGCATCTGCGGCTGTCCCTGCTGACAGAGGGACAGCGCAGCCCTTCGCCGCGCCCATCGACCGTCTGCTCCCACCCCTTAGCACCCTCGGAGGTCCTCTCATGTCGTCTACGCTCGTCACCACCACGATCGACGCCCGCGGGCAGTCCTGCCCCGGGCCGCTCGTCTCCCTGGCCCGTGCCTTGAAGGACGCCGTCCCCGGCGACCTGCTCGAGCTCCTCGCCACCGATCCCGGTTCGAAGTCGGACGTCCCGTCGTGGGCCGAGATCAGCGGCAACGAGCTGGTCGAGGCCGAGACGCGCGAGGACGGCTCGTTCCGGTACCTGATCCGGAGGGTCTGACGTGGCGGTCACCGAGGAGCGGATCGAGCAGCCGCCGGCGACGGTCGACGCCGCCGCGTTCGCCGAGCTGCTCCAGCGGGTCGAGGCGCTGGAAGAGGGCCAGGGCAAGGCCGTCCAGAAGAAGAACAAGCTCACGATCATCGCGTGGGGAGGCAACCTCGACCGGATCTGGCCCACCACGATCCTCGCCACCACCGCGGCCGCCTCGGGCATGGAGTCGAGCGTGTTCTTCACGTTCTGGGGTCTGTTCGCGATCGTGAAGCCGGGCGTGCGGATCACCGGTGACAACTGGATGCAGAAGATGATGTCGGCGATGAACCCGGGCTCCGCGCAGAAGGCGAAGCTCAGCCAGTACCACTTCGCCGGCGTCGGCGACGCGATGTTCAAGAAGCTCGCCGACGACCATCAGGTCGCCAAGCCTGAGGAGCTGATCGCGATCGCGCAGGACCTCGGGGTGCGGCTGATCCCGTGTCAGATGACGATGGACCTGCTCGGGTTGAAGCGCGAGGACCTGATCGACGGGCTGGAGGAGCCGATCGGCGCCGCCACGGCGATCCTCGAGATGAAGAACGCGGCCGTCTCGCTGTTCATCTAGCCCGCGCGGCGGGCGCGGATGTTGAGCCGGACGTACTCGATCGTGGAGGAAGGCAAGCGGTCGGCGACCTCCCGCACGATCGTCTCGCGTTCGTCCTCGGGCAGGTCGTCGAGCACGCCCCCCAGGCAGATCGTTCGCAGGTACAGGACCAGGTCCTCGGGCGGCACGACGGTGGGCTCCTCGTGGAGCCAGCACTCGACGTCGGTGAACCCCGCCCGGTGCAACCGCTCCCGGGTATCCCTGGGGGTCGCGAACACCTTGCCCCACTCGATGTCGTAGCCGCTCTCCGCCAGCGCCTGCGCGACGTTGGCGATGTTGCCCGCCCCTCCGCACTGGGCGGCGAGTTGCCCGCCCGGCTTCAGCACCGCGGCGAGGTTCGCGAACAAGCGGTCGTGGTCGGGGATCCAGTGGAAGGTGGCGGTGGACAAGATCGCGTCGACCGGATCGATCGGGATCGGGTCGAGCAGGTCGTGGACGAGGTAGCGGACCCGCGGGTCCCCGTCGAAGCGCTCGCGCGCCTTCTCGATCATCGAGGGAGAACCGTCGAGGGCGATCACCTCGCCCTGGGGGAGCCGCTCGAGGAGGAAGCGGGTGACCTGCCCGGTGCCGCAGCCGGCGTCGAGCACGCGCTCGTCACCGGTGAGCTCGAGCCAGCCGACCACCGTGGCCCCCCAGCCGGTCATGGGAACCCGGAGGCGGTCGTACGACGCGGCGTCCCAGTCCCGCGTCATCTCAGGGCATGCCCCGCTGCTCGATCGCGACCGCGCGGCCGCCCTTGACGGTCGGCCGCCGGCACGTCGTCACGATGTTCGGATCGTCGGTCATGCCGTCCCCTCCACGGCCGCGAGGACCCCGTCGACAGGATCCCCGCCGCTCCTCACGACACATGTTCCCAGGGATGTGCGGGACCTCGGCCGGCAGGTCGCCGGTGCCGTCAGGACCCCGGCGATCGACCGCGATCTAGCGCGCGTTCGTGACGGTTCCGTGGAGGTGCCGGCCGAACGACCGAGATAGTTAGCGGTGCGTACTATCATGTCGGTCATGCCCGCCTCCCCCGCTGCCACCGTCTCGATCGGGGCCGCCGAGCTCGCCTCGCGGCTGCGTGTGTCCGTCTGGCGGACCGCCCGGCGGATGCGCCAGGAGTCCGCCCCGGGCATCACCCCGACGCTGCACGCCGCCCTGCACACGGTCGACGTCCACGGTCCGATGACCGCCGGCCAGCTCGCCGCACACGAGAACGTCAGCAAGCCCACGATGACCCGGACGATCGGCTCGCTGCTGGCGCGCGGGCTGATCGCCCGCTCGTCGGACCCGCTCGACGGCCGGGTGAGCTGGCTGACCGTGACGCCGGAAGGCCGGGCGCTCCTGCAGCGCGGCCGGCGCCGCACCGACGAGTTCCTGAGTAGGGCGCTGAAGCGGCTGAGCCCGCAGGAGCGCGACCTGCTCGCCCGGGCCTCCGAGCTGCTCGAGATCGTCGCCGAGGTCGACCTGGGGGGGCGGTCGGCTTGAGCCCGAAGCTCGAGGCGGCGTTCCGCCAGACCTTCGTGTCGCTCCGGTCCTCGCGGAACTTCCGCCTGTATCTGAGCGGTCAGCTGGTGTCGGCCGTCGGCACCTGGATGAACTTCACGACGATGTCGTGGCTGGTGTGGAAGCTGACCGGCAGCGGCACCGCGCTCGGGGTCAACTCGGCGCTCGCCTTCGGCCCCGTCCTTGTCCTGGGGGCTTGGGGCGGGGTCCTCGCCGACCGCTTCGACAAGCGCCGGATCCTCGTCGCGACCCAGTCGGCGTTCGCGGTCGTGTCCCTGACGCTCGCCGCCCTCGTGTTCACGCACGCGATCGCGCTGTGGATGATCTACTCGCTCTCCGTCGTGAGCGGGATCATCAACGCGATCGACAACCCGGCTCGCCAGAGCTTCTACGCCGAGATGGTCGGCGAGGAGGTCCTGACGAACGCGGTCAGCCTGAACAGCGCCACGTTCACCGGCGCGCGGGTGATCGGTCCCGCGATCGCGGGGCTCCTGATCTGGTCGGTGGGGATGGCGATCTGCTTCTTGATCGACGGCCTGTCCTTCTTCGCGGTGCTCGCGGCGTTGCTCGCGATGCGCCCCGATCAGCTCCATCGGCAGGAGCGCGCCACCCGCGAGAAAGGGCGCCTGGTCGAGGGCCTGCGGTACGTCTGGCACACCGACGAGCTCCGCCGCCCGTTGCTCGTGATGGCCGTCGTGTTCACGCTCGCGTTCCAGTGGCAGGTCCTGGTCCCGATGATGGCGGAACAGGTGTTCCACGCGAACTCGCTGGGGTTCGGGCTCATGTCGGCGGGCGCCGGTCTGGGGTCGTTCCTCGCGGCGATCCTGTCGGCCAACCGCAACCGTCGCCCGACGATGCGGCTGCTCGGCCTGTTCGCCCTGGCCGTGGGCACCGCGATGGTCCTCGTGGCCTCCTCGCCGGGCCTCGTCCTGGCGGTCGTGGCGATGATCCCGGTCGGGTTCTCGGCGATGTCGTTCATGATCACCGGCAACACGATGCTGCAGCTCACCTCGATGCCGCAGATGCGGGGCCGCGTGATGGCGCTGTACGGGGTCGTGTTCCTGGGTTCGACGCCGATCGGCGCGCCGATCGTGGGGTGGCTGGGCGAACGGCTCGGTCCCCGGCTCGACTTCATGCTGACGGCGGCGGTCGCGCTCGTGATGGGCGCCTCGGTCCTGTGGGCCCGCCAGCGGCGGATCGCGGCGGAGACGCCGGAGCCGATCGGCGAGCCGGTCGGCGCCCGTTGAGGACGGGCTCAAGCAGGCGACGACCTGCGCCTCAGTCCTCCCGCTCGCGGTCGATCCGCCACAGGCCGTCGGGCTGCTCGGCGCTGACGTCGAGCTCGGTCCCGTCCTGCAGCCGCAGCCGGAAGCAGCGACGGCGCACGCCGGCGCGCTCGTCGAGCCAGGAGCGGACGACCTCGACCGGTTCCTCCGCGGCGCCCCATCGGATCGAGCGGGGCCACTCCTCCGCCATCGCCCCCTCGACGAACCGCAGGCGGATCTCGGGGACGCCGCGCGTCCACCTCGGCAGGACCGGAGCCCACAGGAGGAACGCGACACCCACCGTGGCGACCGACCAGCGGGTGCCGAGCGCCGGCAACATCGGGATCGCGATCCCGGCCGCGAACGTGCGCGCCGAGTTGTAGAAGACGTCGTAGACGGCGAACACGCGCCCGCGGTATCCGTCGGGGAGCGACTCCTGCACCATCGTGTCGACGGGGATCTTCTTCCACGCGAACGTGACACCGATCACCAAGCTCGCGAACAAGATCGTCCACCCACGCAGATACAGACCGGTCAGCACGAGCACGACCCCGCCGAGCACGAACCCGCCCGCGACGACCCATTCGCGCGGGAACCGACGGTCGAGGGTGCCGACCGTCGCGATCCCGAGCAGGACCCCGATCCCTCCCGCGCCGATCAGGTTCGAGAACGAGCCGACGCCGGCGCCCAGCTGATCGCGGAACACCACCAGGGCCAGCGTGAGGATCACGCCTTGCCCGATCTGGTCGATCGTGATCGTGGTGATCGGCGCGATCGCCCGCGGCGTGCGCACGAGTGCGGAGGCGCCGTCCCGCAGCTCCACCAACACGCGGCGGACCTGGTGGCGCAGGAGCTCCGTCGCCTCCGGGATCGCCATCGGCGCCAGGTCGGTGCTGATCATCCGCGCGATGAACCCGGTCGCGAGCCACGCGAACCCGGCGATCGCGACCACCCACACCGAGGTGTTCGTTGCGTCGGCGACCTTCCCGCCGGCGAACACGCCGACGAGCAGCGCGAGCGTGCCGCCCACCGTGGCGAGCGAGTTCGCGCTGAGCAGGTCTTCGGTCGGCACGGTGCGGGGCACCACCGCCGAGGCCGTGGCGAGGTAGAAGCGGTTCACGCTGAAGATCGCGAGGGCGCCCAGGTAGAACGGGATCGCGGCCGTGGTGGGATCGAACAGCACGAGCACGACCAGCACCGCCTTCACGAGCGGCGCCAGGGCCAGGATCTGCCGTCGCGGCCACCGGTCGATGAACACCCCGACGAACGGGCCCAGGAGCGTGAACGGCAAGATCGTGACCAGCCCCGCCTTGAACAGGCCGACCGTGGTGCTCTGCCCCGAGGGCTGGAACACCACCGAGGCCACCAACGCCGCCTGGAAGAACCCGTCGCCGCACTGACCGACCAGACGGATCGCGAAGAGCTTGCGGAAGTCGGGGCTCCGCAGCGCCCCGCGCGTGCGGGCGAGCGCGCCGGCAGGGGAGGCGCGGGTCATGCCCGCATCGTAGGGCCGGATGCCACGCGACCGACCGAGGGGGGCGGTAGCCTGGCCCCTCCCGGCGAACGAGAGGTGACCCGATGGCGCGGTTCCGAGCGGGGGCGTCGTTCCACCCGCAGCACACCACGATGGCGGGCTTGCGGGCTGGCTGGCGGGAGGCCGAGGCGATCGGCGCCGACTCCGTGTGGGCCTGGGATCACTTCTTCCCGCTGTACGGCGACCGTGACGGCGCGCACTTCGAGGGTTGGTCCCTGCTCGCCGCGATCGCGTGCGATACCGCCCGCGTCAGGTTCGGCGCCCTGGTGACGTGCAACTCCTACCGCAACCCCGACCTGCTGGCCGACATGGCTCGCACGGTCGACCACCTGTCGGGTGGGCGCCTGTACCTGGGGATCGGCGCCGGGTGGTTCGAGCGCGACTACCAGGAGTACGGCTACGACTTCGGCACCGCCGCGTGGCGTCTGGCGCAGCTGGAGGCGGCGCTTCCCAGGATCGAGTCGCGGATGGCGAAGCTCGACCCCCCGCCGGTTCAGGGGAAGGTGCCGATCCTGATCGGCGGCGGCGGGGAGAAGGTCACGCTCCGCCTCGTCGCCGAGCACGCGGACGCGTGGAACGGGTTCGGGCCGCCCGAGGAGTACGCGCGCAAGAGCGCGATCTTGACCGAGTGGTGCGAGAGGGTCGGTCGCGATCCCTCCACGGTCGAGCGGACGGTCCTGATCGACGACGACGAGGTCGATCGCTGGGAGGAGTTCCTCGAGGCCGGCGCCACCCACCTGATCGTCGGGCTCGGGTTCGATCGCGACAGCGCGGAGGCCTTCGACCTCGCGCCGTTGCGGCGTCTGCTCACGCACCGCGACGGCCGATGACGCGCCGAAGGCCGGGCTGGTCGCCCGGCCGTCGCTGGAAGGAGCGCGGAGGCGTCTACGCCTTCGTGACGTCGAAGAACTGCGTCCAGTCGGCGTTGGCGGAGGCGCCGTTGCCCAGGATGAACTCCTCGACCATCTCGCGCGCCATGTCGTCGGTGAACTGCACCGGGGGGGACTTCATGAAGTAGGCGCTGGGCCCGATCAGCGGTCCGCCCATCCCGCGGTCCTTCGCCAGCTTCGCGCACCGCAACGCGTCGATGATCACGCCGGCGGAGTTCGGGGAGTCCCACACCTCGAGCTTCATCTCGATGGTGAGCGGCACGTCGCCGAAGTTGCGGCCCTCCAGGCGGATCATGGCCCACTTGCGGTCCTCGAGCCACGGGACGTGGTCGCTCGGGCCGATGTGGATCTTGTCCTTCTCCAGGGGCGTCTCCAACTGGGACTGCACCGACTGCGTCTTGGAGATCTTCTTCGACGTCAGCCGCTC
>JBLMXP010000226.1:0-12863 GCA_050257835.1 Planctomycetaceae bacterium | reverse complement strand
GTGCGCCGCAGCGTCTCGATCGCACCGGCGGGGTCCTCGCTCGGACGCCACGACGAGCGAGCGACCACGTATCGCGATCGCCCCGCTGCGGCGCCCGCCGAGGCGCTCATCAGGGCCACGGGGACGCCGATGCGCCCGAGCGTCCGCGCCACGCCGAGCCCGGGCAGGACGCCCGGCTCCGCCCGCAGGATCGCGACGGGAGGCCGTCGCACGGCGCTCACGCGCGGGTCTCCGTGGCAAGGGCGGCCACACGCCCGCCCACCACCGCGAACGCGGCGTCGACGTCGCCCACGTGCTGCAGGACGAACTCGAGGTCGGCCACCTGATCGGAGCGGCGCAGGTAGGCGGCGCTCTTGCCGGCGCGGATCTTCTCGAGTGGGAGCGGCGCGCATGTCTCCACGATGCGTGCGGTGACCTCGTCCGGCTCACCGCCGAGGGATCGCGCGAGCCGGGCCGCGCAGATCGCGTCCTCGATCCGGAGCCCGTCCGGCGACGCGGCGAGGATCGCCACACGATCGACAGCCCGGAGCACGTCCGCCGTCGGCTCGAGGTTCCGCAGGCTGACGATCAACGTGGGAGCCTCCTCGGCCGCCCTTCGCATCAGCGGAGCCCCGGAGGTCGAGAGCAGGACGAGCGGACGGTTGACGTCGACCCGGCCGTCCAACGCGGCCGGGCTGTTCTGCAGGTCGAACCCTTCGGGGAGCGTCCCGTGGAGCTCACCCGCGAGCAACGCGGTGGGCAGGGACGCCGCGACCCGGTGCGCCTCCTCGATCGAGCGGACCGGATGGCATCCCCGACCCTGATGAGCGGCCGTCACCGCCGTCGTCGACGCCCGGATGACGTCGACCACCACGTACGTGTCCGCGACGGGAAGCGGAGCGTCGTCGCCCACGTGGCAGATGCGGACGCGAGGCCCGTTCATCGATCCCCCCGCGCCACGGCCGGCTCCTCCGCGCGCGGCCCGGGTCTCAACACGGGGTTCGCGAACGCGTCGGAGTGCAAGCCTCGGCGGTAGATCTCGACGCGCAAGAGTTCCTCGAGGCGCACGTTGCACAGGTGCACCTCGGGACCGAGATGGTCGAGCAGCGCGAACTGGCTCGGCTTGTTCGGCGCTTCGAAGACGACCCGGTCGAAGCCGAAGGCCTCGACGAACCGCTCGGCGAGCGCCGAGTCCAACGTGCCGTCCGCATCGAAGAGCCCGACGCTTCGCGCGCTCTCCCGTGCCTCGACGACGAGCTGTGCCGCGCCGGCGTCGAGCCAGCGGGCGCCCTCGCCGATCAGGGACTCCGTGACGTCCCGGTCGAAGGCGCCGCCGTGCTTGCGGCCCAGTTCGAACTGGACCGCCATCCCGAGCACGCGTGCGGCCCGCACCACGTCGCCCGGATCGAGGTCGTGGTCGGTGAAGCCCCGGCCCGCTTCGATGCGGTCGAACCCCAGGCCGGCGCAGAGCTCCAGGTACCGCTCGAGGACGCCGTTCGCGACCGCGATCTCGAAGGGGCCTCCACCTGTCACGCACGGGACGCCGTAGGCGTGCGCTGCCGCGATCTTCTTCGCGGTGGCTCTCGTGTCGGCCACGATCCACGTCGCCATCGACAGCTTGAAGATCTCGATCAGGTGGGCGCTCTGCTCCACGTGCGCGGCGAACGTCACCGGGTCGTAGCCGGGATCGAACGGCTCGGTCCGCGGCGGCAGCGGGCTCACCCCGAGCGCGAACAGGAACGGCTCGCTCGAGACACCACGATCCACATCGACCACCGTGTTCTCCTCTCCCTCGCACGCACCCGAGGCTCGGGGCCTCGTCCCGCCCATGCCTGCATAGCCTTCCCCTCGCACGTGAACGCCGCGGGTCGCACGGATGAAGTGCGGTCGACCACTCGGATGGGGGCTAGAAGAGCCGTATCTGGTCGTACCGGGCCGGCACGGCCCTCGCGTGCAGGCTGGCGGTGTCCGCCTGGTGACCCCGCTCGCGCTCGAGCCGAGCCCGTGCCTCGCGTGTCGAGATGAAGCGGCCCGTGGGGCCGAGCAGCGGGTCGTACTCCATCGGCGGCGCGAGGACGCCGAACGATCTCGTACCCAGGGGATCGACGATGTTGGCGCCGACCGACGCCACGATGCAGCCGAGCACGAGGCCGACGAAGCCACAGGAGAGGAAGACCCAGGCGATCAGGACGGCGGCGACGGCGAGCCACGCCCCCGGGAAGTCGCCGTGACCCTCGATCAGCTCCACCATGACGACCGTCCCCCCGAACCACGTCACCAGGAAGGACAGGTATCCGAGCCCCACGACCACGAACCCCACGATCACCGAGCGTAAGGACCGACGATGAACCCCATGAAGACCGGCCGAGATCGCCCGGCAAACGTTCGGTAACCACCCTGAGCCGCGGCAGACCCCTCTCGTGGAGTCGTCCGCATCAAGGGCCCGTAGGCTTGCGGCCCTGATGGCGACCCTGTTCCTGATCCGTCATGGCCTCACCGCGCAGACCGGCAAGACCCTCTACGGGCGGGCGCCGGGCTTCGGGCTCGACGACCGGGGCCGGGCGCAAGCGGAGGAGCTCGTGCGCCGGTTCGACGGGGTGCGCCTGACCGCCCTGTACTCGAGCCCGCTCGAGCGCTGCGTGCAGACGGTGGCACCGCTCGCCCAGGCGCAACGGCTGCCGGTCCTGGACCGCGCCGAGCTGCTCGAGATGGACGCGGGCTCGTGGACCGGGCGCTCGCTCGCGCAGCTGCGTCGCACCGCCCTGTGGAAGACCGTGCAGCGGCAACCGTCGGCGTTCCGGTTCCCGGGCGGCGGCGAGTCCTTCCCCGAAGCCCAGGCCCGCGCGGTGGCCGAGGTCGAGCGGATCGCGAGGCGCCACCGGCGCGGACGGGTGGGGGTCGCGACCCACGGCGACATCGTGCGGATCGTGGTCGCCCACTACCTGGGGACCCCGCTGGACGCGTTCCAGCGGATCGTGGTCGACACCGCGTCGGTGTCGGTCCTGGCCCTCGACGGCCACGGCGAGGCGCGCGTCCTGCTCGTGAACGACGCGGGTGGCCTCGCGCGGTTGGCCGCGGCCCCGCCCCGGCGAGCCGGCCGTGGCGCGAAGGTGCGAGGATAGGAGCGATGGACCTCGGCCCCGTCGACCGCATCACCGCCGACGCGATCGGCGAGCCGGGGATGCGCACCTTCTTCCTGCAGGTCCGCGCCGGCGAGCGGCTCGTCACGGTGATCGTCGAGAAGCAGCAGGTGGAGCTGCTCGCGTCCTCGGTGCTGGAGCTGCTCGAGGACGCCCCCGAGGACCTCCCCGACGTCGAGGACGGCCCCTCGCTCGAGGAGCCGGTCGACCCGCGCTGGCGGGCCGGGCGCCTGTCGCTCGGCTTCGACCGCGACGAGGACCGGTTCGTCCTGGAGGTCACCGAGTTCGTGCCCGAGCTCGAGGAAGGCCAGGAGGAGGACCCGCGCAACGTCTTGGGCGCCGAGCCCGAGACGATCAGCATGTGGGCGACCCGCGAGCAGATGCTGGCGCTCGCGCTTCACGGCGCGGCCGTCGCAGAGCGAGGCCGCCCCACCTGCCAGTTCTGCGGCAACCCGATCGACCCCGAAGGGCACGTGTGTCCGGCGACGAACGGGCATCGCACGCCTCGGGCGTGACCGACCCCGATCCGCTCGCGGAGGGCCGCATGGAGCTGCTCGGCCTGATGCCGAACTCGTCGAACTACACGTACCTCGCGCGCTGCCGCACCCGCGACGCGGAGACGCTCGCGATCTACAAGCCGCGCCGCGGGGAGATCCCGCTGTGGGACTTCCCCGAGGGCACGCTGCACCGTCGCGAGGTGGCCGCCTACGAGCTCTCACGGTACCTCGGCTGGCCGAACGTCCCCACCACGATCGTGCGCGACGGCCCGGAGGGCCGCGGATCGGCGCAGCGGTTCGTCGCGTTCGACCCCGAGCAGCACTTCTTCACCCTGCAGACCGAGCGTGCCGACGACTTCCGGCTCGTCGCGCTGTTCGACGTGGTGGCGAACAACGCCGACCGCAAGGGCGGGCACTGCCTGCTCGCCGAGGACGGCACGATCTGGGCGATCGACCACGGCGTCTGCTTCAACGAGGAGCCCAAGCTCCGCACGGTGATCTGGGACTTCATCGACGAGCCGATCCCGCAGACGGCCCGCGACGACCTCGAGCGCGCCGCCACCGCGCTGGCGCCTCGCGGCGAGCTCCGTTCGAGGCTCGAGCGTCTGCTGGCGCACGCAGAGGTGGACGCGACCGCCGAGCGTCTGGACTCGCTCCTGCGGTCCGGACGCTTCCCGGCGCCGGAGCCGGGCACGCGGCCCTGGCCATGGCCGCCGGTCTGAGCCTGCGGGTCGCGACCTTCGCGACGCCGCTCGGTGCGTTCGGCGTGCTGGTGAGCGACGACGGCGTGGTCGCGACGACCGCCACGGACCCGGCGCGCCTCGCGGCGGAGCTCGGCGCCGCCTGGACCGAGGACCCGGGAGGGCTGCGCGCGGTCGAGCGCGAGCTGGACGGTTACTTCGCCGGGCACGTGCGCCGGTTCGCCGTGCCGGTCGACCTGCGCCTGGCGCCGACGCCGTTCGCGCGAGCGGTGCTCCAGGCGACGTGCGCGATCCCCTACGGCGAGCTCCGGACCTACGGCGACGTCGCCGCCGAGGCGGGGCGGGCCGGCGCCGCGCGCGCGGCCGGCTCGGCCCTCCGCCGCTCGCCGATCGAGCTGTTCGTCCCCTGCCACCGCGTGGTCCCCGCGGGGCCCGGCTTCGGCCACTACGGGGGCGAGGAGGACCGGCGCCTGCGGCTGCTCCGGCTCGAGGGGGCGATCTGAGCCCGGTCATGTCGGGCGAGATGCGAGAACATGGGCTCATGCCGCGCCGCCTCCTGCTCTTCGCCGTCGCGCTCGCACTCTCTGCGACCGCCTGCGCCGCCAGTAGTTCCACGAGCACCTCCCCTGCCTCGGGGGCGCCGGCGAGCGGCGGGTCGGTGGACCCGTCGACCTTCGCGGCGCAGGTCGCGAGCCCCGATCTCTACGTGGGACCGCCCCAGGCGGTGCAGATCGGCGTCTTCTCCTCCGATGCCCAGTCCGGCGTCTCGCTGCTCACCTCCGGGACGATCGACATGCAGATCGGCCCCTACCAGGGCGGCTCGGGTACGCCGACCCAGACCACCGCGCACTACGTGCCGGCGCCCGGCACGGCGGGAAGCGCCTCGGGGACCCCGGCCCTCACCACGCCCGACGTCGCGCGCGGCGTCTACCAGGCCGACGACGTGAAGTTCGACGCTCCGGGTGTCTGGCAGGCCCAGGTGTCGTTCACGCTCGACGGCACCCCCGTGCAGCTCTCGACGCAGTTCCAGGTCAAGGCCGACCCCGCCCTGCCCGCCCCCGGCCAGGACGCGTTCCGCACCCAGAACCTGACGATGTCTTCGAAGGTCGATCCGCAGGCGATCGACTCGCGCGCGATCGACGGCGCGAAGGTGCCCGACCCCGAGCTGCACCAGCACACGATCGCCCAGGCGATCGCGGCGGGCAAGCCTGCGCTCGTGCTCTTCTCGACCCCCGTCTACTGCCAGAGCCAGTTCTGCGGGCCCTCGACCGACGCGCTCGAGCAGATCGCGAAGGCGCATCCGAACGAGGCGTACTACATCCACGTCGAGATCTGGGGGAACTACGCGAAGGGCCAGATCAACGCGGCCGCCAAACAGTGGCTCTACCGCAACGGGGACCTCACCGAGCCGTGGCTGTTCCTGATCGGACCCGACGGGAAGATCGCCCAGCGTTGGGGGCCGCTGTTCGACCCGCAGGAGGTCGTGCAGGCCCTCGACCGGGTCGCCAACGGCTAGCGGCCGTCGCGCATCCGACGCCGCCCCGTACCATCGTCCCGTGGACGACCCCCAGATCCCGCCCCCGCCGCCGGTCCTCGGCGAGCGCTGCTACCGGCACCCGAACGTCGAGACCGCCGTGCATTGCACGCGGTGCGGCCGCCCGATCTGCCCCGACTGCATGATCCCCGCGCCCGTGGGCCACCAGTGTCCCGAATGCGTGAAGGGCGCGAAGCAAGAGTTCCGCCGGCCGGCGACGCGCGTCGCGACCGGCCCGACCCGCGGCTTCTCCATCACGAACCTGCTCCTGCTGGTGCTCGTGTGGGTCTACGTGGTCGAGGTGGTCGTCGGGGGGATGGGCTCGCTCGTGGGGGGACCGCCCGTCGGCACGCTCTACCGCCTGGGCGCGAGCGTCGGGCTCGTGACGGTCCACGGCCAACCCGGCGGGATCGCGGCAGGCCAGTACTGGCGGCTGTTCACCGCGGTCTTCCTGCACGCGAGCCTGCTCCACATCGCGTTCAACGGCTACGCGCTCTACATCTTCGGCAACATCGTCGAGCAAGAGCTGGGGCGCTGGAAGTTCCTCGCGATCTTCCTCGTCACCGGGCTCGCGGCCTCGGCCGCGAGCTACGCGTTCGGGGACCCGCAGATCGTGTCGGTGGGGGCCTCGGGCGCGATCTTCGGCGTGTTCGGCGCCTTCCTCGCCTACTCGTGGCGCCGGCGCGAGCTCGCCTTCTACGCGCAGCGGGTCCGCAGCGCGATGACCCTGGTCGTGATCAACCTGGTGCTGTCGTTCACGTTCCCGGGGATCGACTGGCGCGCCCACGTCGGCGGGCTGATCGCCGGTCTGGTCGCAGGCGCGGCCGTGGACGGGATCGGCGACCGGCGCACGGGCACGGTCACGCTCGTCGTCTCGCTGTTCACGATCCTGCTGGTCACCGTCGGGCTGACCGTGTGGCGGACCGACGCCCTGCGCCAGCAATTCTCGTTCGTCCTGTAGGGCCCCGTCCCTCAGACCGAGGGGACGTTGTGGGTCGTTCAACCGGGTTTGAAGGCGGGCAGCCCGTCCTGCGGCGTGGAGAGCACCGCCGGATCAGCGTCCAGGAGCCGGGCGAGCGTCGCTGAGGCGCGGTTCATCCCCTCGCGGTCCCAGGCCTCGACCACGTCGGCCACCCGGTCCTCGCCGTCGATCACGATCAGGGTGGGGGCGGTGGAGATCCCGTAGGCGTCCGACGCGACGTAGGGGGCGAGGTCCGGCACCTGCGGGAATCCCCACGCGAAGGTCTCGGCGAACACGTCGAGGTCGGCCTGTGGATCCTGCCCCACCCCCACGACCGCGCCCGGGTAGGCAGGGCCCAGTCGCGCCAGCGCCGGCGCGACCAGCTGCGTCGTCGGGCAGTCCGCCTCGTAGAAGATCAGGGCGCGGGGCCGGCCCGGCGGGACCCCGATCACCCGGGGCGCCTGCTCCCCCACCGCGATCGCCATCCGGACCACCCTCCCGTCTAGGACGTCGGCGCCGGCGTGCCCTTGTCGGCGATCCCGTAGATGTAGCCCTCACGCGTCCCGACGTACAGCCAGCCGTGCCACACCGCGGGTGTGGACTCGACGCAGTTGCCGAGGTTCAGGTTCCACTCGAGCGGCGGCGGCACGGTCGGGTCGGACACGTCCCAGGCGTACAGGTGCCCGCTGCAGTCGCCCTGCAGCAGCGTGCCGTCCACCACCACCGGCGACACGATCGAGGGCGACGCGATCTGCAGCTGCCACACGATCTGCCCCGTCGAGCGGTTCACCTCCAGCACCCTGCCCGCCGCGGTGGCGAAGTAGACGTAGTCGCCGTAGAGCGCCGGCGTCGACCAGGAGCCGCCGGCCGCCTCGAACCCGATCTCGGTCGCGGGGATGCTCCACACGAGCGGGTCGCTCGGGTTCGAGGGATCGAGCTTCATCAGCTGGCCGACCTCGCGCGCCTGCGCGTTGAACCGCTGGAACTCGCTCGCCACGTACAGGTCGCCCTGGTCGTCGATCACGATCGAGGCGTCGGTGTCGTCGCCGGTCCAGAATCGGAAGACCCGCTGATAGTGCGTCCCGCCGTTCAGCAGGTCGGAGATGTCCCAGCCCTGGACCAGCCCCCCCGAGTTCGCGAAGTAGACGACGCCGTCGCGGTAGGCGACCGAGTCCTCGATCGAGATGTCGTAGCGCTCGTCCAGCCCGTCGATCATGCCGCCGGGCTGCACGATGTTCTGCAGGAGCTGCTGGTCCCACCCCGGGATCCGCGCCACGATCTTCGGGTCGACCGTGACCTTGCCCTGCGCGTCGTACCCGCGGTTCAGCCGCACCACGTAGAACCAGGAGTTCTCTCCGCCCTCCAGGAGGTAGTCCCCGACCACGAGGGCGGCGCCGTCCCAGTCGTCGTTCCAGATCGGGCGGGGCACGCTCGTGTGGGCGTTCATCGACCACAGGACCGTGGGTTGGCGCCGGTCCATCGCCACGATCCGGAAGTTGTTGTCGCGCGAACCCGCGTAGTACAGGGGATACCCGTCGGGGTCGGTCGTCGCCGAACCCTTCGCGAGGTCGCCGGTCATGAGCGGCGGGAAGTCCTCCTGTCCGCTGCCGGCGTCGAGGAAGTGGTAGTTGTCGTCGAAGGCGCCGATCCTGATCTGCATCCCGCCGTTCCACGGCACGATGTTGGGCTGGCCGGTCCACCCGGTGCCGCACCAGTGCTCGAGCGGCGAGTCGTTCAGACCCTCTCGGGAGTCCGCGCAGAGCTTCGTGCCGTCGTTCGGGTACTTCCAGCGGATCACCGGGTCCGAGGGCACCGGCCCCTCGCCGTAGTAGCTCCGGCTGTCGTTGCCGCGGAAGGTGGTGAGCCCGGGGAACGACGTGTTGGCCGGCACGGGGGTCCGGATCGACGCGGGGGGGGCTGCCGCGGGAGTGGTGGACCCGCCGAACGCGTCACCGGCCGTCGTGACCAGGACCACGAGCCCCACCGCCGTCGCGACGGCCGCGAGCCAGAACGGGATGTGGTCGCGCGCTCGCGACGCGTGGCGACCTGCGGGCGGCATGGCCGTCATCCTAGCCCCGGGTCGCGCCTCCGCCGAGGCAGGTCACACCGGCTCGCGCGCCGACCGGTACGTGCCGAGGACCCGCAGCAGCGACGTGTGCCGCTCGACCTCCGTGAGCGCCTGCTGGACCGCCGGGTCCTCTGCGGAACCCATCACGTCGACGTACATCACGTACTCGAACGGCCGGCCGCGCCGAGGTCGCGACTCGAGCTTGTGCAGGTTGATCCCGCGCGCGGCGAACGGCTCCAGCGAGTGCAACAGGGACCCGGGCTCGTCCAGGACCGCCATCACGAGCGAGGTCTTGTCGGGCTCCCCCAGCCCAGCATCTCGCGTCCCGATCACGCAGAACTTCGTGAAGTTCTCCTTGTCGGTCTGGATCCGCTCGGCGAGCACCGCGAGGCCGAAGATCCCGGCCGCTTCGACGCTCGCGATCGCCGCCTCCTCCCGGTCGCCCGAGGCGGCGATCAGGCGGGCGGCGCCGGCAGTGTCGTGCACCGGCACCGGCTCGATCCGCATCGAGCGCAGGAACTCCTCGCACTGCGCAAGGGCCTGCCAGTGCGACCGGGCCCGGCGGATCCCCTCCAGCCGAGCGCCGGGGACCCCGAGCAGCGCGTGGTCGATCCGGACGATCGTCTCGCCGACGATCCGGGCCAGGCTGGTGTGCCACAACAGCTCGTAGGTCTCGTTGACCGAGCCCGCCTGCGAGTTCTCCAGCGGCACGACCCCGAAGTCGGCCTCCCCCGAGGTGACCCGCGAGAACACGAGCCGGACGGTCTCGCAGGGAAGGGTCGCCGCGTCGGGGAAGACGGCCGCGACGGCCCGCTCGCTGTAGGCGCCGGGCTCCCCCTGGTAGGCGACCTTCATCGGGTCGAGAGCCTAACAGCGGCCCTCGCGGGTCCCGGGGTGCGCGCTCCTGGGACCTCGCAACCGCCGGTGGTACGTTGGGGCGCACCGGCGCCGCGGCGCCCCATGACGCGAGCGAGATGGCGACGCCACCGACCCCCGAGGAGCCGCCCCGGCGACGACGCCGGTCCTTCGGCATCGCCGCGCTCGTGGTCGTGCTGGCCGCGATCGTGGGCGTCGCGATCGTCGGGATCACGCTCCTGCGGGCCCGTCCCGACCTCGACGCCGGCAAGCGCGCGCTCCAACAGGGGCGCTCTGCCCTCGCGAACGGGCGCCTCGACACCGCCGAGCGCTCGTTCGCCACCGCGAAGGACCGCTTCGCGTCGGCCTCCGCGCACGCGGGCTCCGGGCTCGGCCGCGTGGCGACGTGGGTCCCGTTCCTCGGCAACGACGTGGACGTCACGGCCGCGCTCGCCACGGCCGGGGAGCGCCTCGCCGACGCGGGCGTGGGTGTGACGAAGGCCGTCAACGCACTCCCCGGCGGGCTCGACGCGCTCTCCCCCACGAACGGCGCCCTGCCGCTGAAGGCGTTCTCCGCGGTGGCCCCCGCGCTCGCCACCGCCCGCGACGACGCCGACGCGGCCCTGTCGGCCGTCTCGGACGCCCCGTCGGCCTTCCTCGTCGGGCCGATCGGCCAAGCGCGCTGGGACGCCCAGCAGCAGACCGAGGAGGCCGCGAAGGCCTTCAGGGCCGGTGCCGATCTCGCCGCCGCCCTGCCGGCGTTCGCAGGGGCCGACGGGACCACCCGGTACCTCGTGGTGGCGCAGAACCCGGCGGAGCAGCGAGGGACGGGAGGCCTGTGGGGCGCCTACACGATCCTCACGCTGCGGAACGGGCGTCCGTCGTTCTCCGGCACCGCGGCGACCGAGACGCTGCCGGAGGTCCTGCCCGATCAGATCCCGAACCCGAACCCCGACTACCGCGAGAACTACGACCAGTTCGGCGGTGCCGCGTCGTGGCCCAACATGAACATGACCCCGGACTTCCCCTCCGCTGCCCGCGCCGCGCTCGGCAACTACGAGCAGGGCACGGGCACGAAGCTCGACGGCGTGATCGCCGTGGACCCGTTCGCCCTGGAGGACATGCTGGCGCTCACGGGCTCGGTCGAGATCCCCGGGACCGATGTGAAGATCGACGCCGGCAACGTCGTTCAGGTCTCGACGAACACCGCGTACCGCCTGTTCCAGGATTCGAAGCAGCGCAAGGCGGTCCTCGGGACGGTCGCCACCGACGTGTTCGCCCGGTTCCTGTCGATGAGCGGGCGAGGCGCGGGGCGGCTGAAGGCCCTCGGGTCGGCCGCCGCCGGCGGCCACCTCCTCGTCTACAGCACCGACCCGGTCTTCGAGCGAGGCCTGACCACGGCCGGCGTGGCCGGCGCGTTCCCCCCCGCTCCCGGCGAGGACGTCGCGGCCGTGATCGTGAACAACGGCGGCGGCAACAAGGTCGACTTCTACGCGACCCGCCGCATCGACTACGCGGTCCAGCTCGGCGGGAAAGGCGAGGCGCACGAGCAGCTGACGGTCACGATCCACAACGCGGCGCCCGACCACGGCGTGCCGGCCTACGTGATCGGCCCCAACTCACGGCTGCCCGGCGCGAAGGCCGGCGACCAGGTCTCGTTCATCGGGATCTCCTGCCACGCACCGTGCACGCTCAACGGCGCGGCTCGCGACGGCGTCCAGATCGGCGTGGCGAACGGCACCGAGCTCGGGGTCCCCTGGTTCCGCGACTACCGCACGATCCCCTCCGGCGGCACGGGCAGGTTCTCGCTGTCCTGGCAGACGACCGACGCCTGGCAGGGCGACTCGTCGGCAGGTTCCTACCAGGTGATGATCCCGGGCCAGACGACCGTGAAGCCCACGCGCGCGCACGTGACGATCGAGGCTCCCGCGGGCACGCGGATCACGTGGACGAGCGAGCCCATGACCGTGAACGGCGGAACGGCGACCTGGAACGGCACACCGGGACCCCGAACCGTCCTCGAGGTACGGTTCAGCGCCCCGGTGCCGCTCCGCTGGTGGCGCGATCTCGCGAACGCGCTCGGCTAGGTGCTCGGTTCGCTCAGCCGGCGACGCGCGCGCTGCGGCGACGAGCCGCGAACAACGCCGTGAGCCCCACGACGAGCAGCACCGCCACGAACAGCGCGGGCTTGATCACGTCGCCGCCCGTGAAGGCGGTCGGAGGGTTCCCCCCACTGGTGGCCTCGACCGACGTCGTCGGCGGATAGTTCGTCTGGGCGAGCGCGGTGCCGGCGGTCACCACGATGGTCATCGTGGCAAGAGCCAGGATCCCCGTGAGTCGCTTCATCGGTCGTACACCCTTCCTGGTCGCGGGACAGGACTGCATCGTAGGCCAGAAGGGCTAGTTCGAGCAACCAACCGAGGACCTATTTCCCCACAGACCTCCGGCCGGGGCCCATCCAGCCGGGTCGAAGGCCCGACCTTCAGGCATGAAAGGGTCCTGAAGGGAGCCAGATCGCCGGAGCCCGTCCGTCCCTAGCGCAGATTCACGAAGCTCTTGAAGATCTGGATCGCGCCAGGACCAACGATCACCACGAACAGCGCGGGGAGCACGCACAGCACCAACGGGAAGACGATCTTCACGGGCGTCTGTTGCGCCTTCGCCTCCACTGCCTGACGGCGCTTGATCCGAAGTTGCTGCGCCTGCGTCCGAAGCACGCTTGCGATCGAGACCCCGAAGATGTCGGCCTGGATCATCGCAAGGGCGAAGGCGTTCAGCTCGTCCACGTCTGTCCGTTCGGCCAGGTGACGGAAGGCGTCGGACCGAGGCACCCCCAGCTGCACCTCCTGAAGCATCCGAGCGAACTCGGACGAGAGCACACCGGGGACGTTCCGGACTACCTGCGCGATCGCCGCATTCAGAGATAGGCCGGCCTCGACGCTGATCGTCAGAAGGTCCAGCGTGTCGGAAAGCGTCCGAAGGATCTCCTTCTTGCGCTCTTCGACACGGCTGCTGAGGATCGAGTCCGGGACGATGAACCCGACGAAGGTCAGCAAGGCGATCACGACGATCTGGAGGAACGGCGCCAAGGTCACGATCTGCAGCAAGACCAGCGCAAGCACGAAAGC
>JBLMXP010000225.1:0-4152 GCA_050257835.1 Planctomycetaceae bacterium | reverse complement strand
GCTGACCCCGAACGTCCCCGCGGCCGTCAAACCGTTCATCGCGCGGCCGAGCACCTTCGCGATCGCGGCGAGTTGGCGGCCGAGCTCCACGATCTCGGCGGGGAGCAGGGCCTGCGCGCCGTCCACCAGGGCCTGCTCGGGGTTGCCGTGGACGTCGATCATGACCGCGTCGGCGCCGGCGGCGGCGGCCGCCCGGGCCATCGCGGCGACCAGGTGGCGCTTCCCGACCGCGTGTGACGGGTCGACGATCACGGGGAGGTGGCTCTCGTGCTGGGCGACCGCCATCCCGCCGAGGTCCAGGGTGTTGCGGGTCGAGGGCTCGTAGGTGCGGATCCCTCGCTCGCACAAGATGATCTCCGAGTTGCCGCGCTGGGCGATGTATTCGGCGGCCTGGAGCCACTCCTCCACCGTCATCGCGAGCCCGCGTTTGAGCATCACGGGCTTGCGCGTCTGGCCGACCTCGCGCAGCAGCTCGAAGTTCTGGGCGTTGCGCGTGCCGATCCGGATGCAGTCGGCGGACTCGGCGGCCACGGCCACCTGCGACACGTCGACGACCTCCAGGATGAACGGCAGGCCGAACTCCTTGCGGGCCTGCTGGAGGATCTCGATCCCGCGCTCGCCGAGTCCCTGGAACGAGTAGGGCGACGTCCTCGGCTTGTAGACGTCGCCCCGCATGATCGCCGCGCCGGCCTCCTTGGCGGCGCGGACCGCCTCCATCGTCTGCTCCTCGGACTCGACCGCGCACGGGCCGGCGATCAGCGTGAAGGTGTCGCGCCCGACCGGCACGGTCCCGACCTTCACGACCGTGGTCTCGGGATGGGTGTCGCGCGCGACCATCTTGTAGGGCTTGCCGACCTGGATCACGTGGTCGACGCCCTGCATCTGACGCCACTCGATCGCCTTGAAGCGCTCGGTGTCGCCGACCAGGCCGACGATCGTGTGGACCGTGCCGCGCGAGACGAACGCTTCGCCGCCGTTGGCGCGGACGCGTTCGGCGACCGCCTCGATGTCGGCGTCCGTCGCCTCTGCCGTCATGACGACGACCATGTGGTCGAACCTCCTCGTTCGGCCCGGTCGTGCGGCCCGGGAAGGGAAAACCCCGGGTCGTCTGGCCCGGGGTCGCTGGCTGCTCGGTGGCTGCTGGCGACTACGCCGGGCCGGGCCCGAAGTAGAAGAACCAGAAGCCGTACGTGAACTGCATGTCGCGGTCATGGTGACAGACGCGCCCCCGACCGGCAAGCGAGCGCCTGCGCCGATACCATCCGCCCGTGGCGCTCACGGTGCTCGACCACCCGCTGGCCCAGGACCTGCTCGCGCGCCTGCGGGCGCGCGACACCGACCCGGCGCAGTTCCGGATCCTCACGCGGCGGCTCGGTTGGCTCCTCGTGCTCGAGGCCACGCGGGATCTTCGGACGGAGCCGATCACCGTCGACACGCCGCTCGAGCCGATGCAGGGCGCGCGCCTGACCGAGCCGCTCGTGGCGATCCCCGTGCTCCGCGCCGGCCTCGGGCTGCTGGACGCCGTGACGGACCTGTACCCGGACACGGTCGTCGGCTACCTCGGGATGGAGCGCGACGAGATCACCCTGCGTCCGCGCGACTACTACGCGAAGCTCCCGCCGATGCAGGGCCGGCGCGCGCTCGTGCTCGATCCGATGCTCGCGACGGGCGGCAGCGCCACCGCGGCGATCGCCCACGTGAAGACCTCGGCGTCCCCGACGGGGATCGTGTTCGTCTGCGTGGTGGCCGCGCCCGAGGGGGTGGAGCGCCTCGGCGCCGACCATCCGGACGTGGCCGTCGTCGCCGGCGCGCTCGACCGCCAGCTGAACGAGCACGGGTTCATCCTGCCCGGGCTCGGTGACTTCGGCGACCGGCTGCACGGCACGATCTGAGCGGCGGCCGGGGCCGCCTATCATCCCGGGCGTGGACCCGCTCCTGGTCGTGATCGACATGCAGCACGTGTTCGCCGACGACGACAGCCCGTGGCGCGTGCCCAGTTGCCTGGACGTCGTCCCCGCGATCGAGCGCGCCGCCCAGGCGTTCGGGGAGCGGGTCGTCTTCACGCGGTTCGTGCCGTTCGAGCGGCCTCCCAGCCCCGGCGCGTGGACGGATTACTACGCGCTGCACCCGTTCTTCCTGCGACCCGAGTCGGCCAGGCTCGTCGAGCTGGTCGAGCCGTTCGCGTCGTGGGGCGTGGCGACGCTGGACGCGCCCACGTTCTCGAAGCAGGGCCCGCGGCTGATGGAGCTCGCCGGGCGGGACGGGACGATCGTGCTCTGCGGGGTCTCGACCGACTGCTGCGTGATCTCGACCGCGCTGGCGGCGGCCGACGCCGGGCTGCGGGTCCGCGTGCTCCGCGACGCGTGCGCCGGCATGACCGAGGCCGGTCACGAGGCGGCCCTCGCGCTGATGGCCGGCTACGAGGGCCACATCGAGATCTCGGCGGTCGACGAGGAGCTCGGGCGCCGGTGACGGGCTGGGGCTGGAACACGTGGGAGGCGCAGTCGCCGTCGGAGCTCCGGGACCGGCGCTCGGGCCTGGCGGTCCGCGTGAGCGCGTACAGCACGAAGGCCAACGACGCGACCGACCTGCCGTGGTCCCGTGACGTCGTGCCCGGGCCCCGGCTCCCCGAGGGCCGCTACCTCGAGGCCACGTTCCCCCATCACGGCTCGCGCGTGCTGGTGCGCGCCGCCGCGGAGGGTCCAGACGCTTGTGGGGCGGTCGAGGTGGCCCCGGAGGGCGAGTGGGGGCTGCGGTTCTGGTTCACGCTCGAGGTCGGCGTCCCCGACGGCGACGGCGACGTGCGGCTCACGGTGCCCGAGGGAGAGGCTGGCTACGTCGAACCGCCGGTCGCGGTCGCGACCTGGCCCGGCGGCGCGGCCGCGTTCTCGCCCGCGATCCGCCCGGTCGCCGCGCACCTGTACGAGGACCGAGCCGACGTCTTGCGCGAGTTCGTCGACCGCGGCTACTACTACCGGCCCCCGGCGCGCGAGCGCGGCCGGTGGGCGGTGCTGCGGTTCAACGCGGTCACTCCGGACGTGGCGTGGGCGGTCGGCGTCGGCGCGGACGAGACCGAGGCCCGCGAGAGGCTCGAGGCGCTCCTGGCTCGCACGCAGGGGCTCCTGGACGAGCGGCGCGCCGAGGCCGCGGCCGCGCCCGAACGCCCCGCCGCGATCCGCGACGTCGTGAATTGGCACACCGTGTGGAACCCCGCCTGGGACGCGCCGTACACGCCGGCCAGCCGCGGGTGGGTCTCGCACCGGTTCGGCGGGTTCATCGTGTGGCAGATCGACACGTGGTTCCACGCGATCTTGGCCGCCCGGGTCGGCGATGCCGCGCTGGCGCGCGCGAACCTCAAGGCTGCGCTCGGGTGCCGGACCGAGAACGGGATGCTCGCCGCGCTCCGCAGCGGCCTCACCGACTGGGTCGACCGATCGCACCCGCCGTTCGGCGCGCACGCCGCGCTCGTCGCCGCCGACGTCCTCGGCGAGCCCGACCTGTTCGCGCGCGCCTACCCGGTGCTGCGCGACGCGTACCGCTGGTGGTGGTCCGCTCGCGACGGCAACGGCGACGGCGTGCTCGAGTACGGGTCCTCGCCGGTCGGCGACGGGCACTTCGTGCACACCCGCCTGGCCGCGATGGACGAGTCCTTCAACGACAACTCGCCGGTCCACGACGAGCTGTCGTTCGTCGAGGCGACCCACACGCTCGACGGCGCCGACGTCGGCCTGAACGCACTGCTCGTGCACGAGGCCGAGCTGCTGGGCACGATCGCCGAACGGCTCGGGCTCGCGGAGGACGCGGCTGCCTTGCGCGCGGGCGCTGAGGCGCACGCCGCCCGGATCCGCGACGTCTTGTGGGACGAGGGGCGCGGGATCTTCGCGAACCGGCGTTGGGACGGTGCGTTCGTCCGCGGCCTGTCGCCGATGTCGTTCGCGCCGATGCTCGCGGGGGTCGCGACCCCCGAGCAGGCCGAGCGGATGGTCACCGGGTGGCTCCGCGACCCGCAACGCTTCGGCGGCGCCTACCCGGTGGCGGGGACGCCGCACGAGGACCCCGCGTCGCTCGACAACGAGTACTGGCGCGGGCGCGTGTGGCCGCCGCTCAACTACCTCACGTCCGGAGGGCTCCGCCGCTACGGCTACGACGAGG
>JBLMXP010000224.1:0-8266 GCA_050257835.1 Planctomycetaceae bacterium | reverse complement strand
TGGGTGCCGTCGGAGAACGCGCGGTAGACGCCGCCGTTCCAGCCGGCAGCGGCTGCGTTCGCGGTGGCGGCGTCGAGGCGGAGCGACAGCATCGCGGCGAGCCACGCTTCCCCCACCTGCTCCGCGTCCAGGTCGCCCCAGCCCGGACCGAGCGCGCCGGTGAGGTCGGGGACGTCGACCGCCGCGGGCGGATGGGTGCGCGGGTACAGCGACGGGTGCAGCACCTGCGACGTCGTGGTGGGGAGGCGCTGGAGCGCGCCGTCGATCGCGTCGTTGCCCCCGCGGGCGGCGAGCGCGGTCACGAACGCCTGCCCCGCCGTGTACGGCCAGGTCACGAGCGCCGTCACGAACGGCGGCACGCCGGCCGGCTGCGAGCCCGCGGATCCGAGCGCGTCGAGCAGCGCGCTCACCGCGTCGCCGAGGCTGAGCGACGAGGGGTCCTGGACGATCGCCTGGATCGAGTCGTACTGCGCGGTCCCCTCGACGGCCCCGAGCGCCGCCATGGACCGCTCGTCCTGACACCGCCCCGCGATCGCGTCCAGCCGCGTCAGGTCGAAGTACTGGTCGTCGATCGCGTGCGTGAGCTCGTGCGCGAGCGTGATCCGTTCGGTCAGGGACAGGGTGCCGCTCCCGTCGTCGAGGTAGACGAGCTCCTTCGTGTCCTGGTCGTAGAAGCCGGCCACCTGGCCGGTGAGGAACGTGCGGAGCGACTCGCGCAGGTCCGCGTCGGGAGGGATCACGCCGATCGTGCGCCACGCGAGCGTCCGGCGCGCGTAGTACTCGGCAGGGTAGCTCCGGTCGAACCCGGCCTCGATCTTCGCGGCCATCTCCGCCTGGGTCACCCCCTCGACCGCGACCGGCCGGATGAACGTCAACCCGGTCGCGCGCTCCACGTCGGACTCGATCGCCGCGATCTCCGGCGGGGTGGACGCCGGCGAGGCCGACGGGGACGCCGAGGGCGTGGATGAGGGGGCGGGGGTCGAGGCCGCGCAGAGGTCGCGGATCGCGGCGGCCGCGGTCGGGGCGCCCCCCGGGGTCACGCGCACGACCACCGAGGCGCTCGATGAGCCGGACGTCGTCCCCGACGGGGCCGGGCTCGAGGACCCGGTGACCCCGGTGCACGCCGCGAGCAGGAGTGTCAGCGCGACGGCGGCGCCGGATCGGACGGCGGCCCGGCGCATCCTGTCTCAGCCTCGCTTCGGCAGGAGCACCGCCACGACCGCCAGGATCGCCGCGACGACCGACAGCGCGATCGACAGGTAGAGGGGGCCGAGCGACTGGAGCAGGTTCCGCGCCGCCAGCGCGACCGACAGCCCCGACACCAGCAGCAGCACGAACGCCGCGAGATACAGGCTGACCCAGCCGTGCGGCCGGCGGGCCGGCGGCGGGTGGCCCGCCTCGACGGCCGCCCCCGCCTCCGGGGCGTCGGCTTCGGGGTCCCGCACCCCCGTCTCGTTGCGTGGCTCGGTCTCGCTCACAGCCGCTCCTGCAGGTAGGCGACGAGCTTCTCGATCGGCAGCCGCTCCTGCGTCATCGCGTCGCGCTCTCGCACCGTGACCGCGCGGTCCTCGAGCGAGTCGAAGTCCACGGTCACGCACAAGGGCGTGCCGACCTCGTCCTGCCGGCGGTAGCGTCGCCCGATCGAGCCCGCGTCGTCGTAGTCGGCCATCCAGTGCGGCTTCACCAGGTCGAACACGCGACGGGCCTCCGGCACCAGCTGCTCGTTGCGCGACAGCGGCAGCACCGCCACCTTCGTGGGCGCGAGGTCCTTGTGCAGGCGCAGGTACGTGCGCTTCTCGGTCCCGCCCTTGGCGGTCGGCGCCTCCTCCGTCCGGTACGCGTCGATCAGGAACGAGAGCAGCAGCCGGTCGACCCCCACGGCCGGCTCCACGACCCACGGCAGGAACCGCTCGTCCTTCTCCTGGTCGTAGTAGGCGAGGTCCTGGCCGCTCGCCTCCTGGTGGGCGCGCAGGTCGAAGTCCGTCCTGCTCGCGATCCCCTCGACCTCGGACCAGCCGAACGGGAACTCGTACTCGATGTCGGAAGACGCCTTCGCGTAGTGGGCCCGCTCCTCGTGCTCGTGGGGACGCACGCGGAGCTTCTCCTCGCGGATCCCCAGGTCGAGGTACCAGCGGAAGCGCTCCTGGATCCAGTACGGGAACCACTCGTCGTCGGTCCCGGGCGCGATGAAGTACTCCATCTCCATCTGCTCGAACTCGCGCGTGCGGAAGATGAAGTTCCCCGGCGTGATCTCGTTGCGGAACGAGCGTCCGATCTGCGCGATCCCGAACGGGAGCTTCTTCCGCGAGACCGTCTGCACTTGGTTGAAGTCGACGAACATCCCCTGGGCGGTCTCGGGACGCAGGTAGGCGATCGACTCGTCGTCCTCGATCGGCCCCATGTGGGTCTTGAACATCAGGTTGAACCGCTTGGACTCGGTGAACGCCTTGTTGCCGCAGTTGGGGCAGGTGCGCAGCCCGTCGGCGCTGGGCTCGAGGTGGTCCTCCCGGAAGCGCTGGTGGCAGGAGAGGCACTCGACGAGGGGGTCGTGGAACGTGGCGACGTGCCCGCTCGCCTCCCACACCCGCGGGGACATGATGATCGCGGCCTCGAGCCCGACCACGTCGTCGCGGAGCTGGACCATCGAGCGCCACCAGGCGTTGCGGATGTTCCGGCGGAGCTCGACCCCGAGCGGGCCGTAGTCCCAGGAGGAGCGCAAGCCTCCGTACAGCTCGGAGGACTGGAAGGCGATCCCCCGGCGTTTGGCGAGGGAGGTGATCTCGTCCATCAGGTCGGGCATCGGCCCGCGTCTCCTTTCCCGGCCGCTGGCGACGGCCGCTGGCGTGGCGTCCATGCTACGAGGCGGCGGGTCGGGTCCGTTGGCCGTCCGCCGCAGGCGATCGCGTCGTCATACAGGCGCCACACCCGGCCAGCGCGCTCCAGCCGTGCGACGCGGACTCCGATACCGCGGGTGAGATGCCTGCTCCGCGCAACTGCCGGAAGTGCGGCGCGCCGCTGCCCGCGGACGTGCGCTGGTGCTCGCTCTGCTACGAGCCGGCGGTCGCGTTCAGCCCGCGCGGTCCGCTGCACCGGGGCGACTTCGTCGGGCCACCGATCGCGACCGGCGGTCATCGGCCGCACTGGTCCCGCTGGGAGCGGAGCGCCACGACCTTCGGCCCGGCGGGGCGGATCGCCTGCACGGTGGCGTTCCTCCTCACGATCCCGCTCGCGCTCTCGTGGGGGATGTTCCTGTGGGTGCTGTTCCTGCCCGTGACGGCCCCGTTCGTGCTCGGGGCGATCTGGACCCAGGGCTGGGTGGTGCCCGACGAGCCCGACCTCCCGCCCCTGCCCGACCGGCCGAGGGAGCCTGCTCCGCCGCCGACCCGCGCCGAGGTCGCGTTCCGCGTCGCGCGCTGGGTCGTCGCCCTCGGGGCGTGCGCGGCGTTCGCCTACGGGCCGCTGCAGGTGAAGGCGGCCGTGCTGGGGCTCTCGACGCTCGCCGGTATGGCCGCCTTCTACCGGGGCTTCCTCAGCCGCTGACCCGCGCCGTCGGCGACGCTCAACGGTCCTCGGCGAGGCCGCCGAAGCGCCGCTCGCGCTTCTGGAAGTCGCGGATCGCCTCGAAGAGGAGCTCGCGGTTGAAGTCGGGCCAGAACACCGGCGTGAACCAGAGCTCGGAGTAGGCGACCTCCCACAACAGGAAGTTCGAGATGCGCATCTCGCCGCTCGTGCGGATCAGGAGGTCGGGGTCGGGCATGTCGGGCGAGTACATCCGCCGCGCGATCGCCCTGTCGTCGATCTTGTCGGGGTTCACGCGGCCGGCCTTGGCCTCGGCGGCGAGCTCGCGCACCGCGTCGACGATCTCCTTGCGGCCCCCGTAGTTGAACGCGATGGTGAGCGTCATCCCCGTGTTGTCGCGCGTGAGGTCCTCGGACAGGCGGATCTCCTTGAGGACCGAGCGCGGCACGCGCCAGTCGCGCCGCCCGACGAACCGGATCCGCACGTTCATCCGGTGCAGCTCCTCGCGCCTGCGTTGCAGCAGCCCGCGGTTGAAGTTCATCAGGAACACGACCTCCGAGGGCGGACGCGTCCAGTTCTCGGTGGAGAACGCGTAGACCGTGAGCCAGCGGACGCCCACCTCGACCGCGCCCTTGACCGTGTCCCACAGGGCCGCCTCGCCGGCCGCGTGGCCGTCGGTGCGCGGGAGGCCGCGCTGCTTGGCCCACCGGCCATTGCCGTCCATCACGATCGCGACGTGCGCGGGCACGTTCGTTCGATCGATGTCTGCGAGGTAGGTGCTCATGACGTGGTCCTCACGAGCATCGGCACCGAACGCATGCGCCGTTCGAGGTGGTACTCGGTGAACCCGACGAGCAGACCGCGCGCCTCGCGGCGGACGCGGTCCTCGCCGGCCGGGCCCATCCCTGCCTCGGACAGGTCGACCGTGGCCAGCCGCCCGAGCAGCGCGAGCGCGCCGGAGGTGACGGCGCCGGCTCCGGCGTCCGCGTCGGCGGAGCACACGGCCCCGCCGAGGCCGGCGGACCAGAGCCGGACGTCGGGCGAGCCACAGACCGCGCACCCCGTGAGGCTCGGGTGGAACCCGGAGAGCGAGAGCATCTTCAGCAGGAAGGACTCGGCCACCGACGCCGGATCCGGCGGTCTCGCGTCGAGCGCGCGGAGCCCGGCCAGGAGCAGCAGGACCAACCGCACGTTCTTCTCGTGCTCCTCCGCGACCTTGTCGACCGCCTCGAGCATCGTCTCCCCTGCCGCGAACAGGCGCAGGTCGGCGCGGATGTTGAGGTGCGGAGCGAGGATCTCGGCCTGGGTCACGGTGTCGAGCGAGCCGCGGCCGCGGTAGAGCATCAGGTTCACGTGGGTGAACGGCTCCAGGCGGGCGCCGAACCGGGAGCTGGTCTTGCGGACCCCCTTGGCGACCGCGCGGACCTTGCCCGACCCTTGGGTCAGCACGGTGACGATCTTGTCGGCCTCACCGAGCTTGACCGACCGCAGGACGACGCCCTGCTCTTTGTAGGGGGGCATGGCGCGATGGTATCGCTGGGACCCCCCCGGATGGTCTTGCGGAGCTGTGACGTTTCGGTTGCGGCCCTCGACGTCAGTCCGGAGCGGCCAGCGCGCTCACCAGCGCGTCCAGGAGCGAGGAGGCGCCAATCCGGAAGCGCTCGTGGGTCCCCCACGCCGCCCCCAGGTGCCGGGTCACGAGGCCCAGGTAGCCGATCGCGTCCTGGACCGTGCGCACCCCGCCGCTCACCTTGATCCCGGTCGTGGTGCCCGCCACGCGGACGACCTCGGCGATCGCCAGGACCGCCTCCGGCGTCGCCCCGGGGTGGACCTTGCCGGTCGAGGTCTTGAGGAAGTCTGCCCCGGCGTCGAGCGCGAGCGCGGCCGCGCTCCGCACCTGCGCGAGCGACGGGAGCGCCCCGGTCTCCAGGATCACCTTCATCGTGACCGTTCCACACGCTTCGCGCGAGGCCACGAGCTGCGCCAGGACCTCGGTCATCCGTCCCTCGACGACGGCCCGGTGGTCGAGCACGGTGTCGATCTCGTCGGCCCCGGCTTCCAAGGCGGCCGCGATCTCCGCGACCCGCCCGGCGGTGTCGAGGCGCCCCGACGGGAAGGCCCCGGTGGCGCAGGCCACCCGCACGCCGGTGCCGGTCAGGAGCGAACGGGCCTGCCCCACGAAGCGCGCCGACACGCACACGGCGGCCACCGGCGGAAGGGCGTCTCCCGGCGAGGCGGCGGCGCGGCAGAGCGCGTCGATCCGTTCGGGCGTGTCGTCCTCGCCAAGCGACGTCAGGTCGAGGCAGCGGAGCGCGGCCAGCAAGCGGGGATCCGGCACGCGCGGACCGTACCACCCCGACGAACGGGCCCGTTCCGCTACCCTGTGCGCCGATGCGACGCCCTCCGAGGCTCCTGTTGCTCGCCGTGACGGCCGCGCTCGCCTTGCCGGCTGTCGCGTGCTCCTCCTCGCCGCCCTCGTGCGCCGATCCCACGACGACCACCTCGGTGGAGCTGTCGAACTTCGAGTACGCGCCCGCCTGCACCGCCGCGACGGCCGCCGACACGCTCACGATCACGAACACGAGCGACACGCCCCACACCTTCACCGTGAAGGGGACCGACGTGAACGTCTCGGTCGACGGCGGCAAGACGGCCGAGATCGCGCTGACGGGGATCCAGCCGGGGACCTACGCCGTGGTGTGCCAGTACCATCCGCAGATGGTCGGCGCGCTCAAGGTCACGGGCTAGAAGCCGAGGCGCTGGAGGGCCTTCGGGTCACGCTGCCACTCCTTCAGGACCTTGACCCGCAGGTCCAGGAACACCTTCGTGCCCAGGAGCGCTTCCATCTGCTCGCGGGCGCGGGTCCCGATCGTCTTGAGGGTCTGGCCGCCGCGCCCGATCACGATCGGCTTCTGGGAGTCGCGCTCGACGATCAACGACGCGTGGATCCGCGCGAGGTCCGGGGTCTCCTCCAGCTCCTCGACCACGACGGCGATCGAGTGCGGCACCTCCTCGCGCGTCACGGCGAGCGCCTGCTCCCGGACGAGCTCCGCGAGCCGGAGCTCCAGCGGCTGGTCCGTCACCCCTTCGTCGGGGTACAGCGGCGGACCCTCCGGGATCCGGGCCACGATCAGCGAGCGCAGGAGGTCGAGGCCACGGCCGGTCTTTGCCGACACCGGCACGACCTCCGCGTAGTCGCCCAGCGCGGCGGCGGCCGCGAGCTGCGGCACCTCGGCCCGGCCCCGGACGGCGTCGAGCTTGTTCACGACGCAGAACGCCGGCGCACCGGACGGACCGACCTGCTCCGCGTAGACGAACGCGTCGCCCCGGCCCACCCCGGCGCGCGCGTCGACCACGTGGAGCACGAGGTCCACCCCCTCGACGGCGTCGCCCACGAGCGCGTTCAGGCGCGTGCCGAGCAGGGTCTTCGGTTTGTGGAACCCGGGCGTGTCGGTGAACGCGACCTGTGCCTCGGCGGTGGTCCAGATCGCGCGGATGTCGGCCCGGGTGGTCTGCGGCTTGTCCGACACGATCGCGACCTTCTCCCCCACCAGCGCGTTCACGAGCGTGGACTTCCCCACGTTCGGCCGACCCACGACGGCGACGATCCCGCTGCGGAAGGCGCTCATGCGTCGCGGTCACGCGGTCCGAACGCGTCGGGCAGGAGCTCGGCGAGGGCCCAGCGCCGGCGCACGCCTCCGGTCGTCTCCGCGATCACCGTCGAGCCCGGGCCGAACTCCCACAGGACCTGCCGGCACCCTCCGCAGGGCGGCGTCGGACGCTCGGCGGCGGTCACGACGGCCACGGCGTCGAAGGAGCGGAGCCCGGCGTCCACCAGCCTGCCGATCGCGTTGCGCTCGGCACAGACCGCGAGCGGGTGGCTCGCGTTCTCGATGTTCTGGCCGGTGAAGACCCGCCCGTCGGCCAAAATCGCGGCGCCGACGCGGAACCCGGAGTACGGCGCGTAGGCGCGGGTCATCGCCTCGGTGGCGGCCGCGACCAGCTCCTCGAGGCGGGCGTCGAGCTCAGTCACCGTTCAGGGCTCCGTCGGGCTGGGGATCGGCCTCCTCGGGCAGCCTCGTGATCACGACCGTGGCGACGCGTCGGCCGACGACCTCCTCGGCCTTGAAGGCGAGCCCTTGGAACCGCTGCTCCTCCCCCGCCTCGGGGATCTTGCCGAACAGGTCGAGCACGAGACCGCCGACCGTGTCCCACTCCTCGTCGGGAAGCTCGACGTCGAGCTCGTCGTTCAGGTCGTCGATCGAGGTCTTGCCCGACACGCGGTAGACCCCCTCGTCGACCTGGACGATCTCGGGCTCCTCGCGGTCGTACTCGTCGGTGATCTCGCCGACCAGCTCCTCGAGCAGGTCCTCGAGCGCGACGATGCCGGTGACCGACCCGTACTCGTCGGCGACCATCGCCTGGTGGAACTTGTCGCGCTGCATCTCCTTGAGCAGGTCGGCGACCTTCTTGGACTCGGGCACGAACCGCGCCGGCCGGGCGATCCCCTGCAGAGGCGCGTCGGCGTCGCCCGTGTGCAGCGCCTTCAACACGTCCTTGGCGAACACGACGCCGACCACGTCGTCGAGGTCCTCGTGGTAGACGGGGATGCGCGAGTAGCCGTGCTCCAACACCAACGCCATCACGTCTTGCAGGGTCGCGTCGTCCTCGACGGCGATGATGTCGGGACGCGGGACCATCACCTCGCGCACGATGGTGTCGCCGAACTCGAAGATCGAGTGGATCA
>JBLMXP010000223.1:0-2745 GCA_050257835.1 Planctomycetaceae bacterium | reverse complement strand
CGCGGAGGCCGTCGGCGTGCGCCCGCACTCGATCGAAGGGGAGGTTGTCCAGCAGCTCGTTCGCGACGATGACGGCCGTTCCGCCATCGGACAGATCGGCCAGATCCTCCACCGCTTCGATCCCGCGTTCCGCCAAGGCTTGGCGCCCCGCCGCGCTCCGCTCCACCGCGACGTATGCGCCCACATGGGGCGCGAGCTGCGCCGCGAGCGTGCCATCGCCCGCGCCGACCTCGATCACTCGCGGTTTGCCGGCTTCGCCCATCTCCGACCACGACGACGCGATCGCGCTCGCGAGCAGCTCGGCGAATATCGGATGCACGTGCGGGCTGGTGACGAAGTGCCCGCCCACGCCCACCGGCGGATCGGCGTAGAAGCCGTCCGGTCCGTAGAGCGCCACCTCCATGAACTCGGCGAAGCTGATCGGTCCGCGGGCACGGATGCGGGTCCGGAGTTCGTCGGCCGCGGACATAGGGGGAGTATCCCTGGAACAATCTCCCCATGGCCGAGGACATCCGGGCGGCAGCGACCGTCATCGCCTCGAGGCCGGGGCCGCGGGGGATCGAGGTGCTCGTGATGCGCCGCTCGCCTCGCCACCGGTTCCTACCCGGTTTCGTCGTGTTCCCCGGCGGCGCGGTGGACGTTGACGACGCCGAACGGGCGGCTCGATGGTTCGGCGACGCGTCCGAAGCCGCGCGCGCGTGCGCCGTGCGCGAACTGGCCGAGGAGGCGGGGCTCCTGCCGACCGCGGCGGGTCTGGTCGCTCTCCCCGGGGGCGCCGCCGCGGATTGCCCGGAGGACGCGGAAGGCTTCCCCGGCGGACCCCCGCGCATCGATCAACTGCCCGAGGTATCCCACTGGATCGCGCCCGAAGAGGTCCCGGTTCGCTTCGACGCCCGCTTCTTCGCGGTCGCGGCGCCGCGCGGGCTCGACCCGACTCCCGACGGCGGCGAGGCGCTCCACGCCTGGTGGGCGAGACCGCCGGACCTGCTGGAGGCGAACCGCTCGGGCGGATGTCTGTTGTACTGGCCCACGATGAAGGTGCTCGAGGGGCTCGCGGGGTGCGCCACGGTCGAGGCCGTGCTCTCGGTGAGCATCCCGCAGATCGAGCCGGACGTGCAGATCGTCGGATGAGGAGAGCAGCGTGCTCCGCATCGTGAGGGTGCTCGCGCCGAACCCGGGTCTGTACACGCTCGACGGCACCAACACCTGGATCGTCGGCGAGAACCCCGCGGCGATCGTGGACCCCGGCCCCGACGACGCCGATCATCTCTACCGCGTGCAGCACGAGGCCGGCGAGATCTCGGCCATCCTGCTGACACACGGGCACGAGGATCACGCGCCCGGAGCCGCGTTGCTCGCCGAGGCCACCGACGCCCCCGTCATGGCCTTCCGCCCGCCACCGGACGGACGCAAGCTGCGCGACGGCGAGGAGATCGCCGTCGGCGGTGCGACGCTCACCGCGTGGCACACACCGGGGCACTCTCCGGACTCGATGGTCTTCTCGGTCCGGCAGGTGGCCGCGCTCTTCACGGGCGATTCCGTCCTCGGAACCGGGACGAGCGTGATCGACCCGCCCGACGGGGACCTCGCGCAGTACCTCCGGTCGCTGCGGCGCATGCAACAGCTCCGGTCGCGCGTCATCTACCCGGGGCACGGTCCGGTCGTTCCCGAAGCCGGCCGGAAGCTCGACGAGTACCTCGCCCACCGCATCGAGCGCGAACAGCAGATCCTGGCTTCCCTCGAGGACGGTCTCTCGACCGTCGACGACATGGTGCTCGACATCTACGAGGACTATCCGCCGGAGGTCCAGCCGCTCGCGGCTCGTTCCGTGCTCGCGCACCTGCTCAAGCTCGAGAAGGAGGGGCGCGTGGAGCGCTTCCGCGACGAGGACCTCGAGCATTGGGAGATCGCGGGCGAGCGCCAGTGCGAGCGCTGCGGCGCGCCGGTGACGGGTCGCAGCAGGCTCTGCGACCGCTGCAGCCTGGAGGTACTGCAGGAGCGTCCGGAGCCGGCGATGCTCGAGGACTGGCCGATGCCCGAGCGACCGCGAGCAACCACGCAGTCCGAGCCCGATCCGGACCCCGAGCCGGAGGATCCGGACGTCGAGTCGGACGGCCACCCCGAGCCGGACGATCGGGACGTCCAACCTGACCCCGCGCCGATCCACGAACTCGTCGGCGAGCCTGACCCGTATGCCGAACCGCCGATCGACGAGCGGTTCTCGTGGCTCTGGGGGGACGAGCCGGAACCCGAGCAGGAAGAAACCTAGACACCGGCGAACCTTTGCAGCGCGCCGACGTCGCGCAGGACGTAGCGCCCGCCCGCGCTCGTGACCCAGCCGCGCCGCGCGAACCGGGCGATGGTCTTGTTCACCGTCTCGCGGGACGACCCCGTCATCCGCGCAAGGTCCTCTTGAGTGACTCGCACGGCGAGCCGCGTGCCCTCGCCGACCGTGCGCCCGTGACGCGTCGCGAGGTCGCAGAGCCGCGACGCGATCCGCTGCTGGATGCCCGCGCGGAGGACCACGGCGAGAGCCCTCGACGTGTGCCGCAGCCGCTCGGCCAGCAGGTCATTCAACAGGTGAACGGTCGCCGCCTCGCCGAGTACGGAACGCAGGTCATCCAGGGCGACCGCCGAGATGTGCGTGAGTTCGACGGCGAGGCGGCGACCGTTCACCTGTTGAATGACCTGCTGGCCGAGCGGCTGCGGCACACGTCGAGGGCTCTCGCCGTGGTCCTCCGCGCG
>JBLMXP010000222.1:0-16387 GCA_050257835.1 Planctomycetaceae bacterium | reverse complement strand
TACCGAGGTCCTGCACTGGAACGGCAGCGCGTGGAAACGCCAGTCGAGTCCGAACCTGGGAGACCTGGGGAACTACCTCTACGGCGTCGACGCCTCCTCGGCGACCGACGCATGGGCCGTCGGCTTCTACTACGCGCCGGGCCCGGTGGGGCAGAACCTCGCCTGGCACTGCTGCTGAGGCCGGCATCCCGCGCCGAGGTCGGCCTCAGGCGACGCGCGTGATCCGGGCGAGCCAGGCCTGCACGTCGCCGCGCTCCTCGAGGTTCGTGACGAGGATCGCCGGCTCGATCGCGTCGACGCGCCAGCCGTCGGCGAACGCGTCGCGGAGCTCCCGCGCCGAGACGCGCCGCGGGCCCATCACGCCGGGCTGACGGTCGCTGAAGCACAGCAGGAAGAGGCGCCCGCCCGGGTCCACCGCGCTGCGGAGGGCCGCGACGTAGCGGACGCGCTCGTCGTCGTCGAACGTGTGGAAGCAGCCGCAGTCCACCACGGTGTCGAAGGGCGCCCCGACGTCTCGCAGCTCCAGCACGTCGGCGAGCACGAACCGCGCCTGCAGCGCTCGGCTGGCCCCCTTGCTCCTCGCGATCTCGATCGCCCGTCGCGACGAGTCGACGCCGGTCGCGTCGAGCCCGAGCGCGGCCGCCATCAGGGCATGCTCGCCCGTGCCACAACCGGCGTCGAGCACGCGGCCGTGGAGCTCACCCGCCTCCGCCAGCGCCGCGAGCGCGGGCTGCGGGCGTCCGATGTCCCACGGCGGGGTCCCGATGTAGGCGTCGTCGAACCGGCTCACGCGATGCTCCTCAACGAGGAACGAGCGTACCGGTCTGGGCAGGATCGGTCGGAGGTCGTTGCATCGGGACGATCCGCGGGTGACCATCCTGCGGTTCCCCGGCGAGGAGGGCTCGTGATGAACGACGGCAAGTTGCAGTACCCGGGCATCGTCGGTTCGGCCGCTGGCGTGGTCGCGGTGATCGCGTGCTTCTCCACGTGGTGGTCCACGGCGGATACGACGTTCAAGGCCACCGCCGACGTGTCGGGCATGCTGGCACTGGCGATGGCGATCGGGATGTTCGCGTTCGGTGGCGCCTACGTGTTGATGAGCGACGCCCGGATCCGCCGCGCGATGGGAGTGTTGATGACCCTCTGCAGCGTCGTGCTCGCGCTCGCCGCGCTGTGGGCGACGACCCGCGCGGACTCGGTGGCCGCGGGCGCCTCGTCCGAGCGCGTGATCTGGCTCGCCGTGCTCCTCGGTGCGATCGGGATCGCTGCCGGCGTCGTGGCGCTCCGTGACGTCCGCGCGCCCGAGCTGTCCGAGGCTTCGTGAGCTCGTCCGCCGCCGGTCTGCCGGTCGCGCATCCGTGGTTCCGCGCCGAGGATGCGGGCGAGGGCGTGACGCGGCTGTACGAGCCGCACATCACGCCGTTGCTCGTGTCCAACGTGTGGCACGTCCCCGGTCGCGACGCCGACCTCGTGGTGGACTTCGCGAACGGGGTCGGACCGCTCAAGCCGGTCGTCGACGCGTTGACGATGGGCAAGCCCGTGGTCGCGTTCGCCACACACGGGCATTTCGACCACGTCGGCGGGCTGCACGAGTTCGACGACCGACGCGTCCACCGTGACGACGCCGACATGACGCGCTCGCCGTACCCGCTGCGCCTGCGTCGCGAGGACTTCGACGACGAGGTCGACGAGATGTTCGCCTACTACGGCTACGAGGCCGAGGACCTGCTGATCTCGGCGGTGCCCTCGGCCGCCTTCGACGTCGGGAGCTGGGTCTCGCCGGGCGCCGAGCCGACGATGCTGCTCGACGACGGCGACGTGCTCGACCTCGGGGACCGCCGCTTCACGCTGCTCCACACTCCCGGCCACACGGCCGGCTCGGCGTGCCTGTGGGAGGAGGAGACGCGGACGCTGTTCAGCGGCGACGCGATCTACGTCGACGCGCGGCTCTCGTGGGACGACGAGGCCGCCTTCGCGACGTCGCTGCGGAGACTGCGCGAGGTGGACGCCCGCATGGTCCACGCGGGGCACGACCGGTCGTTCGACGGCGAGGAGCTCCGGGCCACGATCGACGCGACGCTCCGCGAGCTCGGCCGCGACTGAGCGGGAAGCCGCGGCCCCGGCGGGTAGGCCCCGGCCGCGGGCAGCGGGTCGTCCTCGAACCCGCCCGCCGGGATCGCGCGGCCATACCCCATATCGGTGCGCCGGGCATCGCGCCGATATCGACCGTTGGTCGCTTCCGGCTCGGCCGTCGGACCGAGGGCCGGGCTATGCTCGGCCGGATGCCTGAGCGCTTCCTCCTGGTGCCCGACCGCGTGTTCGACAGCGTTGCGGGGGAGGCGCTGACGGATCGCGCCGTGCTGGTGGAGGGCGAGCGGATCCAGGGCGTGGCGCCGGTGAGCGAGGCGCCGGGCGACATCCCGCGGATCGATCTCGCGGGCCACACGCTGCTCCCCGGCCTGATGGACATGCACGCGCACCTCGCCGGCGAGATCGACAGCGGTCAGGGCTACGCCTCGCTCGTGATGCGCACCGGCGCCGAGGATGCCCTCGCCGGGGTGAAGAACGCGCGCGACACGCTGATGGCGGGGTTCACGACGATCCGCGACATCGGATCGTTCCGCGCGTTCACCGACGTGGCGCTCCGCGATGCGATCGAGGCCGGATGGATCGAGGGGCCGCGGATGCTCTGCGCCGGAGCCTACGTCACCTGCCCCGGGGGCGGCGGCGACCTCACGGGTCTCGCGGTCGACGTCGACGCGGTGGTCCCGCGCGAGCTGCGGTTCGGCGTGACGTCGGGCGTCGACCAGATGCGCGCGAACGTGCGGCAGATCCTCCGCTACGGCGCCGACTTCATCAAGGTGATCGCCACCGGCGCGGTGCTCACGAGCGGCACGAACCCGGGCCTACCGGAGTTCACCGAGGACGAGATCCGCGCCGCGGTCGAGGAGTGCGAGCTCGCCGGCACGTTCGTGGCCGCGCACGCGCACGGCGCCGAGGGCATCAAGCGTGCGGTCCGCGCGGGCGTGCGCTCGATCGAGCACGGCTCCTTGATGGACGACGAGTCGATCGCCTTGATGGCCGAGCGCGGGACCTACCTCGTGGCCGACATGTTCGACGGCGACTGGATCCTCGACGAAGGACCGAAGATGGGGTACTCCGACGAGGTGCTGCGCAAGACGGTGCTCACGAACGACGTCCAGCGCGAGGGCTTCGCCAAGTGCGTGCAGGCCGGCGTCCGGATCGCCCACGGCACCGACTCGGGCGTGTACCCCCACGGCATGAACGCGAAGAACCTCGCCTTCTACGTCCGGTTCGGGCTCACGGACGCGCAGGCGATCCAGAGCGCGACGCGCTGGTCGGCCGAGCTGCTCCGCTGGGAGGATCGGGTGGGCACGATCGAGGCCGGCCTGCTGGCCGACCTGATCGCGGTGCCCGCGGACCCCACCGCGGACGTGACGGTCCTCGAGGACGTGCCGTTCGTGATGAAGGGCGGGCGCGTCGTGAAGGACGCGCGCGCGGCCTGACTCAGCCTCCGTACCACCCGGTGTCGGGTGCTCGGTCCACCACTCCCTGCATCCGCCCGGCCACCCGCCAGCGGAGGTCCTTGGTGGGGTGCAGGAGGTGGCGCGGGATCCCGCAGGTCGCCGAGCGGTGCGTCGACGTCACGGACATGTATCCGAGCTTCAGACCCTTCATGTTCTTCAGCAAGCAGAACAGCGGCGCCGCGGGGACGGCCTTCGGGTCGCCGAACACGAACACCTGGTAGTCGGCGCCGCTGCCGCCGCGGGTGTCGAGCTGCCAGTAGAACGAGCCGACCCCGTTCGACAGGTCGAACCGGTCGTAGGTCTCGACGTGCAGCCGGACCCGGAACACCCCCTTGGTGCGCTCGACGGCGCGGACCGACGAGCGCGAGACGTCGAGACCGCCGGTGACGTCGTTGGGGTCGGTGCCGCTCGCCGCGTGGGCGATCGGGACCGTCGCGAGCATGAGCGCGACGGCGAGCAGGAGCGAGATGCGCCGCATGGGGAAGACCCTCCTCTTGATCCTTCGAGGCAACGGTGCCATCGGGCGGAAGGCCAGGTCAACGGCCGTTCGGCGGTGCTTCCCAGCCGTTGGGCTGCTTCTGAGAAGATGCGAACGTCGCACCCGACGCGAGGAAGGACGTGGGAACGATGAGCCTGTCCGCCGACGAGGTCGTCGAACTGTCCAAGCGCTACACCCTCTATGACTGGTCGGCCCAGTCGAAGATCTCGCCGCTGCCCGTGGACCGCGCGGAAGGCGTCTACTTCTTCACCACCGACGGCAAGCGCTACCTCGATTTCAACTCCCAGCTGATGGGCGTGAACATCGGCCACGGCGACAAGCGCGTGATCGACGCGATCGCGTTGCAGGGGGAGAAGCTCGCCTACATCACGCCGTTCGCCGCCTACGAGACGCGCGCGCTCCTCGGTCAGAAGCTCGCGACGCTGTGGCCGGGCGAGATGGAGAAGTCCTTCTTCACCCTCGGCGGGGCGGAGGCGAACGAGAACGCGATCCGGATGGCGAAGGCCTTCACCGGTCGCGAGAAGATCATGGTCCGTTACCGCGCCTACCATGGCGCGACCTACCTCACCGCGAACCTCACCGGCGACCCTCGCCGCTGGGCGAACGAGCGCCCGCCGGTCGCGGGGATCGTCCGGGTGCTCGACCCGTACCACGGTCCCGACCGGCCGGAGGAGACGGCCGAGCAGGCGCTGGACCGCCTCGAGGAGCAGATCATGCTCGAGGGGCCGGAGACGATCGCCTGCTTCATCCTCGAGCCGGTGACCGGGACGAACGGGATCTTGATCCCGCCCGACGGCTACCTGCAGGGGGTCCGCGAGCTGTGCACCCGGTACGGCATCGTGATGATCGCCGACGAGGTGATGGCCGGGTTCGGCCGCACGGGGGAGTGGTTCTCCGTGAACCACTGGGACGTCGTGCCCGACCTGATGACCACGGCGAAGGGGCTCACGTCGTCGTACCTGCCGCTCGGGGCTGTCGCGATCTCCCCGGAGATCGCCTCGTACTTCGAGGACAACGTCTACTACGGCGGTCTCACGTACAACTCGCACCCGCTGTCGTGCGCGGCGGCCATGGCCGCGATCCAGGTGCTCGAGGACGACGACCTGGTGGGGAACGCGAAGCGTCTGGAGCCCGTGATGCGCCGCCACCACGAGGAGCTCGCCGCGAAGCACCCGAGCGTCGGCCTGCACCGCAACATCGGGCTGTTCGGGATCCTGGAGCTCGTGAAGGACCCCGAGACCAAGACGCCGATCTCACCGTTCAACGTGACGAACGAGGTGATGGCAGCGGTCAACAAGCGCCTGCTCGAGCGCGGCCTGTTCACGTTCGTGCGGTGGAACGTGATCCACACGAACCCGCCGCTGTGCATCAACGAGGAGCAGCTGCAGGAGGGTTTCGAGATCATCGACGACGCGCTCTCGATCGCCGAAGCGGCCGTCGGGTCCTGAGCGGGCCGAGCCCGGTCAGGCGTGCGCGGTCTCGGCGGTCGCCCAGCGCTCGGCCCACGCGCCGAGCTCCTCGATCACGCCGGCCAGGTCGCGACCACGCTCGGTGAGGCGGTAGTCGATCCGCACCGGGGTCGACGGCGTCACCTCGCGCACGACGATGCCCTCGGCTTCGAGGTCCTTCAGGCGGTCGGAGAGCAGGTTGTCCGAGATCTGGGGGATCTGGGCCTTGAGGTCGGAGTAGCGGGTCGTCCCGGCGAGCAGGACCCGGACGAGCTGCGGGTTCCAGCGCTTGCCGAGCAGCTCGGCCGCGCGCTGGAAGTGCTGGCAGATCGGGCTTTCGAGCTCCTCGTTCGTCATCGGCCGGGTCTCTCCTCATGCCATGATACCCGGATGAACTGCGGAAAAGCAGGTTAGTCAGGAAATTATGGGAACTTCGGAATAGGGAGCATCCTCATTTCCGTTCGTGAGTGTATCGGCGGCGCGCAGGGCGCCGGCCAGGAGCTCCAGGGAGGTCGCACCAGATGTCCACCACCGAGGTCCGGACCCTCGACGGGATCGAACTGCCGCCCGCCGGCACCTACGCGTTCGACCCGGCGCACACGACGGTCGAGTTCATCGGCAAGCACATGTTCACCAAGACCCGCGGCCGGTTCACCGAGGCGTCGGGCACGATCGTGATCGGCGAGACCCCGGAAGCCTCGTCCGTGGAGGCCACGATCGAGGCTGCGAGCCTGCAGTCCAACCAGGAGCAGCGCGACCAGCACCTCAAGAGCCCGGACTTCCTGAACGTGGAAGACTGGCCCGCCATCACGTTCAAGAGCACCGCGTTCCGCCACGTCGGCGGGCGCGCGTTCGAGCTCGACGGCGACCTCACGGTGAAGGACATCACCCGCCGCGTCACGCTGCAGGGCGAGTTCCTGGGCACGGCCGTCAACCCGTTCGGCAAGGTGTCGGCCGGGTTCACCGCCTCGACGCGGTTCGAGCGCGAGGACTACGACATGACCTGGAACATGGCCCTGGAGGCCGGCGGCTTCCTGGTCGGCAAGACCGTCACGATCGAGGTCGAGGTCGAAGCCCTCAAGGAAGACTGAGGCTCGCGCCGTCTCCCCCTTTCGGCGGGAGCCCTCCGAGGCCGGCCCCTTCGGGGCCGGCCTCTTCGCGTCGGTCCGACGCGGTGCGGGTTCGGGTCGGTGAGCCCTACGATGGGCAGCCATGCGGGTCGCCGTCTGTCAGATGAACGCGGGGCGCGACGACGTCGACGCCAACCTCGCCACGGCCGAGCGGCTGCTGCAGGAGGCGGCCGAAGGCGAGGCGGATCTCGCGGCGCTCCCCGAGCTCTTCGGGTTCTACGGTTCCCACCGGCGGATGCGGGAGCTCGCCGAGCCGCTCGACGGAGGCCTCTGCACGCGGCTCGCCGCGGTCGCGCGAGAACGCGGCATGTGGGTCCTCGGTGGCTCGTTCCCCGAGCTCCGCGAGGACGGCAAGGTCTCGAACACCTCCCCGCTGTTCGACCGGACCGGCGAGCTCGTCGCCGCCTACCGCAAGATCCACCTGTTCGACGTCGACATCCCCGGGCAGCCGCCGTTGCGCGAGTCGGCCCTGTTCGCCGGCGGCGACCAGTTGGTCACGCACGAGACCGACGACGCGCGGATCGGCCTGTCGGTCTGTTACGACCTGCGCTTCCCGGAGCTGTACCGAGGGCTGGTCTCGCTCGGCGCCGAGGTGCTGACCGTCCCGTCGGCGTTCACCGCCGTCACCGGCGAGGCGCACTGGGAGGTGCTCCTGCGAGCGCGTGCGATCGAGGACCAGTGCTTCGTGGTCGCGCCCGCGCAGTGGGGTACGTGGGGCCCGCCGGAGGACGGCCGTCGGTGCTTCGGTGCCTCCCTCGTCGTCGACCCGTGGGGGCGGGTCCTCGTGCGCGCTCCCGAGGAAGGCGACGGCGTCTGGTTCGCCGACCTCGACATGACCGAGCTGCGACGCGTCCGTCAGTCGCTCCCGGCGCTCGCCCACCGTCGTCTCGGCTCGGTGTGCTGATGCGTCGCGCGCTTCCCGACGGCTACGTGCTCGACGACGATCGCGACCGTGTCGACGTGGATGCCGTCTACCGGTTCCTCTCCGAGGAGGCCTACTGGGTTCCAGGCCGCTCGCGCGAGACGATCGAGCGACTGGTTCGGGAGTCGACCCGGGTGTTGGCCGCCTACGCGCCCGACGGCTCGCTCGTCGGCTTCGCCCGCGTGATATCCGACGGCTCCAACATGGCCTGGCTCGGCGACGTGTTCGTGCTCGTCGAGCACCGCGGCCGCGGCCTCGGTGTCGCGCTCGTGCAGGAGGCGGTGGAGGATTCCGCCACGCGGGACTGCCTCTGGTACCTCAACACCCGAGACGCCCACGGACTCTACGAACGCTTCGGCTTCCGGTCGGCGGACCCGGAACGGACCCTCGTCCGCGACCGACCCGCGACGTGAGGACCCTGCGAAGCTCGGCGGCCTGCTCGTCGAGGGTCGTGCGGGTGGGAGGCGGGTCGTTCCAGTCCCTCACCGCAACGTCATCGAAGGCGTAGCCATCGTCAGCGAAACGCGGGATCACGTGGAGGTGCGCGTGGGAGATGTCCTGCCCGGCCACGTCTCCGTCGGCCACGATCAGGTTGAAGCCCTCGGCGCGCAGAGACGAGCTGAGCAGCGCCGCGGCGACCGCTCTCCCTACCTCGAACCAACGTACGTACGCATCGTCATCGATGTCGGCGATCGACGCACCGTGTCGCTTCGGCACGATCAAGGTATGGCCGGGCGTGACGGGGCGGATGTCGAGGAAGGCCGTGACGAGGTCATCGCTGTAGACCACGCTTGCGAGCCCATCGCCCGCGATGATCGCGCAGAAGACACACCGTTCCGACGCCACGTCCACGGGGGTATCCAAGCACGGGGACGCATGTGCCGGACCAGGGACGTCGGGATCCTCTTCTAGCTCGCGCCGAGGTCGCCGATCGTGTCGATGTCCTTTGGGGCCGGGCGGTCGATCGGGACCTCTTCGAGCCATTCGGGGTGTGAGGCGATGAGGATGCGGGCGCCGACGTCGCCGTGGAGGTGACCAGCTTCCGCGTAGATCTCGCGGGACAGGAGCGCGGGGCCGGGGCCGTCCCGGTAGGCGAGACGGACGATCCGCGCTCGGGAGCGTCGGAAAGCGTCGATCAATGCGCGGATGTCGTCGCCGGTGACGCCCGGTTGGTCGGCCATCAGGATCACGGCCGCCTCGCTCGCGTCGTCGACCTCGTGCATCGCGGCGGCGAGCGAGGTGGCCTGGCCGTCGCGGTAGGCACGGTTGGGCACGACCGCGGCGTCGTCGGGGAGGGCTGCCTCGACCGCCTCGGCGTCGTGGCCGGTGACGACGAGCAGCTCGTCGACGCCGGCGTCGCGGAGCGCGTCGACGGCGTGGAGCACGAGGGGCTTGCCGTCGACGATCGCGAGCTGCTTGGTTCCCCCGAACCGAGAACCGAGGCCCGCCGCGAGGACGACGCCGGAGATCACGGGCTCAAGAGCGGGCCTTGCCGCGTCCGAACAGCCGCTTGAAGAAGTTGACGATCGTGGCCCAGACCGCGGCGATGCCGAGGCCGATCCCGCCCACCGGCTTCGCGGCGACGGCGCCCGGGGCAGGCGCCGTCACCGGCGGCGCGGCCCCGGTAGCGGTCACCGCGGCTGCCCCAGCTGCCGCCTCCGCGTTCATGGCGGCCTCGAGGCAGTCGGCGAACTGCTGGGTCAGCTTCTTCGAGATCTCCGGGAGCAGGCCGCGGGAGAGTTGGGCGGCGGCGCCCGTCAGGGTGATGTCGGCCTGCATCTGCACGAGGGTGCCCTCGTCACCGGGCTCGAGCCACGAGGTGACGGTCGCGTTGGCGGCGCCCTTGCCCTTCTGCTCGGTGCCCTTCGCGTGGAGGGAGACGCGATGGGTGGCGTCGTCGCGCTCCTGCATCTCGACGGTCCCCACGAACGCGAGCTTCACCGGGCCGAACGCGACGTTGACCTTGCCCTTCCACGCCCGCTCGTGGATCGTCTCGGTCAGTTCCGCGCCTGGCATGCAGGGCGCGACCTTCTCGACGTCGAGCAGGTACGTCCAGACGTCTCCGATCGGGGCGTGCACGGTGAAGGCGTTGTCGATCTGCATGGCGACTGAGGGTACTCGGCCGCTCAGCCGCCGGGACGTGCGGGGACGGCGCGGAAGACCTCGATCGGGTCGGCGACGCCCTTGAGGGTCGTCGGCCCGAGGGCGTCGAACCGGACGTCGTCGGCACCATCGGCGGCATCGACGATGTCGCTCGTCACGAGCACCTCGCCCGGTCCGGCGCGGCCCGAGAGCCGCGAGGCGAGGTTGACGGTTCGGCCGAAGACGTCCCCGTCGCGCTCGATCAGCGCGCCGGTGTGCATCCCCACGTGGGCGGGCGGCAGGCCGGCGGGGAGGGTCGCGCCCACGACGTCGAGCGCTCCGCGTACGGCCGAGGCGGCGTCGCGGAACCGGAACATCACGCCGTCGCCCAGGAACTTCATGGCCTCGCCGCCGTGGCGGTTCGCGACGCGCTGCACGATCGCGGCGAGCGCGGTGACGAGGTCGGCTGCCGCCTCGTCACCCCGTTCCTCGGTGAGCGCGGTGTAGCCGGAGATGTCCATGAACGCCATCGTCCACGGGCGCGCGGGCCGCTCGTAGACGCCGGCCTCGACCAGCGCGAGCTCGATGTGCTCCACCATGTCGTTCATCCAGGCGTGCTCCTGCATGCGGTGGTAGATCGACAGCGTGAACCCGTCGATCACCGACAAGATGGCCTGCCCGAACGTCGCGCCGGTGGCGAGGATCTCTCGCTGGGTGGCCCCCGCCCGCTCGGCGGGGACGTCGACGTACTCGTGCCACATCTGCGTCTCGGTCCTCGCGATCCGGCGCATGCTCTCTCCGTACACGCGCATCAGGCGCACCATCGCGTCGGGCGCGAACCCGCCGCCGAGCGCCACGCGGGTCACCTCGATCATCTCGGCGTCGTCGGCTCGAGGGTGATCCGACGGCTCGGGCACGGCGAAGCCGGCAGCCTCGTACGCCTGGCGGATGAAGTCGAGCGGCACGCCGGTCTCGGCGCTCAGCTCGTCCCAGCTCGTGTCGATCCGTCCGCCCCACCGCTCGTAGTAGGGCCGGTCGACGGACTCGAGCGTGAGGTGTCCCGACCGCATCGCGCTCGCGATCGCGTCCAGCGGCAGGCCGGCGTCGGTACACGCAGACAGGAGCATCGCCCGGCGGACCGAGCCGCCGTCCAGCTCGTCGAGGGGTCGCTCGAAGGCGCCGGCCGCGGCGAGAGCCTCGACGAATGACGCCGGGACGCCCGCGCGCTCGGCGACCTCGGACACGGAGAGCGGCGCGTCCATCGACCGGCCGCAGCCCTTACCGCGCTTCGGTGCCCGGGCGAGGGCGTTCGTGGATCGGACCGGGACGGTCGCGGAGGAAGCCGCCCCCGCGAGCGTGGCGGAACGCGACGATCTCCGAGACGATCGCGTGCGCGATCTCCTCGGGGCCCTCGGCCCCCAGGTCCAGGCCGGCCGGGCCGTGGATCCTGGCGCGGTCGGCATCGCCGATCTCGACGCCCTCGTCCTCCAGCTCCATCAGGATGCGCTGGGTCCGGGCGGCCGGGCCGAGCATCCCGATGTAGGAGGCGGGGGAGGTCAGCAGGGTCCGCAGGTACTCCTTGTCGCGCAGGAAGTTGTGGGTCATCACGACGACGCAGGTGCGGCGGTCGATCGGCGCGAGCTTCGCCACCTGCGACGGCTCCTCGAGCGGCACGAACGACGCCGCGTCGGGGAAGCGCTCGGAGTTGAGGAACGCGGGTCGGTCGTCGACGACGATCGGGTTCCAGCCGATGCCGGCCGCTGTGCGCACGAGCGGGATGGCGTCGTGGCCGGCGCCGCACACCAGCAACCGCAGCGGGGGTTCGAGGACCTCCACGAAGGCGCGGACCTCGCCGGTGAACGTCCGGATCTCCGAGCGCTCGGCGTCGAGCAGGCCGCGCGCCGCCGCTACCGCCTCCACGTCCACCGAGGCGTCGCCGAGGGTGCCCTCCACCTCGCCGCCGGGACGCACCACGATGCGCGCGCCCGGGGCGACCGCGTCGTTCGCGGACTCCAGCACCGTCACGACGCTGATCGGACGTTCCTCCTCGAGGGCGGCACGGAGCGCGTGCGCGACCTCCGCGGCCCGATCGGCGGGCTCGATGAAGACCTCGATCGCCCCGTTGCAGCCGAGTCCGAGTCCCCACACGGCGTCGTCGTCGGCCGTGAGGTCCCAGCCCGCGAGACGGGCGCGGCCCTCTTCCATCACGATCCGGGCGGCGTCGGCGACGTCGCCCTCGAGGCAGCCGCCGCTGATGTTGCCGATCGGCGCGCCGTCTTCGGGCACCAGCAGGCGGGCGCCGGGGCGCCGGTACGTGGAGCCGCGGACGGCCACGATCGTCGCGAGCGCCATCCGCTCGCCGCGCGCCGACAACGACTCGATCGCGCCGAGGACGTCGGTGATCTCGCTCACGGCGACCATGGTAGGCGAGGGCCTACGTTGTGTGGAGGCGCATCGGAAGCCTCAGGGTGGCCTGGGGACGTGCCGATACGACCCTGGTCATGGACGATTCCTTCAGCTTCGGCGAGCCCGGGAAGAAGTGGTCGGGCTCGCAGCTCACCGCGCGATCGACCGGGCACACCGAACGCCCGCGCCCGCCGATCGGCCCGATGCTCGTGATCGTCGGGGTGGGGATCGTGGCCGTGCTCGGGGTCGCGTTCTTCACGCTCGTGCATCACGGCGGCCAGGCGGCCGCCCAGGCGGAGTCGAGCGCGATCGCGCAGGTCGGCGTGGCCGACGACGCGCAGGCGCGGTCGAACCTGCAGACCGCTCAGGAGACGGCGTCGATGCTGTACGCGCAGGGCGGCCCCGACGGGATGCCGACCTACCTGGCCGCCGACGCCGCTGCGATGGTGAAGGCCGAGCCGTCCCTCCAGTACGTGACGGGGCCCTCGACCGGTCCCAACGTGGTCAGCGTCGCAGCCACCGCCACCGACTGGGGCGGGGCGGTCCTGTCGGCGTCGGGCTCCTGCTTCTACCTGCACCTGGGCGCGAGCGGCGCGCACACCGGGACCGGGTCGACGTGCACCGGCCAGGCGGCGCTCACCGCGAACGGGTGACGGTCCCGATGCAGCGGGCGCACACCTCGCCGGCCTCCGGGTTGGTCGTGGTGTTGGCGACCCTCGTCCTCGCCGGGTCGCTCGCGACCGCGTTCCTACTGCAGGCTCGGCGCCAGATCCCGCTGCCGGGCGCGCCGCAGGCATCCGCGGCGGCGAGGACGACCGGCGCCGACCGCGTGGCGCAGGCGTCCGCCCGCAACGCCCTGGCGGCCGCGCTCACCGCGTTCACCGACCGCCACACGTTCTCGACCGTGACGCCGCACGCGCTGGAGCAGATCGAGCCCGACCTGACCTTCACGCTCGACCCGTCGACCTCGCCCGCGGTGGCGAGCGTCGCCACGACCGACCAGCGCGTGGGCGTCGCGGTGCGCTCGGCGAGCGGCGTGTGCTGGCTGGTCTCGATCGACGAGACCGCCGGGGGCACGACCCGCTACGGGGCCGGGGCCGATCCGTGCACGGGCGAGCTCGCGCTCGGGGCCGCCCAGCGCACCTGGTAGGCCGGCTCAACGCCGGCGCTGCCCTGCCGATACCTCCCTCGCCGATGAACGACACCTTCAGTTTCGTGGCGCCGGTGATGCCTCGGCGCGAGGTCGACCCGTTCGTGCGGACGGTCGTCGTCTTCCTCGCGCTCTTCCTCGCGTTCGTGATCGCGTTCGGGAGCTTCGTCGCGTGGCACCAGCGCCTGGCGGACGCGCGGGCCGCGGCGGCGGAGGCGCGGATGCAGGCCCAGGCGCAGGCCCGTGCGGACGCCCTCGTCGCCGGGTTCCTCGATCCGAACGGAGCGGTGGACGCCGCCGTGCGCGGGGAGCTCGGCCGCGGCGCCTCCCGCGCGCTCGACACCTACGTCCACACCGCCTCCTTCGCGAAGGCGGGCCCGAGCGAGCTCGCCGCACCGGACGTCGTGTTCACCGACGGACCGTCAAGGGCCCCCTCGGTCGTGAGCGTCGACGTCGCCGCGGGCTCCTGGGCCGCCGCCGCGCTCGGGCCCTCGGGGACCTGCTACTGGATCCGCACGACCGCCGACGGCGAGACCTACTACGGGTCCGGATCCACCTGCACCGGCACGGCCGCTCAGGCGGCGTGGTCTCCTTCCTGGTAGCGCGCTCCGGTTCGCGCGTTCGGCGGCCCGGAGATATGCTCCGGCTCCACCTTGACGAAGGAGGGACCCGTCGTGACGCGCGTCTCCATCACCGTCAACGGGGAGCGGCGAGACGCCGATGTGGAGCCCCGCACGCTGCTCGTGTACCTCCTGCGTGAGCGGTTCGGGCTGACCGGCACGAACGTGGGCTGCGACACGTCCACGTGCGGGTCGTGCACCGTGCTGCTCGACGGGGAGTCGGTGAAATCCTGTTCGCTGCTGGCGTTGCAGGCCGACGGCCGGGAGGTCACCACGATCGAGGGCATGGCCGCCGCAGACGGCACCCTGCACCCGCTGCAGGATGCGTTCCACCGCCATCACGGGCTGCAATGCGGCTACTGCACGCCCGGGATGATCATGGCTGCGGCGAGCTTCCTGCAGGAGCACCCGACGCCGACCGAGCAAGAGGTCCGCGAGGGCCTCGAGGGCAACCTCTGCCGCTGCACCGGCTACCAGAACATCGTCGCGTCGATCCTCGACGCGGCCGGCCAGACGAGCGGCGTCACCGCCTGAGGGGAGGACGAGATGGTCGCGACCGAGCCCTACGTCGGACGCGCGGTCCTCCGCAAGGAAGACCCGAAGCTCCTGACGGGGCAGGCGAACTACATCGACAACTGGACGATGGCCGGGATGGTGTGGATGGCGATGGTGCGTCCGCCCTACGTCCACGCCCGGATCGTCTCGATCGACACGTCGGAAGCGGCCGGCATGCCGGGCGTGCTCGGCGTGTTCACCGCCGGAGACCTCGACGTCGGCGGGCTGCCGTTCGTGTGGCCGATCACCGAGGACATCAAAGTCCCGAACCACTACCCGCTCACGAGCGACAAGATCCGCTACGCGGGCGACGCCGTCGCGGTGGTGGTCGCCGAGACGCGCCGGCAGGCCGCCGACGCGGCCGAGAACGTGCACGTCGAGGTCGAGGAGCTTCCGGCCCTGATCGACCTGCGGTCGGCGGCGGCCGACGGCGCGCCGCTGATCCATGAGGAGCTCGGCACGAACGTCACCGTGCACTGGTCGCACGGCGGCGGGGGAGACCAGTCGGTCTTCGACACCGCGCCGGTGATCGTGCAGGAGCGCTACGAGCAGCCGCGGCTGATCCCCAACCCGATGGAGCCGCGCGGGTGCCTGGCCTACGGCGTCCCCGCGATGGACGAGTGGACGCTGGTGAGCGCGACCCAGATCCCGCACATCGCCAAGGTGACGCTCGCCGGCACCTGCGGGATCCCCGAGCAGAAGCTCCGCGTGATCGCGCCCGACGTGGGAGGGGGCTTCGGCAGCAAGCTGAACGTGTACGCGGAGGAGGCGCTCGCCCTGGCGCTCGCGAAGAAGGTCGGGCGCCCCGTGAAGTGGATCGAGGAGCGCGACGAGAACTACCTCGCGACGATCCACGGGCGCGGCGTGGAGCACGACTGCACGCTCGCCGGCACCGAGGACGGGAAGATCCTCGGGATGAAGTTCGTGGAGCTGGCCGACATGGGCGCCTACTACCAGCTCCTCACCCCCGGGATCCCGGAGCTTGGCGGGTGGGTGTACATGGGTCCCTACGCGCCCGAAGCCTACTGGTACGAGTTCTCCGGAGTGCTCACGAACCGCACCCCGACCGACGCGTACCGGGGCGCGGGGCGCCCGGAGGCCACCTACGTCGTGGAGCGGCTCGTCGACGCGTACGCGCGGCGGATCGGCAAGGATCCGGCCGAGGTGCGCCGGATGAACCTCCATCCTCCGTTCGAGCAGGCCACCACGTCGGTCATGGGGCTGCAGGTCGACTCGGGGAACTACGGGCCGCTGCTCGACGCGGCGCTCGCACAGGCCGGCTACGAGGAGCTCCGCACGGAGCAGGCGGCGCGGCGCGAGCGCGGCGACGTCCGACAGCTGGGGATCGGCCTGTGCACGTACATCGAGATGTGCGGGCTCGCCCCCTCGAACATCCTTGGCGCGCTCCGCTACGCGGCCGGCGGGTGGGACGGCGCGACGATCGAGTGCCTGCCGAGCGGCGAGGTGATCCTGAAGACCGGGACGTCGCCGCACGGACAGGGGCACGAGACCGCGTGGTCGCAGATCGTGGCCGACGGCCTCGGGATCGACCCCGACAAGGTCACGGTGCTCCACGGCGACACGGCGATCACGCCGCTCGGGATGGACACCTACGGGTCGCGGTCGCTCTCGGTGGGCGGCGCCGCGATCCACTTCGCGATGGAGAAGATCAAGGAGAAGGCCCGCCGGATCGCGGCCCACGAGCTCGAGGTGAGCGAGGACGACCTCGAGTGGACCGGGGGCGCCTTCACGGTGAAGGGGGCGCCCGACAAGGCGCGGACGATCCCCGACCTCGCCGTCTCCGCGTGGCACGCGCACGCGCTGCCGGCCGGGGAGGAGCCGCACCTGAACGCCACCGCGGTGTTCGACCCGCCGAACTTCACGTGGCCGGCGGGCGCGCACGTGTGCGTCGTGGAGGTCGACACCCAGACCGGGCAGACCACGATCGTGAAGTACGTGGCCGTCGACGACTGCGGCACCGTGATCAACCCGCAGATCGTGGAGGGACAGCTCCACGGCGGGATCGC
>JBLMXP010000221.1:0-3051 GCA_050257835.1 Planctomycetaceae bacterium | reverse complement strand
GCGAGCGGATCTTCGGTCCGACGCGGGACTGGGAGTGCCACTGCGGCAAGTACAAGCGCGTCCGCTTCAAGGGCATCATCTGCGAGCGCTGCGGCGTGGAGATCACCCGCAGCAAGGTCCGGCGCGACCGCATGGGCCACATCGAGCTGGCCGCCCCGGTCACGCACATCTGGTACTTCAAGGGCGTCCCCTCGCGCCTTGGCTACCTGCTGGACCTCGCCCCGAAGGACCTCGAGCGGATCATCTACTTCGCGGCCTACGTGATCACGCGCGTCGACGACGAGCGTCGCCACAAGGCGCTGCCCGACATCGAGGCCGAGATCGAGTCCGAGAAGCGCGACCTCGAGGCCACGCGCGACGAGGACGTGAAGAAGCGCCTGCGCGAGCTGGAGGACCGCCTGAAGGAGCTCGAGGGCGAGGGCGCGAAGGGCGCCCAGCTCTCGGCCGCCAAGCGCGAGGCCCAGCGCGACGTCGAGCGGATCCACGAGATGACGGCGCGCGAGGTCCAGCACCTCGACGACGTGCTCTCGGCCTTCAAGGGCCTGCACGTGAAGCAGCTCGTGGCCGACGACAACGTCTACCGGTCGCTGCGGGAGCGGTTCGGCGACTTCTTCGACGGCGGCATGGGCGCCGAGGCGATCAAGCGCCTGCTGTCCGACATGGACGTCGAGGCCGAGTCGGCGTTCCTCGCCGACCAGATCGAGAACGGCAAGGGCACCCGCCGGCTGAAGGCGATCAAGCGCCTGAAGGTCGTGTCGAACTTCGCCGAGGGGCGCTCGACCCCGCTCGGGATGGTGCTCGACGCCGTGCCGGTGATCCCGCCGGACCTGCGCCCGATGGTGCAGCTCGACGGCGGCCGGTTCGCCACCTCGGACCTGAACGACCTGTACCGGCGCGTGATCAACCGGAACAACCGCCTCAAGCGGCTGCTCGACCTGCAGGCGCCGGAGATCATCGTCAACAACGAGAAGCGGATGCTGCAGGAGGCCGTCGACGCGCTGTTCGACAACGGCCGCCGCGGCCGGCCCGTCACGGGCCCCGGCAACCGTCCGCTGAAGTCGCTGTCGGACATGCTCAAGGGCAAGCAGGGCCGGTTCCGCCAGAACCTGCTCGGCAAGCGCGTGGACTACTCGGGCCGCTCGGTGATCGTGGTCGGTCCCGAGCTGCGGCTGCACCAGTGCGGCCTGCCCAAGCAGATGGCCCTGGAGCTGTTCAAGCCCTTCGTGATGAAGCGGCTCGTGGACCAGGCGCTGGCGCAGAACATCAAGAGCGCCAAGCGGATGGTCGAGCGCGCCCGCCCGCAGGTCTGGGACGTCCTGGAAGAGGTGATCCGGGAGCACCCGGTGCTGCTGAACCGCGCGCCCACCCTGCACCGCCTCGGGATCCAGGCCTTCGAGCCCGTCCTGGTCGAGGGCAAGGCGATCAAGATCCACCCGCTCGTGTGCACCGCGTTCAACGCGGACTTCGACGGCGACCAGATGGCGGTGCACGTGCCGCTGTCGGCCGAGGCGCAGGCCGAGGCGCGGATCCTGATGCTGTCCACGAACAACATCCTGTCGCCGGCCCACGGTCGTCCGATCGCGACGCCGACCCAGGACATGGTGCTCGGGCTGTACTACCTGAGCCTGGCCCAGAACGAGAAGAAGAAGGACGAGCAGATCCCGACGTTCGGCTCGGAGGCCGAGGCGCTGCTCGCCCTGGACCGCGGCTTCCCGATCCACGACCCGATCCGGATCCGCCTCGGCGACCGGCTCGTGCCCCAGGAGATGTGGCCCGAGGGCTACGACCCCGAGGCCGAGGAGTGGCAGGGCAGGGCCCCGGTGGTGCGCACCACGATCGGGCGCGTCGTGATGAACTCGGCGTTCCCTGAGGACTTCGGGTTCCGCAACCACGTCGTGCTGAAGGGCGACGTCGCCCGTCTCGTCGACGAGGTCGTGCACCGCTACGACCGCGCGCGCGTTGAGCATACGCTGGACCGGCTGAAGAACCTCGGGTTCCACTACGCGACGCGCGCCGGCGTGACGATCGGGATCGAGGACGTCACCACGCCCACCACGAAGGCCGCGATCCTCGACGAGCACGAGAAGCGCGCGTCGAAGGTCGAGACCCAGTACCGGCGCGGGATCATCACCGACGACGAGCGCCGCCAGGAGCTGATCGAGATCTGGACCCAGGCGACCGACGAGGTCAAGGACGCCATGGAGGCCCAGTTCACCCCGACGAACCCGATCTACATGATGGCCAACTCGGGAGCCCGAGGGAACATCATGCAGATCCGCCAGCTGGCCGGGATGCGCGGCCTGGTGGCCAACCCGAAGGGCGAGATCATCCCGCGGCCGATCAAGTCGAACTTCCGCGAGGGCCTGTCCGTGCTGGAGTACTTCATCTCCACGCACGGCGCCCGCAAGGGACTGGCCGACACGGCGCTGCGCACGGCGGACTCGGGCTACCTCACGCGTCGCCTCGTCGACGTCGCGCAGGAGGTCATCATCCGCGAGGAGGACTGCGGCACCGATCGCTCGGTCCCGGTCCAGGTCAACGTCAAGCGGCCCGACGGCAGCGTCGTGAAGCACTCCCACGTCGACACCTCGCTGTTCGGCCGGGTCCTGGCCGAAGACGTCAAGGTCGACGGCAAGAAGGTCGCCTCGGCCGGCGAGGAGCTGAACGACGAGGTCACCGACCGGGTCGTCGCCTCCGGCGTCGAGACGGTGCGGACCCGCTCGGTCATCACCTGCGAGGCCGAGATCGGCGTGTGCCAGCTGTGCTACGGGCGCTCGCTCGCGAGCGGCAAGATGGTCGACATCGGCGAGGCCGTGGGGATCATCGCGGCGCAGTCGATCGGCGAGCCGGGCACGCAGCTCACGATGCGGACCTTCCACACCGGCGGCATCGCCGGGGAGGACATCACGCACGGTCTGCCGCGCGTGGTGGAGCTGTTCGAGGCCCGCACCCCCAAGGGGCAGGCGCAGATCACCGAGCTCTCGGGCGAGGTGACGGTCGAGGACGACGACGAGAAGCACGTGCGGCGGATCCACGTCACGTCCGAGGACG
>JBLMXP010000220.1:0-9836 GCA_050257835.1 Planctomycetaceae bacterium | reverse complement strand
GCTCAAGCCGGGCGCCCAGCAGATGGTCACGGTCAAGATGGCCGAGGGCCACTACGCCTTGGTGTGCAACCTGTCGGGCCACTACGCCGCGGGGATGCACGTGGACTTCTGGGTCACCCCGACCTCGATCCGGAGCGCCTGAGGACGTCCGGCGGACGCCCGAGGGGGCCGTCCGCCGGGCCGTCGTGCCCAGAGGGTTCAGGTCGTCCCCGGACGCGCCGAAGGAACACCCGTGAGGAGGTCGTGACCTCCTCACGCTGCGGCGACGAAGGACCGGGTGATGATCGGCGGGACGATCCGGAAGGCGAACAGGTGGCCCTGGTACGCGGGCGCCGCGCTGCTCTGCGTCCTGCTGATCCTCGCGGGCTCCCTGATGGAGCAACGATCGCTCGCGGCCGCGCGCGACGCGCAGCTCGCGAAGGCGCAGACGTTCGTGGCCGACAGCGTGGCCCCGGCCCTGCAGGGGGTCGATCTCTCGCAGCCCCTGTCCACGCGGGATCGTCAGTCGCTGTCGTCGCGGCTCAGCAAGCTCGTGACCCAGACCGGGCCCGTGGTCCGCGTCCGCGTCTTCTCGACCCAGGGCGTCCTCGTGTATTCGACCGACGGCTCGGACCGGGCAGGCGCGCAACGCGTCGGTGACCCCGACGCGTTGCGGGCCGGCGCCGGGGGCGTGCCGACGAGCCTCCTCGACTACGACCGCGTGTCCACCGCCGGTGGGGACGCCGTGTCGCTCCGCCTGCTCCAGCTGTATGCGCCGTTGCTGCGCGGCGGGAAGCCCGCCGCCGTCGTGAGCGTCGACGAGAAGTACCGCACGATCGAGGCGAGCGCGCGGCAGCCGTGGGCCGGGTTGGAGCTGGCCGCGGGGGCCGCCGCGGTTCTGTTCCTGGTGCTGGCGTTGTTCGGGCTCGCGCGGTCGATCGCGGCGAAGCAGCTCGCCGCGCGCTCGGGCTTCCAGGGCGCCGCCAAGGCGGGGAAGAAGGACAAGGTCGCAGCCAAGGACGGGGCGGCTCGCAAGGAGCTCGAGAAGCAGGTGGCGACGCTCGAGCAAGAGCTGCGGCGGCGGGAGGAAGACGCCGCCCAGGCGGCCCGCGAGCACGCCGCGCTCCTGCAGGCCCAGACGCGTCGCGCGGATGAGGCGGAGAGCAGGGCGAGGGACGAGGGCGAGAGCGCGGCCACGGAGGCGCTCGTGCGTGCTGCCGACGAACGCGTGGGCGCCGCCGAGCAGCGGATGCAACAGGCCGAGGCGCGCGCCGTCGCCGCAGAGCGCCGTCTCGACGAGCTCGAGGCGCTCAGCCAGGCGGGCGACGGCGACCGTGCGGCGACCGAGGCGAGGATCGCCGAGGCCAGCGCCCGGCTCACCGAGGTCGAGCGCCGCCTCGTCGAGGCGGAGCAGGCTCGCAGCCAGGCCGAGCGTGAGCGCGACGACGCGGTGCGCGCTCGTTCCGAGATCGAACGCGAGCGCGACGCGGCCGTGGCGGAGGCGGCGACGATGGCGGCGGCCACGGCTCCCGCGCCCGGGGATGCGGAGGAGATCGTGCGCGAGCTCCGCGAGGCGCGTCTGGCGGCCACCGAGCAGCAGCGTCGCGCCTTGGAGCAAGAGGCTCGGGTGGTGGAGGAGACCGAGCGCGCCGACCGGATCCGCTCCGAGCTCGAGGCGGTCCGGCTGGCCCACGCGGAGGCGCAGACACGGGTCGCGGAGCTGGAGCGTCGGGTCGCCGACGCCGAGGCGACGAACGGTGACGCCGAGGCGGGGGTCGCGCGCGCGGAGGAGAAGGCTGCGCGCGCAGAGGCGCACGTGGCCGAGCTGGCCCGGGCGCTAGAGGATCAGGAGCAGCGGGCGGACGCCACCGAGGCGGTCCGCGCCGAGCTCGAGACCAAGCTCGCCCAGGCGGGCTCGACCGCGAGCGAGCTGGAGCGCCGTGCCGCAGAGCTCGACGCCAAGCTGCGTGACGCCGTCGGGCTGGCGCGCGAGGCGGAGGAAGGCCGGGCGCGCGCCGAGGCCGAGGGGGACGCCGCGCGCGCGGAGCTGAGCTCGCTGACGAGGAAGCGGGACGCCGACCGTACCCGCCTGGAGGAGCTCGAGCGGGTCGCGGACGAGCGCGAGGCGAGGATCGCCGAGCTCGAGGAAGAGCGCAAACGCGGGCGCGCCGAAGCCTCGCGCATGGCCGAGACGACCGAGGCCGAGCTCGCGAACGTGCGGACCGAACTGGAGGACACGCGGTCCCGCCTGGAGTCGACGCGAGGTGAGCTTGAGGGAGCCACGGCCGCGATCGCGCGTCTCGAGGCTTCGGCGGAGGAACGGGCGCAGGCGGCGGAGGCCTTGGCTGAGGCGAAGGCGGGGCTCGAGTCGGAGCTCGCGGAGCGGCTCGAGGCCTTGGAGGCGCAGCACGTGGAGCTCGAGCGCGCCAGCGCGGCGCTCGCGGAAGCGACCGCCGAACTGCAGGACGCCGACGAGCGAGTGCGGGAGGCCGACGCGCGCGCTGAGGCCGCGGAGCAGCGTCTGCACGCCGCCGCCAGCGAGCTCGCCGGCGAGGCGGGCGCCCTGCGGGCCGAGCTCGACGCCGAGCGCGAGCGCGCGCGCATGGCCGAGGCACGCGCCAGCTCGGCGGAGGAACGGGCCGCGCAACTCGAGCAGCACGGGTCGACCCTCGCTCAAGCGCTCGAGGACGAGCGCGTCAAGCGCGAAGACGCCGGACGGGCCAACGACGACACGAAGGCGCGGTTGCAGGACGCCGCGGACCGCGTCGAGGCGCTCACCTCGCGGTTGGAGGAGCTCGAGACGGCGGCGCGCGACGAGATCGCGCAGCGGAGCGAGGTCGAGGCCCGCAACGCCACCCTGATGGAGGAGGTCCGGCGTCTGCGTGACGAGATCGAGACGCTCACCCGCCGCGCGACCGAGGCCGAGGCGACGGTCACCTCGGCTCGCGAGGAGGCGGACGCGCTCCGTGAAGGCGCCGGCGAGGCCGAGCGCCGTCGGGAGGAGCGGATCGCGTCGCTCGAGGAGGAGCTGGTCCGCCGCGACGAGGCGGCCCGCGAGCAGGAGGCGGCTTCCGAGGCGCTGCGGATCGCGCTCGCCGAACGCGAGACTGCGCTCGCCGAGCTCGAGGCGACCGCAGCCCGCATCCCCGATCTGGAGGCGCGGGCCGCGCGCGTCCCCGAACTGGAGACGCGCACGGCCCGACTCGAGGAGCTCACCCAGCGCCTCGCGGCCGTCGAGGCCGACCTCCAGGCCGCCGCGCTCCGCTCGAGCGACGCGGAGCAGCATGTGATCGAGGCGGAGCGGCAGCGTGACGCGGCCGAGCAGCGGGCGCGAGCGGCGGAGGCCGCGCTGGCCGACCGTCCCGAGGCGGTCGCCTCGCCTGCCGATGCCGATGCCGACGCAGACGCACGCCTGGCCGAGCTCCAGCGGATGGTCGAGGAGTACGCGCAAGAGCTGGACCAGACCCAGCAGCGTCTGCGCCGCGCCTACGCGGACGCCGAGGACGCGCGCGCGCAGCTCGAGTTCGCCGAGCGTGGTGGGGGACCGGCACCGAGCGCGTCCGACGCCGAGGACGAGGTCCGGCGGTTGCGCGTGGAGCTCGGCCGGGCGATGGAACGTGCGGTCGGTGCCGAGACCAGGGCCTCGAAGCTGCAGGCCGACCTCGCCGAGGCCCGGGCCACGGACGGCGGGACCGGGCTGGGGTCCTCCGCTGAAGGGGCCCAGGGGGAGTCCGACGACGATCCGGACGCCGACCGGAGCCTGCGGTTCCGCCTGGCACGCTCGGCCGCCAAGAAGAAGGGCGACGTCGCGAACCCTTCGGGCGGCGGCAGCATGTGGTCCTGACCGGCCGCGGTCGGGCATGATGCACGGGTGCGACGCACCATCGCCAGGTCCCTCATCGCGCTCGCGCTCGTGACGCTCTGGACCGAGCCCGCCGCGTCGGCGCAGGCCTACCGCTCGTCGGTGAGCAGGCTCCCGCGGGCGGTCAAGCAGGTGATGCGGGGTTCCTCGTGGCGTCCTGGATGTCCGGTTCCCCTCAGCGATCTCCGGCTCGTCCGGGTCACGTACTGGGGCTTCGACCGCGAAGCGCACCCGGGCAAGCTCGTCGTCCACCGCTGGTACGCGGACGAGGTCGCGCGGTTGTTCGGCAAGCTGTACGAAGCGCGGTTCCCGATCCGCCGGATGGAGCTCGTCGATCGGTACGGCGCCGACGACACGCGCTCGATGAAGGCAGACAACACGTCCGCGTTCAACTGCCGGTACCGAAACGGCGTGTGCTGCACCTGGTCGATGCACGCCTACGGCAAGGCGATCGACATCGACCCGGTGGAGAACCCCTACGTCGGTCCCTGGGGTGTCTCCCCGCCGAACGGGGCGAAGTTCGCGGATCGCTCGAAGCGGCGCAAGGGGATGCTCTACAAGAAGGACCGGGTGTGGTGGGCCTTCCATGCGATCGGGTGGGCGTGGGGAGGCACCTGGAAGGGCACGAAGGACTACCAGCACTTCTCGTCGAACGGTCGATGATCACCGACGGCCGGACGCGCGGCCCGGCTCAGGGCGCGACCTGGACACAGGCGGCCGCGAGGTACGGGTTGGGATCGACCGCCGCTCCGCCCCACGGGTGCCACTCGACGTGGTCGTGGGGACCGGTCGCGTCCCCCGTGGTCCCCACGTAGCCGATCACGTCTCCGGTGTGGACCTCGCCCAACCGACCCACCGAAGACAGGTGCGCGTTGAAGATGTAGCCGCGGGCCCCCGTCACCTTCACCACCAGGCCGCCGAGGGCGCTCCACGACGACGACGCGTAGCCGTCGAACGGCGCGACGATCGGCGAGTACGCGGGCGCCCCGACGTCGTTGCCTTCGTGCCGATGCACCGGCACGTGCGGGAGCCGGACGATGATCCCGAAGTTGTTCGCGATCGACGTGAAGCCGGGCACGGGACACGTCCGGAACACGCCGTAGGTGTCGAGCCATGCCGAGGTCTGCGCGTACCGGGCGTGCAGGGAGGCGAGTCGTCGACGTTCGAGATGCGACAGCCGGCGCAGTTGCCTGGGAGCGTGGCGGAGGGCATCGAGGGCCTGGCCTCGGATCAGGTTCCATCGTTCGCGGTGCACGAGGATGCCGATGCCGGGACCGCGCGCCATCAGGAGCTTCGCGTGTGCGATCTGCGCGCGGAGATCGGCCTCCTGGGTGGCGAGCTTGTGTCGCAGCGCCTGCGTGCTCTGCACGATGCTGTGGCGTTCCCGCAACATCCGCCGGACGGCGGTCTCTGCGTGCGCGGGCGCGGCGAGGCCGCCGAGCGCGAGCGAGATCGCGACGACCGCCGTCCATCGCCGCACGTATGTCCTGCTGAGCATCCCATCCCCCAGACCGTGGCGCGGGCTTCAGGTATCGGCCGCGGGGGCGGACCCCTTGATGCGAGGATGTCGCGGTTCGGTTCAAGGCCACCCGGAACGTGTCGAGAACCACAAGGAACGGGATTGCCGCCGACCGGCGGCATCGGGGAGCATGGGCGGCGACGTGCGGATGAACCTGATCGAACGCTTCACGCGTGACCGGGCCAGCCGGTTCGTCTGGGGGCTGGTCGCGCTCGCCTGCGCCTTGGCCTTCCTGTTCGCCCGGCAGGGCGAGGACCGTGCGTCCGGCCGATCGCTCGACGCTGCGACGTCGCGATCGCTCGCCTCGGCGAATCAGGTCATCGCGCCGCTCGTCGAGGAGAAGTCCGACGGCCTGCACCTCTACTACAAGACCGTCTACCCGAGCGTGCAGGCCGGGATCTTCACGGACCCGACGGTCGCCGTCGTGCGGGTGTGGAGCGCGGACGGGAACCTGCTGTTCGCGAGCGACAGCGTGGGGCGGCTCGCGGGACAGGTCCAGGTCAGCGGTCCGTGGATCCAGACCGTGACGGAGGGCAGGACCTATAGCCAGATCGTGATGGAGCAGTACACGCCCTCGACCACTGGCACGGCGCCCACCGACACCGCGATGTTCCAGACCTTCACGCCGTTGCTGGTGCCCGACCGGATCGCGCCGGTCGGGGCCGTCGAGATCGACTACCTCTACGACACGCTCCGCAGCGAAGGCGCGAGCGCGTGGGCGCGGCTGCAGCTGCTCCTGGGAGCGCTGTTCCTCGCGAGCCTCGCGATGTTCGTGCTCTCGATGAGGACCCCGGCGGAGGCCGCCACAGCCGGCTCTTGGCGGAGCCGGATCGACCGCCTGCGCGGTGGGTCCACACGCGAGCCGGCGCGGCCCGCCGAGGTCGAGGCTCCGCGGCCTGCGGCCGCGCCGGCGACCGCCGCGGATACCTCGGCTACCTCGGCGAGCGCGGGCGCCGAGCGGGCGGACGACGCCCAGCGGGCGCGGATCGCCGAGCTCGAGGAAGCCTTGGCGGCCGCGGAATGGGAGCTGTCGGGACTGAAGGCGAAGGATGAGGCGCAGGCAGCGACCGTCGCGGCGCTGGAGGCTCGGCTCGCCGAGCGGGGGTCTGCGGAGGAACCGAACGAGGTCGAGCCGACCACCGAGGAACCAGAGGCGAAGGCTGCCGAGGCCGAGGAGCAACCCGAGCCCGAGGCCGAGGAGCAGCCCGAGGCCGAGGAGCAGCCCGAGCCCGAGCCCGAGGAGGAGTCCGAGCCCGAGGAGCAGCCCGAGCCCGAGGCGATCGTCAACGGTGAGAGGGCCGATCCGCTCTCGCAGCTCGAAGCTCGGTTGGCCTCGGCCGAGCAACGCGCGAGCGAGGCGGTGGAACGCGTTTCGCAGGCATCTCCCGAGGCGGCCGACCTCCGGGAGCGCCTCGCGCGCACGGCGGCGCGCAAGAAGGGGATCGCGTCGACCGACGATCGGGCGCCCAGCGACGGCGAGCCGCCGAGCGGCTGAGCGCGCGGCTCACCAGGCGAGCGCGTCGACCGCGTACGTCTCGCGCAGGGCGACGTCGACCTCTCGCGCGTCGAGCAGGCGTCGCGGCTCCATCCCGTAGCGTTGCGCGACCCCGACGTGCGTCCAGCACAGGGGCAAGAGTTCGTCGCGCGGGAACCAGCCGACGACCGCGGGCGAGGAGCCCATGACGCCCCACTGCCAGAAGCAGAACTGGCACACGAGCCCCAGGCGCTGCGGGTAGCCGTACTCGGCTCGGTAGCCGAGGTCGTGCTCGATCACCCGTCCCCAGAGTGCCACCCGCCCGAGCACGGCGGGCGTCCGCGTGCGCCGGAGAAGGTCGGCCTCGTGGGTGCCGTACAGACCGCACGAGCAGTCGACGTTGGGCGCTCCGTGCATCCGGGCGTGCTTGCAGGCCGCCTGGGCCGTTTCCCGCGGTTTCCATGGGCGCGAACGCCCGGCCACCGGGCGCAACAGCAGCTCGGCGCCGTCGCGCCGGCCGGTGAGCGCCCAGGCACGCCAGGCGAGCACGGGCTCGGTCGAGACGTCGCGAGCCAGATCGCGGGCGAGAGAGACGTCGCTCACGGGGCCTCGGAGGGCTCGCGTTCGGGCTCGACGGGCGCCGGCGCCGTCGTGGGGCCGGGCTCGACCGCGGGCACGAGGTCGGGCAGCGGCAGCGACGCCGGCTCGATCTCGATGATGCGCTTCGGACGACCGATGTCCATCCGCTCGACCTCCCGGGGGGAACCAGGGCGAGCCTACCTCGGAGAGCGTGGAACGCGCGACCCCCAACTTTCGGCTGAGATCGCGCCCGCTCACGCGCGGGCGAGCCGCCAGATGCCCGTCGGGCCGCTGAAGTAGATCCGCCCACGCGCGTCCGTCTCGATCGAGTAGACCGGGGTCCCGGCCGCCAGGCCCAAGCGGACGCTCGCGACGCCGCGGCGATCGCCGGTGAGGGTCAGGACCCGGATCGAGCCGGTGTTGACGTCGCCCATCAGCGCTCTGCCGTTCAGGCCGAGGCCACACGCGTCGCAGAACGCGAGCCCGGTGACCCCGAGGGTGTGGACGAACCAGTGCTTGGGCATCCTCCGCGGCGAGGGGCCGTCACGGTTCGTGTCCTTCGGGGCGGGGAGCGAGCCGCACGACTGGTGCGGTCCCCATGCGTAGTTCCCCCCCTTGACGACGTTGTTGACCTCGTCGTTGCAGGCGGGGCCGTTCTCGCTCTCCCACAGCCGTCCGGTCCGCGGGTCGAAGTCGAACCCGAACGAGTTGCGGTGCCCGTAGGACCACACGCGCGTGCCGAACGGGTTGTCTGCGGGGATCGAGCCGTCGGGGTCGATCCGCAGGATCTTGCCGCGCAGCTCCTTGAGGTTCTGCGCGTGCGCGGGGTCCTTCGGGTACTCGCTCCCTCCGTCGCCGATCACGACGTAGAGCTTCCCGTCGGGGCCGAACGCGATCCTCCCGCCGTTGTGGTTCGTGCTCGCGTCGACCGGTGAGCGGAGGAGCACCCGCATCCCCGCCGGCTTGCCGGCGTCCACGCGGATCCGCAGGAGCTCGTTCCACACGCGCCCGCTCAGCGTTCGGGTCGCGTAGACGTAGAGGAACGGCTTCTTCGGGTAGCGCGGATGGAACGCGATCCCGAGCGCGCCGCGCTCGCCGGCGCCGTTCACGTGTGTGATCGTCGTGAACAGGCGATCGGCCCCGGTCGTGACGTTCAGCACGCGGACCTCACCCGTGTTCTTCTCCAGGTACCAGATCAGGCCCTTGGGACCGAAGGTGAACCCGGCGGGGTCGGCGAGCCCGGTCGCCACCGGCACCGCCTTCAGCGCGGGCGCGCGCGCCGCCCTGTCGCCTGCCGTCCTCCCGGTGGCGGCCGGTCCCGTCAGGACGAGTCCTGCGATCGTGAGCGCCGCGACGATCCGGACGGGGGCGTGCCCCCTGTGTGCGAGCATGAGCCGCATGACGCTCGTTCCTCCCTCTGCGTTCGGCACGCCGGCGCTTCGGACCGAGGACCCGCGCTTCTTGCGGGGGGAAGGTCGGTACCTCGACAACGTCGCGATCCCCGGCGCGCTGCGTGCGGTCTTCGTCCGCTCCATGTTCCCGCATGCGACGTTGCAGCAGGTGGGGGGCCTCGCCGAGGCGCGTGCGATGCCCGGCGTGGTCGCGGTCTTCACCGCGGAGGATCTCGCGATCGCCCCTCAGCCGCCCTCGGGCAACGTCGAGACGGCAGGCGGCGAGCTCGCGCTGCCCTTCTACCGAGAGGCGCTCGCACGCGATCGGCTGCGGTTCGTGGGGGAGCCGTTCGCGGTGGTCGTGGCGGAGACCGCCGCGCAGGCGCAGGACGCGGCCGAGGCCGTCTGGGCCGACGCGGAGCCGCTCGAGGCCGTCACGGACCCGGAGGTCGCGGTCCTCGAGGGGGCGCCGCTGCTGTGGCCCGAGCTCGGGACGAACGTCGCGCACAGCTTCGCGCACGCCTGGGACCAGGACGTGCTGGCCGGCGCCGAGGTCGTCGTGCGCGGCAGGTTCGTGAACCAGCGTCTCGCCCCCGCGCCGATGGAGACCAACGCGATCGCGGTCGTCCCCGAGGGGGACGGCGCCTACACGATCTGGGTCTCGACCCAGGTGCCGTTCGACGTGCGCAACGACCTCGCGGAGCTCCTCGGAGTCGAGCGGACGAAGGTCCGCGCGATCGCGCCCGACGTCGGCGGGGGCTTCGGCGCGAAGCTGTCCGTGTACCCCGAGTTCCAGGTCGTGGCCAGGGCGGCCCAGCTCCTGGACCGGCCCGTGCGCTGGTCCGAGACGCGGAGCGAGTCGATGGTGGCGATGACCCACGGTCGCGCGCAGGTCCAGCACGTCGAGCTCGGGGCCCGCCGCGACGGCACGCTCGTGGGGATGCGCGTCGAGCTGCTCGGCGACATGGGCGCCTACCCGATCGGCGCGTACATGCCGACGACCACCGCGGAGATGCTCGCGGGGGTCTACCG
>JBLMXP010000219.1:0-8441 GCA_050257835.1 Planctomycetaceae bacterium | reverse complement strand
GACGCGGCACTGGGACGAGGACGCGGGCGCCACGAAGCCGATGCGCTCCAAGGAGGAGGCCTTCGACTACCGGTATTTCCCCGAGCCCGACATCCCGGCGCTCGAGCCCGCGCCGGCGTGGGTCGAGGAGATCCGCGCGACGTTGCCCGAGCTGCCCCGCGCCCGACGCGCCCGCTACGCCGGGCTCGGGCTGAAGCCCGACGTCGCCCGGGTGCTGGTGGGCGACCGCGCCTCGGTGGCGCTGTTCGAGGGGGCGCTGGCGCTCGGGGCCGAGCCGGTCGGCGCGGCGAACTGGGTGACCCAAGACGTCGCGGCGCTCCGCAACGCGGGTGGCGAGGGCCAGCTCACCTCCACGCACGTGGCCGACGTGGTCGCCTCGGTGGGCGATGGCACGCTCTCCAACGCCGGGGCGAAGCAAGCCCTCGAGGCCGCGTTCGCCACCGGCGACCCGATCGGCCAGATCGTCGAGCGGATGGGCCTTCGGCAGGTTTCCGACACCGGCGAGCTCGGCGCCTGGGCCGACGAGGTGCTGGCCGAGCACCCTGAGGTCGTCGAGAAGTTCCGCGCCGGGAAGCAGGGCGTGCTCGGGTTCCTCGTGGGCCAGCTGATGCAGAAGGCCGCGGGCGCCGCCAACCCGAAGGTCGCCCAGGAGCTCCTGCGGGAGCGGCTGCAGGGCTAGGGCGCGGCGCGGTGAGCCGGCGGCCCCCACCCGAGCGCCCCGAGGACCGCCGCCCGCAGGAGGCGTGGCCGCCGAGGAAGCCGAAGCGGATCCCGCTGTGGCAGCTGGCGCTGCTCGGGGTCGTCCGCGCGTTCCAAGGCCTGGTCACCCACCCGCTCAGGCGGATGTGGACGTCGTCGGACCCGATCGACGCCTACGCGCTGAACCACCTGACGAGCGTCGCCGGGGACGCGTTCCTCGCGATCTCGCTGTCGAACTCGGTGTTCTTCTCCTTGCCGGTGGGCGAGGCCCGCCTGCGCGTCGCGGCCTACCTCGCGCTCACGATGCTCCCGCTCGCGCTCGCCGGCCCGTTGATCGTGCCGATCCTGGACCGAGCCGGGCCCCGGCGGTCGGTGACGTTCGCGGCCGCCGCGGGGCGGTCGATCCTCGCGCTGCTGCTGGCTTCGCGGCTGAACACCCCGCTGCTGTTCCCGCTCGCCCTGCTGATCCTCGTGCTGTCGAAGGTCCACGGGATCGTGAAGAACGGCCTGACGATGGCCTACGCCGGCCGCGAGGAGGGCCTGATGCGCGCGAACGCGCGGCTCGGCCGGATCGCGGTGGCCGGGGCGCTCGCGGCCGCGGTGATCGGCGTCCCCGCGCTGAAGCTCGCGGGGGGCCCGACCCCGATCGACCTCGCGGCGATCACGTACGCGGCCTCCGCGTTGCTCACGATCCGGCTCCCCAAGCCCGAGGTGCCGGCCGCGCCGGCCCGTGCGACGCGCCGCTCGACGAAGACCTCGCCGCGCGGCCGCGTCCCCGAGCTCCGGGCGCCGGCGATCGGCGCGGTCGGCCTGCGCGCCGCCGGCGGGTTCCTGCTGTTCCTGCTCGCGTTCTCGCTCCGCGAGCAGGCGGTGCCGGCGTCGTGGTTCGGGGCGGTCGCCGCCGCGGGGGTGATCGGCGGGTTCGCGGCGGACCTGCTCGCGCCGTCGCTGCCCACCGAGACCCGCGAGGAGGCCGTCGTGGCCACCTGCGTGGTGGGCGCGGGCGTCGGCGCGCTGCTCGCGTCGAGCCTGTTCGGCCTCCCGCTGCTCGCGTTCTACGCGCTGGTCGCGGGGGCCGCCTCGGAGTTCTCGCGCCTGGCGTTCCAGAGCCTGATGCAGCGCTACGCCCCCGCCGGGGCGCTCGGGCGGGTGTTCGTGCGCTACGAGGTGATGTTCCAGGTCGCCTGGGTGGTGGCCGCGTTCATCCCGACGCTCGTGCCGATCGCGTTCCGCGACGGCGTGCTGCTGCTGGCCGCCTTCTACGTGGTCCTCGGCGTGGCCCAGTGGTGGTGGCTGCGGCGGATGCGTGAGCCGGGGGCGGCCCTGGGCTGAGCGCCGGTCGGAAGGTCCCGGCGGCGTCGGTAGTATCCGCGAGCCTGGCGAGGGAGGTGCGGATGGCGGGGTTCGTGACGGTCGGGGAGAGCACATCGGTCGTCGAGGGTGAGGTCACGGGATTCATGGTCGGCGCCCTCCAGCTGGCCGCGACCCGGCTCGACGGCGTCGTCCACGCGTTCGCCGACGTGTGCACGCATCGCAAGTGCAACTTCTCGATGGGCTGCGACCTCGAGGGCGCCGAGCTGACCTGTGAGTGCCACGGGGCGGTCTTCGACCTGCGGACCGGCGAGGTGCTCGCGCCCCCGGCGACGGAGCCGCTCCCGGTCTACCCGGCGCGCGAGGTCGACGGGCAGGTCCAGATCGAGGTCTGAGGTGCACCGCGAGACCTTCGTGATCGTCGGCGCCTCGCTCGCGGGCGTGACGGCCGCCCACACCCTGCGCGAGGAAGGCTTCGAGGGCCGGATCGTCCTGCTCGGGGCCGAGCCGCTCCCGCCGTACGAGCGCCCGCCCCTGTCGAAGGGGTACCTCCGCGGCGAGGAGGGGGTCGACGACCTGCTCGCCCGTCCGATCCACTGGTACGAGGCGAACGACGTGGAGCTGCGGACCGGCACGCGCGCCCACCGGCTCGACCCCGAGGAGCGCGCCGTCGTGCTGGAGGACGGATCGACGGTCGCGTTCGACGCCGCGCTGATCGCTACCGGCGCGGCGAACCGCCCGCTCGACGTGCCGGGCGCGGACCTGCCCGGGGTCTTCGGACTCCGCACGGTCGGCGATGCCGACCGGATCCGCGCGGCGGCCGAGCGGGGCGGGCCCGCGGTGGTCGTGGGTATGGGGTTCGTGGGCGCCGAGGTCGCCGCCTCGCTCCGCCAACGCGGTGTGGAGGTCACGGTGGTCGAGCTGTTCGAGACGGCCCTGTTCCGCACGATCGGCCTCGACGCCGGGCGGGTGATGGAGCGGGTGCATCGCGCGCACGGCGTGCGGATGCGGTTCGGCGACACGGTCGAGGGCTTCCAGGGCGATGGTCGCGTCGAGCGGGTGCGCACGGCGAGCGGCGCCGTGCTCGACTGCGCGTTCGCCGTCGTCGGGATCGGGGTGTGGCCGAGCGCGGAGGTCTGGCCGCTCGACCTCGCGCCCGACGGCGCGATCCCGGTGGACGGGACGCTCGAGACCGAGGTGCCGAGGGTGTTCGCCGCCGGCGACGTCGCGAGCCACGACCACCCGATCTTCGGACGCCTGCGCGTGGAGCACTACGACAACGCGATCAAGATGGGCGCCGCGGCGGCGCGGAACATGCTCGGCGCCGAGGAGGTGTTCGACGATCCACACTGGTTCTGGTCCGACCAGTACGAGCTGCAGATCCAGATGGTCGGGCGGGCGCCCGAGGACCCGACCGTGGTGCTCCGCGGCTCCTACGAGACGGGGGAGTTCTGCGCGTTCTCGCTCGATCGGCAGGGCGTGCTCCGCGCCGCGACGAGCGTGGGCTGGCCCCGCGACGTGCGCCGCGCCGCGACGCTCGTCCGGGCACAGGCTCGTCCGGACCCCCTGCTGTTGGCCGATCCCGCGGTGGACGTGCGCAGCCTGCTCGCGTGATCCGTCGCGAACAGGCGTTCCCCGCAGGGACGCGTACGCTGGACCCGTGCTCCAGAACCTGTATGTGACGCACGTCGTGTGAGACCTGAACCTGCAGCGACGCATCGCCGAAGCGCAGCGGGCGTCGCTGCTCCGGTCGGTCGGCCGGAGACGGTGGTGGAGGCGACGGGTGAGCGGCGACATCGCGGCGGACCAGACCGCGCGCCTGCACGTCCGCGGTGAGGACGTCGCGCACGCCCTGCGGTTCTGATGCGACCGGCGCGTCCTCCACGGCATCGTCACGGGCGGCCCGAAGGCCCCTGGTAGCCTGACCCTTCGACCGCCGCGACCCGAGGAGCGCACCGTGAACAGGCCGGAGATCATCCTGGCGCCCGGCCCGACGCCGATCCCGCCGGAGGTGCTGCTCGCCCAGGGCAGCCCACTCGTCTACCACCGAGGGCCGGGGTTCGGAGCCCTGATGACCGACGTCACCGAGCGGCTCAAGACCCTGTACCGGACCACGACCGCCGACGTGCTGTTGATGACGTCGAGCGGCACCGGGGGCCTCGAGTCCGCGATCCAGAACTGCTTCTGTCCCGGCGACGAGGTCTTCGTGCCGCTCGCGGGGTTCTTCTCCCAGCGGTGGCAGCGCCTGGCCGAGGCCTACGGCCTCGCGGTGCGCACGATAGAGGAGCCGTGGGGGACCAGGCTCGACCCCGCGAGGATCGCCGCGGCGCTCGCCGAGCATCCCGGGGTCAAGGGCGTCTTGCTCACCCAGTCCGAGACCTCGACCGGCGTGATCCAGCCGATCGAGGGCCTCGCGCGCGCCGCGCGCGAGGCCGGAGCGCTGGTCCTGGTCGACGCCGTGTCGAGCCTGGGCGCGGTGCCGTTCGCGTTCGACGACTGGGGGATCGACGTCGCGGTGTCCGGGTCGCAGAAGGCGCTCAGCGCCTCTCCCGGGATCGCCTTCGTGGCGATCTCCGAGCGCGCCTGGGCCGCGTCGGAGACGGCCACGCTCCCGCGGTTCTACTTCGACTGGCGCGAGTACAAGCGGTTCGCCGACCTGCCGCACCCGGAGAACCCGTGGACGCCGGCGATCAGCGTGATGCAAGGGCTCCAGGCGGCGCTCCACCTGTACTTCCAAGACGGCCTCGACGGCGCCCTGGAGCGGCACCGGATGCTCAGCCGCGCCGTCAAGGACGGCGTTCGCGCGATGGGCCTGGACCTGTTCGGCGAGGGGCTTGAGGACAACTGGACCGTCACCGCGATCCGGGCGCCCGAAGGGATCGACGCCGACGCGATCGGCGACCGGGTCCGCGCCGACTTCGGCTGCGTGCTCGCACCGGGGCAGGGCCCGCTGAAGGGCAAGGTCTTCCGGATCGGGCACTTCGGGTACTTCAACGAGCTCGACATCATCCGCGGGCTCGCGGCGCTCGAGATGACGCTGGAGCGCCTCGGCCACCCGGTGAAGCTCGGCGCCGCGGTCGCCGCCGCCGAGCAGGTGTTCCAGGAGGCGGGGTGAGCGTCCGCGTCCTCGTCACCGAGACGCTCTCGGAGCAGGGGCTGCAGCTCCTGCGCCGCGACTTCGAGGTGGACGTCCGCACCGACCTCGCCAGGGGCGACCTCGTCGGGGAGATCGCGCCCTACGACGCGCTGATCATCCGCAGCGCCACGAAGGTGACGGCCGAGGTCCTCGAGGCCGCGACCAACCTCAAGGTGGTCGCCCGTGCCGGGATCGGCCTGGACAACGTCGACGTCGAGGCGGCCACCCGCCGTGGCGTGATGGTCGTCAACGCCCCCCAATCCAACATCATCAGCGCCGCGGAGCAGACGATCGCGCTCCTGCTGGCGCAGGCCCGCAACGTCCCGCAGGCCCACGCCGACCTCGTGCAGGGCCGTTGGGAGCGCTCGAAGTGGGAAGGGGTGGAGCTGGCGGGCAAGACGCTCGGGCTCGTCGGGCTCGGCCGGGTCGGCTCGCTCGTAGCCGCGCGGGCCGCCGGGCTCGCGATGCGCGTGATCGCGTTCGACCCCTACGTGAGCGCCGACCGCGCCAAGGAGATGGGCGTCGAGCTGATGCCCACGCTCGAGGCGCTGTTGGTCCAGTCCGACTTCGTCAGCGTCCACCTGCCGCGCAGCCCCGAGACCGAGGGGCTGATCGGCGAGAAGGAGCTGCGGATGATGCACCAGGGCGCCCGGCTCGTGAACACGGCGCGCGGTGGGATCGTCGATGAGGAGGCGCTCGCGAAGGTCCTGGCCGACGGACACCTTGGCGGGGCCGCGCTCGACGTCTTCGCCACCGAGCCCACGACCGACTCGCCGCTGTTCTCGCTGCCCAACGTCGTGGTCACCCCGCACCTGGGCGCCTCCACCCGCGAGGCGCAGGACAAGGCCGGCGCGACGGTCGCGGAGATGGTGCACCTCGCGCTGAAGGGCGAGTTCGTGCCGTACGCGGTGAACGTGTCGGCCGGCGCCGAGGTGACCGAGGTCGTGCGCCCGTTCGTGCCGCTCGCCGAGCGGCTCGGCGCGCTGGTGGCGGGGCTCGCTGGTGGCGGGATCCGCAGCGTCGTCGCCTCCTACCTGGGCCGGATCGCCGAGCACGACACCCGCGTGCTCACCCTGGCGGTGCTCAAGGGCATCCTCGGACGCTCGGTGAACGAGCCGGTGTCGTTCGTGAACGCGCCGATGCTCGCGCGCGACCGCGGGCTCACCGTGAGCGAGATGCGCTCCACCGTGAGCCAGGACTACGTCTCGTTGATGACGCTTCGTGCCGAGACCGACGAGGGGCCCGTGAGCGTGATGGGCACGATCGTCGCGCGCGGCGAGGAGCGCCTCCTGCAGGTCAACGACTTCGACATCGAGGTGGCCCCTGCCGCGCGGATGGTGTTCTTCAACTACGTCGACCGTCCGGGGATCATCGGCAAGGTGGGCACGATCCTGGGCGAGCACGCGATCAACATCGCCACGATGGACGTCGGCCGCAAGCCGGAGGGCCAGGGGATGGAGGCGCTGATGTGCGTCACCGTCGACACCGAGGTCCCCGACCACGTCCTCGAGCACATCGCCGACGCGATCGAAGCCAAGCGGATCCGCGCCGTCAGCGTGCCGGTCTGATCCTCCGTCACACCTTCGCCACGGTCGGCTCCCCGTCGCGCTCGACCTCGCGTGGTACGCTCCTTCGGCTATGGAGCGGAAGGTGATCACGACAGGGGCAGTCGGCGCGTTCTGACGCGCCGCGCATCGCGCACCCCCTCGTCGTCCCGGTCACCCGCCCCCCTTTCCTTCCGAGGAGCCGCTCCATGAACCGCCACCCGCAGTCCGCACGCGCCAAGATCAGACGTCTGGCCTTCGGCCGGTTGATCTCCGTTACCGGCGGCGCCGCGGCCTACACCGCCCTCAGCTTCACCGTGTGGGAACGCACGCACTCGCCCGCGATGCAGGCGCTGTCGCTGCTGCTCACCTTCGGGGTGGCCGGGCTCCTCGGGCCGTTCGCGGGCGCGCTCGGCGACCGGTTCGACCGGCGCAAGGTGATGGTGCTGTCCGAGGCCGTGGCGGCCGCGTTCTTCCTGGCCATGGCGTTCGCACGCACGCCGATGCAGCTGATCGTGCTCGCGTTCGGCTCGGCGATCGCGGAGCAGCCGTTCTTCTCCGCCTCGCGCGCCGCGATCCCGAACCTGGTCGAGGACGAGACCCAGCTGTCGTGGGCGAACAGCCTCGTGACGATCGGCGTGCACTCGGGGATCGCGGTGGGGCCGGTGCTCGGCGGGGTGCTCTGGGTCCACGTCGGCCCCTCGTGGGTCTTCGCGCTGAACGCGGCGACGTTCCTGGTCTCGCTCGCGCTCACCCTCACGATCCGCGGTCGGTTCCAGGAGGACGCTGCGCACCGCGCGGGCGCTTCCGACGAGCACGCGGGCTTGATCGCCGGGTTGGCGTTCCTGTGGAACGACCGCGTCCAGCGGCGGATGGCGATCGCGTGGCTCGTGTTCGTGCTGGGCATGGGCATGGGCATGGTCGCCGACGCCGCGCTCGCGGAGTCCTTCGGCGCCGGCGCGGTCGGGTTCTCGCTGCTGATCGCGTGCTGGGGCACGGGCTCGGTGGTCGGGTCGGCGGCCGGCCGCTGGATGACGCCCAGGACCGAGCCCGTGTGGATGGTCCTCGGGGCCTTCGGGGTGTCCGCGATGGCGTTCGCCGTCGGGTTCACCCCGCTGTTCCCGGTCGTGCTGATCGCGCTGTTCCTGATGGGCACGAGCGACGGGCTCACGATCGTGTCGGAGAACGGCATCATGCAACGCCGGACCCCCGATGCGGTCCGCAGCCGGACGATGGCGGCCTTCGAGGCGGTCATCTCGCTCGGGCTCGCGGTGTCGTACCTGCTCGCGGGCCCCGTGCTGGAGGTCTTCGGACCGCGGTCGACCTACCGGATCGGTGGCGTGACGGCCGGGCTCGCGGCGCTCGCGTTGCTGCCGCTGCTGAAGCTGCGACGGGAGGCGCCGACGCCCGAACCCGCGCCCGCCCGGTACACGTCGGCCGAGGAGCTGGACGCCATCAAGGCGCCGGTCCTGGACACGACGGCCTGACACGCAGTGGGGCCCCCTTCGAGGGGGCCCTTCTGCTCCTTCCGGGTCATGTGGCCCCGCGGGGGATGCGTCAGACTGCACCGCGCATGCAGACACCCCCGATCGCGGCCGTGCGGCGCCTCGCGGTCGCGCGATGCATCTCGGTGGCGGGGTCGATGGCCGCGTACACCGCCCTGATCGACCTCGTCTGGCGCCGGACCGACGGGTCCACCCTCTACCTGTCCGCGACGATCTTGCTGACGATCGGCGCCGTCGGCCTGCTCG
>JBLMXP010000218.1:0-26023 GCA_050257835.1 Planctomycetaceae bacterium | reverse complement strand
GTGTTCTTCCTCGTATACATGCTGCTCTTCATGGCATTCATCACCGTCGCGCAGCGATGGGGCACGAGGCGTCGGGTGCTCGTGCTGACGGACCGACGACTCCTCCTGTGTCGAACCGACTGGCTGTCTTCCTGGGTGCTTCGGCCACCTGGTCGGATCGAACTGGAGGACCGGCGCGACGCCGTGCGTATCGGGTTCGAGAGGCACCGCCGACGCATCACGCTCACCGGGCCGGACTTCGGTCAGATCAAGCCCCGGCTTCGCCCTGGCTACTCGCCGACGATCGTGGAGTCGATCCAGGCGTGGGGCGAGGGAGCCGTGAGCGATCCTCAGACCCAATAGTCAAACCTGGACTTGCGCCCCGGCGGACGCCGCCCCTTTCAGACGCGTTGGCTGCAGAGGGAGGGAAGGGGAACCGGTCGTCGGTTCACTCGTCCCTGACGATGTCGACCGAGATCTCCACCGCCGGGACCGTTCCGCTGTTCTCGAGCCAGTGCAGCGTGTTCCGATCCTCGGGCCAGCCCACCCCGGGCCCGTACTCCGTCGCGACCCCGTCGCGGTGGTCGGTGATCGTGCCCTGCAGGATGTAGACGATGCCCGGCCTGCCTCGATGGTCGTGGAGCGGGCCGAAGACGCCTCCGGGCTCGATCGTCACCATGCGCATCCGAAGCCGGTGCCCGGCCATGCCCTCGATCTCGCCGGCGAGGTCGATCGTCGCCAGTTCCTTCACCTCGATGCCTCTCGTTTCAGGCGCCACCTGGTCGTCGCTCATCGTGTCTCCTTCCGTGTGCGTCTCGGTCGCGGGTACGCGACTCGGTGCACTCGCTCCCCGCGATCGAGGAGTGTGCTGGTTCGGAGCGGGTCAACCGCCGCCCTCGGCGCGGGAGAGGACCGTGATCGTGTCCCCGGTCCGGATCGTGCCCCCCACCAGCACGCGAGCGTTCAAGCCGCGGAGACGGAGCGCGCGGCCCTCCTGGGTGCTCACGAGCCGGAGGGCTTCCTTCCCGAAGCGGGCGGAGAACTTCGCGCAGCCCGTGTGCGGCTTCGCGGAGATCGTCACCTCGGCCTGGCCGATCGCGAGCCTCGAGCCAGCCGGCAGGTTCGTCTCGCTGATGTCGAGGTCGACGTAGAGCTGGTCGCCGGCCTGCGGCCACCGGTCGACCGGCCCGGCGAACGCGGAGGCGGCGTGGGCGCCCATGATCGTGAGCTGCGCTTCGGGGTCGGCCGACCCGTCCGGGGTATGGCGGTTGCCGCGGGCCCGCCAGTTGTCCCCGACGAGCCCCTCGTCCACGTCGAGCCGGGCCTCGTCCACGACCTCGCGCGCGTCGACGTCGGGACGCCGCACGATGAGCCTGAGGGTGCCGAGGTCGGTCGGCGCCGACGCCGCCATGGCCCACATCTCCTCGAGCGGAGCTTCGCGCATCGGGCGAGTGTACGGCCCGCGTGTCCGCCCGGGATGCCTTAGCTCCGCTGATACCCCGTGATCGAGCTGGGCGCCCTGCGCGATCCCAGCCGCTCGACGAGCTCGACGTAGCGAGCGCCGATCTCCTTCCAGTTCGCGCGCTCGGTGAACCGGCGGGTTCCCGCCGCCAGCTCGTCGCGCAGCGCGGGGTCGTCGTGGAGCTCGCGGATCCTGCGCGCGAGGTCCTCGGCGTCGCCGGGGGTGAAGAACGCGACGAAGGTGTCGGCGAACTCGGACTCGATCGCGGTGGTGCGCCCCGCGATGCACGGCATCCCCATCACCGCGTACTCCATCAGCTTGGTGGGGAGCAGGCCGTCGGTGAAGACGTCGTTCCGGTAGGGGGCGAGCCCGACGTCGGCCTCCGCGAGGAGCGCCGGGAGCTCGTCGGCGATCACGAGTTCGTCGCGGAGCGTGACACGGCCGGCCACGCCGAGCCGGTCGCGCAGGGCCTCAAGGCGCTCCATGTCGTCGCCGCGGCCGATCACGGTGAGGTGCAGGTCCGGGAGGTCCTCGCGCAGGAGGGCCACCGCCTCGATCGCGAGGTCCAGGCCGTAGCGACGCGTGACGGTGCCGTGGTAGATCAGGTGCGCGCCCGCGTTCGGCCGCGGGGTCGCCGGCGGGACGAAGATCCGCTCGTCGGCGACGTTCATCACGACGCTGACCTTGGCGGGCGGGACGCCGCGCGCGATCAGCGTGCGGCGCCAGTGCTCGCTCACCGTGATCACGTGGTCGGCGAACGCGCACGACACGCGCTCCTGCAGCCGGACGAGCCGCCCGATCCATGCGGCCGCGCGCCCCTTCCCCCCGAACCGGCCCGCGAAGAACTCCGGCATCAGGTCGTGCAGGTCGAGGATCACCGGCACCCCGCGGAGCTTCGTCGGGAGCGCTGAGAACACGAGGAAATCGGGGAGGTTGTGCGCCTGGACCGACGCGTAGGGGCGGGCGCGGTGCAGCCTTGCGAGCCGGCGGCCGGCAGCCGCCGTGAACCGCACGTAGCTCCAGAGCTGGTGGGCGAGGCTCCGCTTGTCCAGGCCGTAGGGGAGGCGGTGGACCTCGACGTCGCGGTAGCGCTCGCGCGCGGGCTCGCCCGGGCCGCGCAGGCAGAGCACGTCGACGTCGTAGCCGGCCTCGACGAGCGCCTCGGCCTCGCGCTGCACGCGCGTCTCGCCGAGCGGGTAGATCGCGTAGACGACCATGCAGTGGCGCGGGCGGGGAGGGCTCGTGGGCACGACGGCACCCTACCCGTGCGCTTCGTAGGCGCCCAGGTCGGCGGTGGCGCCGCGGAGGCGCCCGAGGATGTCTCGCGTGGGCGCGAAGGTCATCAGCGCCTTGCCCACGGCCGGGCTCCCGGTCGGGATCGCCCCGAACCTGCGGACGAGCCGGAGGAACTCCTGGTGGATCGTGCGGTTCCCGCTGCGGAACCGGGTGCCCTTCCAGTAGGGCAGGACGATCCCGCGCTGGTCCTTGCGCAGGCGTGGGTCGCGCACCACGCGCTGCGCGTCGTCGCGGAGCGGGCTGAGGAGGTCGCCGCCCGGGATCTTCTTCCCGCCGTTCCAGTAGAGGTTGCGCTTGAGGAGCAGCCCCTTGGTGTCGGCGCGGGCGCCGCCGGAGAACGTGCCCATCGTGCCGGTGGGGTCGTCCCAGATGTTGTTCACGAACTGGACGTTGCGGTTGCGCGGGTTCCGGTCCTTGATCGCGACGTTCATCGCGTAGTCGCCCGACGGGAGGTTGCCAACCACGGTGTTGTTGAGGAACGAGACGTCGGCCGCGCCGAGCACCGCGAACGCGGTCCATGCCTCGTCGGTGCCGTTGCCGATCATCAGGTTGTTCAGGACGTGGACCTGACGGGCCTCGAGGTAGGGCATGCCGTCGTTGCCGACGCCGATCAGCGCCTCCTTGGCTCCCTGCCAGCGCAGGAACACGTTGCGCTCGATCCAGATCCGGCGGCTGCCGAGGAACCCGTCGGCCTTGCCGTTGGAGTCCTTCACCACGATGAAGTGCTTCGTGGTGCGCGTGTCCTTGCGGCCGCTCCCGCCGAAGTCGTTGAAGAAGATGTTGCCCACGATCCTCACGTCGGTGACGCCGTTCACGTCGATGTGCTGCTCGTTGTCCGCCTGGTTGTAGAAGACGTTGCCCGCCACCGTGATGTCGTGGGCGGCGCTGCGGATCTTCAGCAGGTCGTCGCCCCAGGCGTCGTGGATCACGTTGTCACGCAGGACGATGTTGCTCGGCGCCGGCGTGCCGGAGTCGGCGCCGGAGACGTAGACGAGGTCCCCGGTCGCCGAGGGCCCCGTCTGATGGAACTGCAGCCCCTGGACCACGATGTGGCTCGCGCTCGGCCCGATCTCCAGCGCGATCGAGCTGGAGACGAACACCGCCTCGTACGGGTGGACGGCGCGGAAGGTCGTCCAGGTGCTGAAGCGACGCTCGACGTGGTTGAAGCCCTTGTAGACGCCGTCGCGGAACCAGACGGTGCAGCGGTCGTCCGGGACGCGGCGCGCGGCGTGACGGAGCGTCGCCCACGGCTTGGTGGAGGAGCCGCTCCATCGGTCGTTGCCCTTCGGGCTGACCCATCGGACGCACGACGCGCGCCCCGCAGCGGCGACCGGCAGCGTGGGGAGCGTGACGCAGACGACGACCGCCAGCGCGACGAGCGCGAACAGGTGACGGCGCGAGCGGCGCGCGGGTCTCACCGGCCGACGAACCGCGCGGCGTAGTCCCATACCGTGAGCGCGTCGACGTCGCCCGTCACGGCGAGGGCGCTCTTCGCGCCGCCCGGCCACCGGCCGAGCCGGACGAGGGGGCCGTCGGCGCGGTCGAGCTCGGCCAGCAGCGGGAGCTCGTCGGTCCGCTCGAAGCGGTCGCGCCGCAGGTGCACCGTGTGGGTCCCCGGCGACGCGGCGTCCTCCACGACGTAGCCCTGCTCGCGCAGGAACGCGGCCAGCGAGTCGGGGCTCGCCGGGTCGATCCCGACGAACGGTCGCGCGATCGACGTGACCTCGAACGTCGTGGCGGCGGGCCGGTCGTAGCCATCGGCCCACGGCCCGGCCCCGGTCACCGCGCCCCCGCGCACGAGCGGGGTGAGGCCGTCGGGGCCCTCGCAGGCGATCGTCCAGCGACCCTCGCCGGCCGGCTCGGCCCTCACCGTCGCCGCCGTCCGCTCGCGCCACCAGGTCGCGACCTCGCCGAGGCGCGCGATCCACACGCCCGGCCTCGCGTGGGCCGCCTCCTCGAGCACCGCCGCGATCCCCGGCCCGCACGGTCCGATCCGCTCGGGATGGACCTGCATCGTGAACAGGTCGCCGCGGGCGTGCGTGCGGCGCCACACGTCGACCCACAGCGTCGCGATCGCGTCGGCGTCGGGCAGCGCGAGACGGTCGACGACCGACTCGTCGTCGGGCAGGCAGCACGGGATCCGCACGAGGCTGCCCTCGATCCGCGGGACGACGGGGTGCGCGTCGGCGGGAAGCGACGTGTAGAACTCCAGCCCGCGCCGGTAGCCCTCGGTCTCGCGCTCGGGGTCGATCGGCCAGTGCATCGACTGGCTGCTGTCGTAGGCGTAGCCGTTCTCGACGAGCGCGTGCATCGTGCCCTCGTTCCACCTCAGGTACGGCGCGCGGAACCCGGCCGCGGGGAGCCCGTGGCGCAGGAACAGCCGACGAGCCTCGGCCAGCTGACGGTCCTGGGTGAGCGCGTCCAGCGCGATGTGGTCCACGTGGTAGTAGCCGTGCACGGGGAACTCGATCCCGAGGTCGGCGAAGCGCGCGATCGCGGCCGGATGCCGGGCGAGCGCCGCCGCGGTGACCGGGAGCGTGGCCGCGCCGCCGACGCGCTCCACGAGCGCGAACACGTCGGCCAGGCGCCGCTCCATCCGCTTGGGGCTCGCCCCGTAGTGGGCGCCGATCGCGCCCGCCCGGCGCACCGCGCTCATCGCGCCCTTGCCTTTCGCGGCCACGGCCACGGGGTTCACAGGAACCTCCGCACGAGCTCGTAGCCGGCCGTGGAGGCCCGGTACCGGAGCGGCGACGGGGTCCAGATCGCGCGACCGGGCTCGATCAGGTCGCCGCCGTACTTCGCCTTGAAATCGCGCACGCCGTAGGGCTCGTCGGGACGGCCCGCGCCGCCGAAGTCGAACACGCGGTTGCCGGCGGCGGCCTCGGTCGCGATCGCGTGCCAGGCGAGCAGGTCCCCGGCGCGAAGCGTCGCGTGCTCGCGGAGCGTCCCCGTGTACCAGTAGGTGACGACGCCGCGGTGGCGGAGCAGGCACAGGACGCCGATCGTGCGATCCTCCCAGCGGGCGAGCAGCATCGAGAACATGCCGAGCGGCCCGAGGATCCGCGCCGACGCGTCGAACAGCGAGCGGTCCGGCAGCGGGACCTGGATCCGGTGGTAGACGTCGCGGAGCACGTCGTAGGCGTCAGCCACCGCCGACGGGTCGGCCGTCTCCTCGATCGCGACGCCGGAGCGGCGCGCCTTCTGCACGTTACGCCGCGCGCTCGAGGCGACGGCGCCCCACAACGCCTCCTCGCCCCGCGTGAGGTCGATCGTGAAGTTGAGGTGCGCCTCGCGGGCGAAGCCCTCCGCCTGCAGCGCGGCCGACACCGACGGGTCGACGACGTGGTGGCGCACCTCGGTGAACAGTGACCCTCGCGAGCCGGCCGCCCGGTACGCGGACAGCAGGGCTCGCAGCGCCTCGTCGTCGCCGGGCTCGGCGATCGGCGCCGCGAAGGAGACGGTCCTGCTGGTGAGCGTCCGCAGCGGGCCGCCCAGGGTCGCCACCGTCACCGGGGTCATCAGCGCGCGGACCGCGCCGGCGTCGTCGGTCGCGGCCCACACCGCGGGGGTGTGCCGCTCGGTCTCGGCGAACACCTGCGCCATCGCGGGCGTGTGGAAGACGCTCGCGTCCGGGTGCCGCCCGACGAAGGCCTCCCACGGTCCGGCCTCGAGCGCGCGCACCACCTTCAGACCCGGCGAGCGGGGGGGGTGGTCGAGCGCGCGGGCGGGGCTACCCATCGAGCTCCGATCCTCTAGGGGACCGTGTAGTCGACGTGCAGCAGCGGCGCCCACGCCGGGTTTGCGTCGTAGGCCTCGGCCACACGCCGGCCCGATCCGGTGATGATGATGCCCAACGCGTTGCCCGAGACCCAGCCGCCCCGGCTGACGATCTCCTGGATCACCGAGGCGATGTTCGGCGTCTGCGCCTCCGGGCCCGGCACGTCGAGCGTTGTCCACGAGGGTGGCACCCACGTGACCTTGGCGGAGGTCAGGGTTCGACTCGTCAGGTTGTTCTTGCTCGACATGACCGCCGAGTTGTCCGACGCGTCGGCCTGGATGGAGAGCGTGGTGGCATCGGAGCGCTTCTCGTTCGGCCAGAACTGGACCCACGCGCCGGTGATCGTGGCGCCCTGCGGGATCGCGACGTTCGTGAACCGCAGGCCGACGGCGGCCTGCACCGTCGTGCCGTCGTTCATCATGTCGAGGTCCGCGCTGGACTTGCCGACGGTACCGTCCAGCTGCTGCTCGACGTCGTCGGTGTAGGCCGCGATCTGGTCGTCGATCGAGCCGGTCGTGCCCGTGTTGCTGACGGTGACGCCGACCCCGGCCGAGGTGGTCTGGTTACCGGCTGCGTCGGTAGCGCGGGCGGTCAGCGTGTGGCCCCCGTTCGGCGTGCCGCTCGTGTTCCACGAGACGGACCAGCCGTCGGCGCCGTTCGTGTCCGAGCCGATCGAGGCGCCGTCGTTGAAGAACTGCACGGACGCGACCCCGGTGCCGCCCGCGTCGTCGGCGCTCGCGATCACGGAGACCGTGCCGCTCACGGTGGCGCCGCCCGTCGGCGAGGCGATCGAGACGGTCGGGGCCGTGTTGTCGACGGTCACCGCCTGCCCGGCCGACGTGGCCGTCTGGGCGGCGGTGTCGGTGGCCTCGGCGGTGAGGGTGTGGGAGCCGTCCGCGACCTTCGTCGTGTCCCACGGGACCGACCAGCCGTCGGAGCCGTTCGTGTCGGTCCCGATGGTCGTGCCTCCGTCGAGGAACCGGACCTGGGTGACGCCGTGGTCGTCGGAGGCGTTCGCCGTGACGTTCACGGTGCCGCGCACCTTGTCGCCGGTCTTCGGCGACGTGATCGACACCGAGGGCGGGTTGTCGACGGCGGTGTTGCTCACCGTCACGCCGACGCCGGCCGAGGTGGTCGTCTGGTTGGCGGTGTCGGTGGCCTCGGCGGTGAGGGTATGGGCGCCGTCGCCGGCCTTCGTGGTGTCCCATTGCACGGACCATCCGTCGGTGCCGTTCGTGTCGGTCCCGATCGAGGTGGATCCGTCGACGAAGAACTGCACCTGGCTCACGCCGTGGTCGTCGTTCGCGCTCGCGCTCACCGTCACGGTCCCGCTCACGGTGTCGCCGGCCTTCGGCGAGGAGACGGTCACGGTCGGTGGGGTGTCGGTCGTGGAGGTGGAGGTGGTGACCTCCCAGAGCTTGCCGTCGTTCTCGGTCGGGACCTGGTTGTTGTCGACGGCGCGGTCGACGATCCAGTAGTCCCAGCCGTTCCCGTTGCTGGCCGGCGCGTACGCGAGGCCCGACAGGTACTTCATCCCCGTGATCTTCGATGCGTCGATCGTCTGCACGAGCGTGCCGGTGGGCGTCAGCTCGTAGATCATCTTCTTGGCGCGCGCGCCGACGAGAAGGTTGCCGGTGAACGGGTTCGACGACAGGCCCTCCCAGTCGGTCGGTCCGAGGTGGCCGATGTCGAAGTGCGACATCGTGTCGTCGCTCGTGCCGAACTTGCCGTCGTTGCCCGGGCCGATGTCGTAGATCTCGGTGCCCTTGCCGTCCAGGTAGAAGATGTGCCCGTTCAGGTACTCGGGGTCCTCGGTGTCGGTGCTGCCCCACGCGCCGGCGTTGATGAACGTGCGGGTGTCATCGGTGGTGCCGAACCGGCCGTCGGCGCCGGCCTGCTCGATCCAGACGTAGCGCTTGGAGTCGTCGGAGATCAGCAGGGTGTTCGTGGGGGCCATGTAGCCGAGCCCGGTGGGTTCCTTCGAGAAGCCGACCGGCGTCCAGGTCGTGCCCTCGTCGACCACCGCGCCCGTGGTGCGGTTCAGGGTCCACATGTTCACGTTGTGGTAGCCGGCCCCCGTGGTCTCGTCGACCTCGGAGTCCGCCACCTGCATCCGGTCGCTCCCGGGCAGGTACACGATGCCGGAGGGGTCGGGGCTCGCGGGGCTCCACTTGGAGGTGTCGATCATCCGGACGAGGGTGGCGGTGGTCACCGGTGTCGCGGCCAGCGCAGGCGTCGCCGGCGCCAGGACCGGGATCGCGAACGCGACAGAGACGATCGCGAACGAGCTCATGGCACGACGAACGGTCAGCTTCCTACCCACGGGACCTCCCACCGATCACCCCGACGCCTGACCCTACGGGTTGAGCCGGAGCGAACCCGACCGGCGGGCGACGTATCTTCCGTACGTCGCAGCGGCTCCCGCCGCCTCGTTCACGCCAGGACGTCACGGACCGACTCCACGACGTGCTCGACGTCGGCGCGGTCGAGCTTCGGATGGACGGGAAGCGAGAGTACCTGCTGCGCAACGAGCTCAGTAACCGGGGTACGGGGCTCGGCGATCCGGGGGTCCTCGCGGAAGCAGGCGTAGTCCCAAACGGCCGCCGGGTAGTACACGCCGGCGTCGACCCCGCGGTCCCGCAGCGCGTCGAGGACCTCGTCGCGCGAGCGCCGGGCGTCCCGCGTCACCCGCACCGTGTACTGGTGGAACACGTGGGTGCGGCCCCGCGGCTCGAACGGCAGGACGAGCCCGTCGATCCCGGCGAGCCCCTCGGTCAGCGCCGCCGCGTTGGCCCGTCGTGCCGCGACGATCTCGGGGAGCCTCGACATCTGCGCGACGCCCAGCGCCGCCTGCAGCTCGGTCATCCGGAAGTTGAACCCCGGGCGCTCGTAGTCGTAGCGACCGCGCTGGCCCTGGTTGCGCAGCACTCGGAGCGTGTGCGCGAGTCCGTCGTCGTCGGTGGTGACGACGCCGCCCTCGCCCGTGGTCACGTTCTTCGTCGCGTAGAAGGAGAAGCAGCCGGTGCCGATCGAGCCGGCCGGGCGACCCCCGACGGAGGCGCCGAGCGCCTGGCAGGCGTCCTCGACGATCGCGACGTCGCGGCCGGCCAGGACGTCGTCGATCGCGTCCATGTCGGCGGGGCAGCCGAACAGGTGCACCGGCATCACGGCGCGGGTGCGCTCGGTGAGCGCGGCGGCGAGCGCCGCGGGGTCGAGGTTGAAGTCCTCGCCGATGTCGACGAACCGGGGGGTCGCGCCCGTGTGCAGGATCACGTTGAGCGTGGCCACGAACGTGAAGGCGGTCGTGATCACCTCGTCGCCGGGCCCGACCCCGTGGGCGAGGAGCGAGGCGAGCAGCGCGTCGGTGCCATTGGCCGCCGCCACCGCGTGGCGGGTGCCGGTGGTGGCGCGCACCGCCTCCTCGAACCGCTCCACCATGGGGCCCTGGACGAGCCTTCCGGATCGGAGCACCTCGAGGACGAGCTCTTCTTCGAGCGCGCCGATCATCGGGTCGCTGATCGCGATCATGCGGGGATCCCTTCGGTCGAGCGGCCGCAGAACGGGCACGCGGGGGGGAGCGGCTCGCCCGGCTTGGCGAGCACGCGCCCGCAGACGCAGACGCGGCCGGCCGGTCGCGCCGGCGCGCCGAGCACGAGCGTGTGCGGCGCGACGTCGGCGGTGACGACCGCCCCGGCGCCCACGGTGGCGTAGGCGCCGATCTCGACCCCGCACACGATCGTCGCGTTCGCGCCGATGCTCGCGCCGCGTCGCACGCGGGTGGGCGTGACGTCCCAGTCGGGCGCGACCGCCCGCGGGTAGAGGTCGTTCGTGAACACGGCGCTCGGGCCGACGAACACCTCGTCCTCGAGCGTGACGCCGCGGTAGAGCGAGACGTGGTTCTGGACCTTGCAGCGGTCGCCGATCGCGACCCCCTCGTCGACGTAGACCGCGAAGCCGATCGTGCAGCCGGCGCCGATCGCGCTGCCCGCACGGACGTGCGCGCGGTGCCAGATCCGCGTGCCCTCGCCCACGGTCGCGCCGTCCTCGACGAGCGCGGTCTCGTGCACGAACGGCGTCGCGATCGTCTCCTCAGCCGTCATGGACGTCCTCCTCCCACGTCGGGCCGGGCTTCGACGTCGCCGGAGGATCCAGGCGCGAGGCGGGAAGGGCCCGACCGCGCGCGATCCGCACGCGCGAGACCGCCGTCCACGCGATCATCCGGGCGAGGTTGGTCGGGAAGAACCAGCCGTAGTAGTGGGGCCAGGTCTTCAGGAGCAGCGGCGCCGGCGTCCGCTGGTAGCCGGCGGCCTCCTCGGCCCGTCCGAGCGTCGTCTCGAGGAACCGGAGCTCCTCGGGCGACAGCACCGAGCGGTAGCGCCCGATCCCCCTCGTGGAGATCGCGCCGGGCTCGAGATCCCCGAAGGAGCTGTTCGCGCCGGCCACCGTGTGGGTGGGGACCCCGGCCATCCCGAGCATCTCCGGCGCGTAGGGCTCGCCGATGAACGAGCAGACCAGCCGCATCGTCGTGTCGGGCGCGCGCACGAGGTCCTCGTAGCGCACGCGCAGGTACCGGTCGGGCCAGCGGGCGGCGTTGCGTTCGGCGGCCTTGGCGGACATCCGCCAGCGCGCGGCGGCCGCGGCGGGCCGGTGGACGTTGCGCCCGTGGCGCTTGACCGTGGAGGCGTAGCGGTCGCGGGGGTCGCGCAGCATGTGGACGATCCGCGCGTCGGGGAACTCGGCGTAGATCTCCGCCGCGTGGTGCTCGCTGTGCAGCGACTTGTCGCCCCATCGGTCCTTGCCCTGTCGCTCGGCGTGGTGCTCGTGCAGGAGCCCCAGCAGCCGCCCGTAGGTCGGCGGCCCCTCGAGGAACTCCCGGCGCAGGCGCTCGGCGTCGGGTGCGAGCGGTCGCAGGCGCCGGTAGCGCACGAGATCGGCGATGCAGCGGTCGAGGTTCGCCGGGTCCGACAGGTCGCCGTAGCGGCGATGGAAGTAGCGCCAGAAGTTCGTGCGGCGCACCATCGACAGGTTCGGGTGCGAGGCGAGCAGCGCGAACATCAGCGTGGTGCCGCTGCGGTCGGGGCCGGCGATGAACACGGGCCCGCGCTCCCGCGCGTCGGCGCCGGCCCCGGGCACGACGATGGGGGCGGCCATCTGGGAAGGCGTCGGGGAAGCGGCGATCGCCGCGTCGGCGCCGGCGTCGGGGGTCATGCCGGTACCTCCTGTTCGTAGGGGGAGAGGAAGTCGAAGCGGGCGATCCCGGCTTCGACGGCGCGGATCATCTGCGGCGTCCACGAGATCCGGTCGCGATCGCGGTCCGGGGCCGGGTGCACGATCGCGGCGCACGCGGCGAGGTAGTCCTCCGGCGCCTCGACCCCGAGGAACGCGCACGCTGCCGCGAGCTCCTTCGTGGGGTCGGCGACGACGTCCTCGTAGCGCACGCGGTGCAGCGAACCGGGCGGCAGCTGCGACTGGATCTGCACGAGCGTCTCGCACGTGGCGAAGAACCGGGCCGCCGCGTCCTCGAACGTCCGCTTGCCGCGGATCATCGAGAGCGCGATTGGGTCGAACGGGTTGCGCAGCACCATGAAGACCCGGACCTCGACGCCCGGGAGCATCGAGGGGAGCCGGTCGAGCAGGGTCGGGTCGGCGGCGAGGAGCTTCGTGGTGGGGCCGGCGCGCCCGTCGCCGATCGCGAGCGGGACCTCGACGCGTCCCTGCGAGCCGCCGGGCACGGCCAGCCCGTACCCGCCGAGGCGCCGCGCGGTGACGCGTCCTTTGCGGGCCTCGTCCACGGCGCCCTTGCGCAGCAGGTGGAAGACCTCGTCGCGCGAGAACCCGGCGCCCAGCAGCCCGATCGCGTCCACCTCGTCGGCGCAGATCACGTTCGGATGGGCGTCGAGCATCGCGCCGAGCAGGCTGGTGCCGCACTTCACGTGCCCGACGAAGAAGCAGAAGGTGCGGGTCGCGGCGTAACGATCCGGATGCGCGCGCACCGCGGCCCTCGCGAGCGCGCGGGTCCGGGCGCGGTTGAGCCGCGCGAACGCGCCGGAGCGGAACAGCGCCGCCGTCGGCCCCCGCTTGACGAGCCAGCGGTAGGCCTTCGAGTCCGAGATCGCGTTCCAGCCGCTCATCGCGTGGGCACCTCCTCGGCGAGGGCGCGGTCCCCCCGGTAGAGCGCGGCCAGCCGCTCGGCCGGTCGCCGCGCGCCGAAGGCCTCCCCGACCCGCTCGCGGGCCGCCGCGCCGCGGGCCCGCGCGCGGCCCGGGTCCTCGAGCAGCTCCTCGATCGCGGCGGCGAGCGCGCCGGCCTCGCCCGGCGGCACGAGCCAGCCGGTCGTGCCGTCGACCATCACCTGGTTCGTCCCGCTCACGTCGGTGGCGACCACCGGGAGCCCGCTCGCCATCGCCTCGACGAGCGCGTTCGACATGCCTTCCCACAGCGAGGGCAGCACCGCGCCGTCGCTCGCGGCGAGCAACGCCGGCACGTCGCGCCGGCTGCCGAGCAGGTGGACCCGCCCGCCGATCCCGAGCTCGGCGACCCGGCGCTCGATCTCGGGGCGCAGGTCGCCGTCCCCGGCCAGGAGCAGGTGGACGTCGTCGTGGCCGGCGGCCACCTTCGCGAACGCCTCGAGCAGGTGGACGTGGCCCTTCTGCCGTTTGAAGGTGCCCACGGCGATCAGCACGCGGTCCTGCGGCCCGAGCCCCAGGCCCCGGCGCACCGCGGCGCGGTCGACCGGCGCGGGATAGCGGTCGGTGTCCACGCCGTTGGGCACCACCGTGATCCGGTCGCGCGCCACGCCGGTCGTGCGGGCGAACGCGTCGGCGACGTCGTCGGCGACCGCCACGATCCCGTCGATCCGGCGCGCGTGGCGACGGTACAGGGCGCGGTGGGCCGCGCGCTTGAGCCCGAGGAACCGATGGTGCCGCCCGGCTTTGTCGGCGCTCACCTCGAACACCACGTTCGGGATCCGCCACCAGACCCGCAGGGACGGCTCGCGGAGCGCGGCCGCCAGGAACGCGGTCGGGCCGAGCGTCTGGCACTGCAGGACGCTCGCACCGTGCGCGGAGGCGACGCGGCGCAGGTCGCGGCGCAGGCGCCGGCTCTCCGCGAGGTACCAGGGGAGCATCGCCACGGCGTGGCGACGTGCCGGCAGGACCTCGACCGGGACGCCGGCGGCCTCGAGGTCGGCGCGGAGCGGCCCGTCGCGGAACGTGCAGACGACCGTCGGGCAGCCGGCGGCCGGCAGGAGCGACGCGACGGTCCGGGCGCTCTCCTGCGCCCCGCCCACGTCGAGGTTCGGCAGCACGAGCAGCACGGTGGGGCCGGTTGCGACGAGCTCAGGCATCGGCGGGCTCCTCGACGGTGCGGTCGGCGGGCGCCGCGAGCGCCGCGCACAGGCGCTCGACCACGTCGGGGCGTGCGTCGAGCCATCCGGCCCGGTCGAGCGCCCGGGCCGCCGCGTCCCGGCGGTCGGCGCGCCCGGTCCCCTCGAACAGGTCCCAGGCCCGGATCGCCGATGCGAGGTGGTAGCGACGCCACAGTTCCGGAAGGCGTGCGAGCTCGGGCTCGGTGAGGGGCGTCGCGGTCGCGGCCGCGTACCCGCGCGCGAACGCCTCGATCGCCTCCACGTCGGGCGCGGCCGGCCGCGCGTCGCGGAGCTTGCCGATCGTGAGCACGAGGTCGTGCGCTCGCAGGTCGAGGCGCGCGAGCTCGAGGTCGACGGGCACGACCGTGCCGTCGCGCACGACCAGGACGTTGTGCAGCCCGAAGTCGCCGTGGATCACGGTGGTCGGGAACGCGACGCCCGCGAGCGCGTCGCGGACCTCCGCGAACCGGTCGGCGGGGGAGTCCCACCCCGGCGTCCGCTGCATCGCCGCGGCACGCTCCTCGTACCAGGGCAGACCGCCCGGCCCGGCGCCGTCGCTCCAGGTGGAGGCGAGGTGGTGCGTGCCCTCCGGCTCCCAACCGCGGAGCGCGGCGTGCATCCGGGCCAGCGTGGCGCCCGCGCGCTCCAGCAGCGCCAGCCGGTCGCGCCGTCGGGTCCACGTCGACGCGTAGGACCGCCCGTCGACGAACCCGAACACCGCGAACCGGGCGCCGTCGTCCTCGACGAAGGTGCGCCCGTCGGGCGTGGCCGCCAGCGTGGGCGCGGGAGCGCCCGCGGCGCGCAGCCTGCCGAGGACCTCGTGACCGTAGGCGATCGTCTCGGGCTTCCAGGCGTCGCGGTAGCGCTTGAGCACCTGCCGGCCCGCGGGGGTACGGAGCACGACGTTGCCGCTGCGCCGGCCCATGCCGAGCGTCCGGGGCCGACCGCGGGCCACGAGGTCGTACGCGTCCAACACGCGCGCCGCCCGCGCGGCGTCGATCGCCGGGGGTCGCAGACGCGCCGCGACCGAGGCGGTGACCCGCGAGGGCAGCGGCACGGCGAGCGGCCGGACCCGGGCGCTCATCGCGCGTCCCTCCGGTCGGGGTCCTCGGCGGGCGCGGAGGGGGCCGGCAGGCCGAGCACCGTGGTGAGGGCGGCGCGGAGGCAGGCTCGCGCGGCGTCGAGGTCGTCGCCGCCGTTGTCCACCTCGACCAGGCGCCAGCCCTGCTCGATCGCGCGGGAGACCCCGGCCTGCACGGCCCCCTCGGCGCTCTTCACGTAGGCGCGCAGGCCCTCGTCGTCCAGCCCGGCTCGGTGCCGCCAGATCCCGCGCTCGCTCACGCGCTGCGCGCACGTCTCGGCGTCGGCGACGACGTGCACCACGAGGTCGGGACGGGGGAGCAGGTCCACGAGCGCCCGCACGAGCACCTCGTCGGGTGTCTCCCCGGGCCCGGCGTGCAGCGCGACGACGCGGTGCAGGAACCCGTCGTCGACCACGAGGATCTCGCCGTCGTGGGAGGTCCGCGACAGGAACCGCGTGCGCCCGCCGAGCTGGAAGAACCACCAGATCGTGTGGCGCTGGAGCTTGCGCGGCACGGGCCGGGTCCGCTCGCCGGCCACGACCATCCGCGCGAGGTCCCGGTGGGCGCGGCGGAACCGCACGGCGTCGCGCGTGGAGGCGAGGTAGAAGACGCGCCACAGGAGCTGACGCCGCACCCGCCCCGGCGCGAGCGCCGACACGACCCGCCCGGTCCGGGTGGTCGCGGCGTGGGGCCGGGCGGCCTCGACGATCGTGGTCGCGTCCCGGCCTTCGGCGCGCAGCAGCTCCACCAGCGCGGTCGCGAGGGTCGTCTTGCCCGAGCCCGGCGTGCCGACGAACTCGATCACGAACGGCGCGGCGGCGCCCACGGCGGGGTCTCGCTGCGGAGGCGAGGACTCAAAGGACACCCCAGAGCCTCGCTTCCGTCGTCCGCACGACGTCTGCCAGCGGCATCGTCGCGTCGACCGCCGAGACGCGATCGGCCCCCAGGCGCGCGGCGATCAGCGAGGCCGCCTCACGGGCGGCGGCGCTCTTGGCCTCGAGCGCGGCGCGGTCGTGGTCGGGCTTGCGCGCGAGCGCCACGTCCGGCTCGACCTGCAGCACCACCACGATGTCGGGCACGCGGAACCGCGCGTAGCGGCGCTCCTCCGCGGCCGCGAGCCGCCGCAACAACGGGCTCCGCGCCGTGCGCGGGAAGGCGGCGATCTTCGGCCCGTCGAGGACGCGCAGGTCCTCGCGGGGGTCCACCGCCGTGAGCGGGAACCGGTCGAACAGCACGACGCGGCCGGCCGCGGCGTCGCGGCGCCCCTGCCGCTCGCGGCGCGCGCGGTCGCGCGCGTTCGCGAGGTGGTGCGCGGCCAGGGCCAGGTCGCGTCCGGTCGCGAGGGGGAAGCGCTCCGCGAGCCGGGGCCCCACCGCGGTCCCGGCGCGACGGAACGCACGGAACACGAGGTAGGAGCCCCTGCTCGCGGCCGAGGGAGCCTTGCTCCCCAGGTAGAAGCTGCGGACCGAGACCTTCCAGGCGAGCCAGCGCCGGAGCTCCTCGGTGACGGTGGACTTGCCCGAGCCGTCGGCGCCGATCACCGCGACCGTGAGCCCGCCGGCCGACGGCGTCATGCGGTGCTCCCACGGCCGGCGCCGCCTGGCCCGGTCGGCCCGGAACCCACGCCACGCGGCGCCGGCCGCGGCCACGCGCCCGGTCCGCTGCGTGTGCCGAAGGTCCGCGCGGATCCGCCGCCGCAGTCGCCAGAGCGTCGCGCCGGCGCGCGGGTCCTTCCGGTAGGCGCTCAGGAACGCGACCACGTCGTCGGCGGGCAGGACCTCGCCGGTTCCCTCGAGCGCCGTGTGGACCGCCTCGGGGGTGGCGCGGTCGAGCAGCCAGTCGAGCTCGGCGCGCACCGCGGACTTCAACCCGGGCGTGCGGATCTTCAGCACGTCCTTCACCGCGTCGCGAGGCCGGTACTTCAGCAGCGCCCGCACCGACATGATCGCGAGCTCCAGCTCGCGCGCCGGCACCGGCACGCCGTCCTGCAGCTGGACCGAGGCGAGGAACGCCTCCTCGAGCGGGATCCGGTGGTTCTTCACGTGGTGCTCCCCGAGCACGAGCTGGGTGTGGACGTGCAGGTGGAACAGGCGCCCGGACGCGAGGTCGATGCCGAGGTAGTGCTCCATCGCCGGGAAGTCGGCGCCGGCGGCCGGCTTCAGGCGCTTCAGCCCGTGCCGGTCCAGGACCTCGCGGAACGCCGCCGCGTCCTCGCGCGCGACCAGCAGGTCGAGGTCGGTGCGCCCCGCGAGCCCCTCCAAGAGGTGCTCGTTGCTCTTCCACGAGCAGTACCGCGCGGCCGCCAGACACTCCTCCAGCAGCCCGACGAGGGCCGGGATCGGGCCCGGCTCCGCCGGCAGGGGCTCGGCGGGTCGTTCGCTCTGGACGATCGTCATCTCACCGGCTCGATCGGGCCGACGGGCGAGCGCCGGCCGCGCACCACGCGACCGCCCGCGAGCGGGGTCGCGAGGCCCGTCGGCAGACGCCCTTGCCTGCGGCGACGGACATCTGCGCACCTCGGAGCACCGACGCTAGCGAGGCAGCGCACGTCGCACGACGGTGCCCCGCCGTATCTCTCCTACGTCGGATGCGCCAGCATCCTCAGGTCCCCCACCGGCGACGACTCCGTCGGCCGCGCCCGCCGGCGAACCCCCCGGGCCGGGGATGGCGCGTCGTCGCACGGTCGCGCTACGGTCCGGCTCCGTCCTCCCCCTCGGCCGGTCGGAGCGAGGAGGGAACATGGACGGCGTCGCGCGGGTCGTGCTGGGGCTCGAGGAGCCGGAGGTCGCCGAGGAGGTCCTGCACTTCCTCGACCGGAGCGGGCGGGCGCGCGTGGTGGCCGCCGCCTCCGACGACCGGCAGCTCACCGAGGCGGTGCGCCAGCTCGAGCCCGATGTCGTGGTCGCCGAACCGGGTCTCGTGGCGGCGGGGGGGCCGCCGCTGCTGGCCCTCGCGACCCGCGAGTCCGTGGGAGCCCTCCGCGCGGCGGTCGAGGCCGGCGCGCGCGGGTTCTTCGTGTGGCCGGGGGAGCGCGATCCGCTGCTCGCGGCGGTCGGCTCGGTCGTCTCGGCCCGCGCCGACCTCGAGCGAAGGGCCCGGGTGGTCGCGGTCCACGCAGCGCGCGGCGGGGCCGGCTGCACGTTCGTGGCCACGCACCTCGCCGCGGCGCTCGCGCATAGGGACTCGTCGGCCGTGCTCGTCGAGGCCGACCTCGATTACACGGACCTCACCCACGCGCTCGGCGCGTCGAACGAGGACGGGCCGACGATCGCCGACCTCGTGCCGGTCGCCGATGAGCTCACGTGGGCGCACGTCGAGGAGGTCCTGCGTCACGGTGCCCTGCTCGGGCCCCCGCCGCAGGCTCGTCGGCAGGTGGACCCTGGGCTCGTCCGTCGCGCGGTGGAGGTCGCCGCGACCGGCGCCGACGCCGTGGTCGCGCACCTGCCACGCACGCTCGACGAGCACACCTGCGCGCTCGTCGCGACGGCGGACTTGCTCCTTGAGGTGGTCACGCTCGACGTGCTCGCGTTCCACGCGGCCAAACGCGCGCTGGAGGCCTTCGGGCGCGACGACGCCGCGATCGTCGTGAACCGCGCCGGGCGCGGCGAGGTGACGGTCGGCGACGTCGCCCGCGTGTTCGGCGCCGACCCGCTCGTGGTGGTGCCGGTCGACCCGGCGGTCCCGCGCGCCCAGGACCACGGTCGGCTCCTGCCGGGCAAGAGCCGCACGGCGCGCGTCTTCGATCGGCTCGCGGCCGCCACGATGCGGCCGGCGGAGCCGCCCTCGCGCGCCGACCTGACCGAGCGCGCCGCCTCGTGAGGCGGCCTGCCTCGAACGCTCCCCCTCAACCGAGCGGCTCCGAACGGCGGCGCCGGATGCGTCCCCCCTCGCCGGAGCGGAGCCACGGGAGGGAAGGGGGACCGGATGGGGTTCCGGATCAAGCTGGCGGTGACGACCGTGCTCGTCGTGCTGGCCACCGCGCTGCCGGCGCACGCGAACATCGGCACGTACTGCGGGGGCTGGGAGACCGGCGACGTCGCCGGGCTGCACGTCAACGCCTGTTACGAGCGCACGTTCACCTGGCAGATCCGCGCGCGGGGCAAGGCCTACTACGACGGCTCGCGCACGGTCACGTACCTCGCGCTCTCCGTGCAGCTGCAGCGCTCGTCCGACGGGCACACGTGGACGAACGTTCGCAGCAACGTCTGTGGCTGGTCGGGAGGTGACGTCGCCTCAGCGGCGCCCGGCAACATCTGCGCCACGAACGCGATCAACGTCGACGCCGGGTACCTGTACCGGTCGCGCGTCCAAGCCACCGTCTTCTACGGCAACGGGTCGACGGCCACCACCGGGTTCACCTACAGCGACCTCACGACCTGAAGCGACGCGGGAGGCGGGCCGTGCGCGCCCGCCTCCCCCGCGCCGTGACACCAGGATGTTCGCGATCGCCACGAGCACGCCGACGAGGAAGATCGCGGTGCCCATCACGAACACCTGCGGAGGGATCCCCACCTTCACGGCGCCGTAGACCCACAGCGGGAAGGTCACGGTCTGCCCGGCCACGAAGTTCGTGATCACGAAGTCGTCGATCGACAGCGCGAACGCGAGCAGCGCGCCCGCGAGGATCCCCGGCCAGATCAGCGGGAGCGTGACCCGCACGAAGGTCTGCCACGGGTTCGCGTACAGATCCTGCGCCGCCTCCTCGATCTCGCGGTGGAACCCGGCCATGCGCGCACGCACCGTGATCGCGACGAACGCGATGTTGAACATCACGTGGGCCACGAAGATGCTCCCCAGGCCCAGCGGGAAGTTGACCAGCACGAAGAACGACAGCAGCGAGGCGCCGAGCACGATCTCGGGCGCGGCGATGTTGAGGAACATCGTGGCCTCGAGCGCGCCCGAGCCGCGGAAGTGGTAGCGGACGAGGGCGAGGCCGACGAGCGTGCCGAGGATCGTCGCCACGATCGTGCTCGTGACCGCGATCGCGATCGAGTTCCACAGCGCGCTCGTGAGGTCGGGAACGAGGTTCCACCCGCGCCACCAGGCGAGCGTGAACCCCTGCCAGCGGAACGACACCTTCGGCGCGCTCTGCGTCGCGGCCGCGCCGTTCGCGTTGAAGCTGTAGGCGATCATGATCGCGATCGGGATCAACAGGTACACGATCACGAGCAGCGTGTAGACGTGCAGCGCCTTGCGCCCCCACGCCCGTCGCGCGCGGTTGGGGGTGCGCGCGGCGCCGTCGATCCTCGCCGGCGCGATCTCGGTCGCGACGCTCATAGGTACTCCTCGATCTGGCGCGTCCCGAGCACCCGTCCGTAGATCGCGATCCCCCCCAGGAGCGCCACCATCAGCACGAACGACAGCGCCGAGGCCAGCGGGTAGTTCTGGTCGTTCAGGTAGGCGCGTTGGATCACGTTGCCGATCATCGTGGTGTTGACCCCGCCGAGGATCTCGGCGTTCACGTAGTCCCCGACGGCCGGGATGAACGTCAGCAGGAACCCCGCGAACAACCCGGGAACCGACAGCGGGAGGATCACCCGCAGGAACGTGTCGCGCGGCCGCGCGTACAGGTCGCGCGAGGCGTCGATCACCTGCCGATCGATCTTCTCGAGCGAGACGTAGATCGGCAGCACCATGAACGGCAGCGCGTTGTAGGCGATCCCCGCGATCACCGCCTCGGGCGTCGCCAGGATGTGCGTGCTCGTGCTCACCAGGTGCCACCGCTCGAGGGTCCGCAGCACGATCCCGTCGTCGGACAGCAGGAACTGCCAGGCGAGCGTGCGGATCACGAACGAGACGAAGAACGGCAGCAGCAGCAGGAACAGGTAGGTCGTCTTCTGCCGTCCGCCCCAGGTGGCGATCCAGAACGCGGCCGGGTAGCCGACGGCCATCGTGGCGGCCGTCACGACCGTCGCGTACCAGAGCGAGCGAAGGAACTGCGTGTGGTACTGCGCGATCGCACCGGGGTACTGGGCGAAGTTCCAGGTGAGGCGGTAGCCCGTCTCCTGGAAGCCTGTGCTCGCGATCGGCGTCTCGAGCGACAGCACGAACATCGCCGCCATCGGCACGACGAAGAACACGAGCAGCCACAGCCCTCCCGGGGAGGTCAGCCCGTAGGGGGCCAGCCGCTTCCCCAGGCGCGGGCCGCCGCGGATCAGCCCACGATGATCGGATCGAAGATGCTGTTCCATGTATCCAGGTCCTGCGTGCCCGTGAAGACGTAGTACTGGTGCGTCTTGCTCATCTCCGCCTTGGTCGGGAACGCGAGCGGGCTGTCGGCCACCGTCTTGCCGCCGGGCATCTGCGCGACGAGCGGTTGGGCCGACGGCACCGGCGTGACGTAGCCGATGTAGGCTGCGAGCATCGCGGCGACCTTCGGCTCGTACACGAAGTTCATGTACGTGATCGCGTCGAGCGGGTCGGCCGCATGCACCGGGATCATCAGGTTGTCGGTCCAGATCATCACGCCCTCTTCGGGCACGATGAACTTCAGCTCCGGGTAGCCCGACTCGTTGGCCTGGAGGATGTCGCCGGACCAGGCCTGCGTGATCCAGGTGTTGCCGTTCTCGAGCTGGTTGATGTAGCCCTGGTCGTAGTAGCCGAGCACGAGACCCGCGCTCTTCTGTTGGTTCAGGACCGTGGCGGCCTTGCGCCAGTCCGACGGCGTCGAGGTCGCCGGCTCGATCCCGAGCTTGAGCATCGCCACGCTGCCGAGCTCGGTGTTGTCGCTCATCATCCCGACGTGCCCCTTCAGCCGGTCGTCCCACAGGTCGTTCACGCTGTTCGGGGCTCGGCCGAGCGCCTGCACGGCGGCGGGGCTGTACGCGATCCCCGTGAACCCCGACTGCCAGGCGACCGTGTACGTGTTGCCCGGGTCGTAGTTCGGGTCGCGCACGAGCGGGCTCGCGTACTTCGTGAAGTTCGGCAGCAGGGTGTGGTCCAGGGGGATCAGCCAGTGGTTGTCGATCAGCTGGGACAGCTGCGCCCCGTTCGTGATCACGATCAGGTCCCACCCGGTCGGCTTGCCGGCCTGCAGCTCGGGCTGGATCTTGGCGAAGAACGCCTGGTTGTCGTTGATCACCGGCCGGTAGTTGACCGTGATGCCGTGCTGCTTCTTGAACAGGTCCAGGCTGGGGTGATCGCCCTGGTGCGTGTCGATGTAGTACGGCCAGTTCGCGAAATCCAAGACGTGGTGCAGCGTCTGCGCGTCCCAGAACCCCGGCGAAACCGTCGTCGTGACCCCCGAGGGTGAGGTGTTCACCCCGCAGGCCGCGAGCAATGCGGCCATCCCCATCGCACCCGCGCCGACGCCGGCGTAGCGGAGCAGGGTCCGACGGGAGATCGGTTCGGACAGGAGCCCTCTCACCGACGTGGGTTGCGGTCGTCGCTCCATCGGAGCCTCCACGGATCGGTGATGTCTCCATCGTGCGTCCACATCACCGATACGACAACGCAACGTGAACCTCCCGGCGCCCGGCGCCGGCGCCGCGCTCGTGGCCCACGTCCCTCGAGCGGCAGACCCCGTCCTCTTCGTGTCGTACGCCGTTCGTCGTCTGTTCGCGATCGGGGTGAACCCCCGGCCCCCGCGTGTCGCATCACGGGATATCGCCGTCGTCGGTTCGGCCCGCCGAACCGCGTGCGGTCCCTCGCGGAAGGAGAAGGGGGATGTCCAGATCCATCGCGATCGGATTGGCGTCATTCGTCCTGGTGACGGGATTGGCCCTCACCACCGTCCCCGTCCAGGCGGCCACTGCTCCGCCCACGCGGGCCACGTCCCCGATCACCTGGAAGCAGGTGAGCGTGCCCTCGGGGAACCTACTCCTCGGCGGGCAGCCGGCACTCGCGCGCGACTCCGCCGGCAACCTCCACGCCATCTTCGTCAGCGACAGCTACCAGTACTGGGACGCCAAGTTCACGCCGCTGGGCGCCGCCTCCGGCAGCGTCCACAAGGTGTTCTCCTCGGCGTGGAGCGGACTGTCGCAGACGCCGTGGCTCGTGCCCGGCTCGAAGACCTCACCGATGCTGCTCGTGTTCACGGGCCAGCGGGGCGGCACGCCCAGCGTCTACGACAACGGGTGCATGTACGGAGCGACGTCGTCCACGGGGGCAACGTGGACCCTGTCGACGGAGGGATACTCGAACTCCTGCGCCGGCATCGGTGATGAGTCGACGGCGATGGTCGGCACCACGCCCTACACGGCGTGGAACGGCCCCGGCGACGGCTTCACCTACCACGTCGGCGCCGGTCCCGCGATCCCGGCGAGCAGTGCTGACTCGACGGTCTCGCTCGGTGTCGGCGACGGATCCGCCGTCTTCCACACGGTGACGGCCCTCGACGCGAAGGGCGGGGCCCACCTGGCGCTCGCCGGCTTCGACGGGGTTGCGACGAACATCAAGCACAACGGCACCTACGCCTGGGACACGAGCATCGGGACGGGGAACCACGTCCGCAAGGCGCCGTCCTCGAGCCCGTACCAGGGGAACTCTCAGCGCGTGGCGATGGTGTCCGGCGGGACGGCCCATCTGCCCTTCGTCGCCTACTGCACGGGGACGAGCACGAGCTCGCCGCAGTGCACCGGCGTCCGCCTCTGGAACGTCATCAACAACACGACGATCGGGCTGGGGGGCTCGAAGGGCGCGTCGCTCGTCGCTGCGTCCGCCGGTCCCGCCGGTCGGGTCTGGGTCGCCTTCTACAAGACGGGAACCCCGGGCACCGTCACGGTCGCGCGCACGAACAAGGCCGTGACGAAGTTCGGACCGGAGCGCACGTACAAGGCGGCGCCGCTCGTGACCCAGGCCACGCTGGCGATCGAGGGCTCGCAAGGCCGTCTCGACATCTTCATGTCGGGCGACAACGCGAAGCTCGTGCCGTCCCTGTTCCACGCGCAGGTGTTGTCGCCGCTCACGTTGAAGGCGAGCAAGACCAAGCTCCCCACCACCGGTGGCCAGATCACGTTCACGGTCCTCGACGCCGGCAACCCCGTGCAAGGGGCCACCGTCTCGCTCCTCGGCAAGTCGGGCACGACCGGCACGAAGGGAACGGTGACCCTGAAGTTCGGGAAGACCAAGGCCGGCACCTACACCGCGACCGCGAAGAAGGCGGGCTACGCGGGAGCCAAGCTGAAGATCAAGGTGGGCTGACCGCGTCGGGAGGCGGGCGCGTGGCGCCCGCCTCCTCACGCCGGGACGTAGACGGCCAGGGCCCACGACCCGTGGCGCTCCGCCGGAGCGGCTCGAACCCCGCCGCCGGACGCGATCGTCGACGGCGCCGAGGGCGATGGCGGCGCGCGGCGGGGGTGACCCTAGGCCCCGAGCCCTTGCAGGTCCGGCTGGTCGGCCAATCGCCGGTCCTGCACCGTGCCGACCGAACGCTCGTTGGCCTCGTGCAGATCGCGCAGGGCACCTTGCACGACGGCGGCGCGCTCGGGGCTGACGATGCTCACCAGATCGACGAGCATCGCCCGCATCCGACGGTGGACGGGGATCGAGGTCGCGCCCGTGCGCCGGATCTCGGTCACGCAGAGCGTCACGATCTCGTCCCAGGAGGGCTCGTGCACCACGACCCGGAGCCGTCCCTCGTCGTCCGGGTGGCGGCCCTGGGGCATCGAGCGGCCGGCCAGTTGCCGCAACAGCGCATGCAGGCCGTCGATCGCCTGCACCGCGGTGGTGGGATCGTTGATGCTGGGCGACAAGGCGCGCTCGGCGATGTCCACGAGTTGACGGAACCCCAGCGCGACGTCTCGTTGCATCGAACGCTGCTTCGCGAACGACACCTTCGACGCCATCCAGTCGGGGTCGCCGTGTGAAGGCGCGAGGTCGCCGTAGATACGCAGCAGAGGCATCCCCTCGGCGACGAAATCCCCCACCCGCGGCACGAGCTCCACGATCGCGTCGCTCCGCATGGCGCGCCGCGCGATGCGATCGGTGTCCAGGCTCACGACGACCCCCGACCGAGGCGCCGGTACCTCGACGATCGGAGCCGCTGCCGGCACCCAGCGCTCAGGGTCGGGGTCCTCGCTCTCGCCGAGCGGACGGCATCGCTGCCGGATCGTCTCGAGGGTCTCGGTCGCCACGGCGTCCACGATCGAGGACGAGCTGATGCGGTGAGCGATGTGATCGATGTAGACGACGAACATGGCCAGGCTGATCAGGACCAGCAGGAGCGCCACCGACACGGTGAGCGTCGGCACGTCGTTGGGTGTGATATCCCGCAGCACGATCAGCGCGTAGGTGAAGGTCGCGACGAACGTTCCCAGGGCCGATTGGCTGACCCTGTCGTGCAGGAAGGTGCGGAGCACGCGTGGGCTGAACTGCTGGCTCGCGAGCTGCAACACCAAGATCGTGATCGAGAAGACCAGGCCCGTGAAGGTGATCATCGACGACGCGATCGTGGACAGCGTGCTGCGAGCGCTGCTCGGTCCACCCGGGAATCGCATCCACGTGGCACCGCGGAACGCGTGGTCGTCCAGGTAGGTCGCGACGGAGGCGAGCACGAACGCCCCGATCACGAACAAGCTCGGCAGGAACCACAACGAGGAGCGCACGCGTTCGCGGATCGCCCCGATGCCCATCGCAGGAGCCTACCCGTGTGCCGCGCCTCCAACCGCACTCCACGGAGAGCGGATCGTGCCGCCGAAGCCCCCTCCCCCGCGTCTTGTCATACCGCTCGGGCGGTCGGGTCTGGGAAATCGGCCGGCTTGGGGATTACGGCGACGGCCGGGCAGCCGGTAGCGTTCCCGGTGCCGGAACCGACCGCCCCCCGCGATCGGACCGGCGCTCTCCCTCGCTCCTTCCCTTCGTGATGTCTGTTGTCGTCTCGTCGGAGGCAGGTGGATGGACCGAGGTGCGAGCGTGGTGCGGCCGCGGCCGGCGTCGAACGGGCGCCGCGCGGACGCGCTGGGCGAGGTGCGGCGCGATCTGCGGGAGCAGCTGCGGCGTCGGATCGACGCCCGCGGCCTGGCTGCGGCGCCGCGCACCGAGCGGCGGCTCCGCGTGCGGGAGGAGGCGCTGGCGCTCCTGCGGGAGCGGGGCGCGATCTTGCCGCAGCGCGAGCTCGCGCG
>JBLMXP010000217.1:0-3347 GCA_050257835.1 Planctomycetaceae bacterium | reverse complement strand
GGTGATCGAGAACGACTTGTCGCCCACGACGTAGACGGAGCCGTCGAGCGCGGTGGCGACCGAGTACAGCCCGGCCCCGATCCGCTGGCGCCAGACCGGATGGATCGCCGCCGTCGCCGGCGGCGCGAGCGTTAGGACCAGGGCGACGGCGACCAGCGCCGAGAACGCGCGCACGCGCATGTGGAGCCTCCCCTCTTGCCGCGGGCGCTCTGTCGAGCCCCGCGACACCGAACGCGGTCGGCGCATCCCGGCGCCGGGCCGTAGACATCCATCGAACACGGTCGTCTATGCATCGAAGCGCCAGATCCGCCCGGAAACCTCGATCTTGCTGCCGGCGAGGGCGATCGAGGCCGCCGTGACGAACCCACCCGGTGTCGCCGCGACCGTGGGGGACGAGAGGTTCCAGGCTCCTCGGTCCACGACGATCCGCGCGACGACTTGCCCGTTGCTCGCGAACCCGCGCACGAACAGGTTCGTGCCTCGGTCATCGGACTCGGCGGCAGCGCCCGCCACCCACGTCCTGCCGGCGGCATCGAGCGTCACGTCGATCCCGTCCGCCAGATACCTCGTGTGCTTGCGCCACTGACGGCTCCACACGCGGCGACCGTCGGCGTTGAGGGCCGCCATCCAGAACCGTTTCCGCTCGGACCGGTTGACGCCGACCACGATCCGGTCGCCCGAGGCGGACACCGTCGCGTTGGAGAACATCCCGCGCGCCGTGACCACGGCTCGGTTCCACAGCACCTTCCCGCGGCCGGAGAGCTCCATCAGCACGATCTCGCCGGGTACGTCCGGATCGGTGCCGTGCTGCCGAGCGGTCGCCGCCCACCCGGTGACGTAGGCGGTGCCGCGCGCGCTCACCGAGAGGTCGCCGAGCGCCTCGAAGTATGCCCGCGGTACGTCGCTCGGAGGTTGGAACGCCCGCGACCACACCTGCCCTCCCTCCGGCGTCATCCCCACGATCCGACCGGAGGACCGGAAGTAGTCCCCGCAACAGCCCCTCGTGCCGAGGCCGACCACGACGAGGCTCGACGCCGCGTCGACGGCGACGATCCCCTCGTTGGTCGGCGGACAGCTCCGCCATCCCCGCGCCTGACGCTGCCAGAGCAGTCGCCCCTCCGACGTGTACGCGCGGAAGAACCAGCCCGACGAGCCGCAACCCTGCGGGGACGCGAGGCCGGACCAGTACACGGTCCCGTCCGGGGCCACGGCGACCGCGCCGCCTGCGGTTCGCTCCGCACGCGGGGGCATCCACGTGCGGGCCCACGTCCGGCGTCCGTCCGCCGCGTAGCGGACCAAGAGCGCTCGCATCGTGGACGGACGCCCCCGGTCCAGCTTCCAGCCCGAGACGACGACGTCGCCGATCGCGTCGGTCGCCGAACCCTGGATCGCGCGACCCGCCGAGCGCGTCCAACGCACCGACGCCGCCTGCGCCGGCAGCAGGCCGCAGAGCATCGTGATCATCCCCACGATCGCGATCGCCGTCTTCCGCATGTCGTCCTCCCGCGCTCAGCCGGCGATCCGCCAGAGGTCGGTCGCGGCCACGTAGGCGTCGCCGCGCCAGGGGGACACCCCGGTCGCGCCGGCGTTCGCGATCGAGATCGTGCCGAGGAGGCCGCCCGCGGGGCCGATCCGCCGGACGGAGCCGTCGACCTGCGGGTCGGTGGCGTGGCGGCGTGTCCCGACGACCCACGTCGCGCCCGAGGCGTCGATGGCCAGGGCGAGCGGGGTCTGTCGGCGGCGGCGCTCGGTGCCCCAGGCGCGCGACCAGCGGAGGTCGCCGCCCAGGGTGAACCGTCCGAGCCATGCGCCGCCGGCGCGCAGCGGCGCCGAGACCATCAGCCGGTCCCCGAGGGCGGAGACCGCGACCGTGCCGTCGCCGGGGGTCTTGACGCCGGGGCGATGGCGCCACAGGAGCGCGCCGCCGGCCGTCAGCTTCTCGACGGCCAACACGCCGGCGACCGGCGGGCTGCTCGGCCCGGAGAAGCGGGTGCCCTCGATCCCGCCGACCAGGACGTTGCCGAACGCGTCGAGCGACAGGCCTGTGACCGGGTCGCCGCGGTGCCGGATGAAGGTGTCGGACCAGCGCGGACGCAGGCGCGCGTCGAAGGCGCGGACCCATCCGTCGACGGGCCAGGCCTCGCAACAGCCCTCGGCGGTCTGTGCGACCACGACGAGGTCCCCCCGCGCCACGACGTCCGTGACGCTCGACATCACGTCGACCTCGTAGGGCGCGACGAACGCGGCTCGCAGCCCGCCGTTCGGGCCGTAGGAGCGGACGAACCACGACGCACCCTTGCTGTTGACGCCGACCGTGCCCGCCACGAACACGATGCCGTCGGGTGAGACCGTGACGGCGCTGCCCCACGAGGCGCCGCCGCGCGGGTGCCACCGGCGCGTCCACACGACCGTGCCCGCACCGTTCAACCGACGGACGGTCACCTGGGAGCCGTACTTCTTCTCCGGGATCCCGCGGGTGCCCACGGTGTAGACGGAACCGTCCGGCCCTACCGCGACGGCCTGCACGCCGCCGGGGAGCGAAACGTGCCATCTCACGCGCAGGTCGGCGCGCGCGGCGGGCGCCAAGATCGCGACGCACAGCAGCGACGACACCAGCGCGAGGACACGCTTCACGGGAGGCACCTCCGGGGCCGTTGCCTCCAACGTAGCCTCGGCGAGGCAGCGTGGAAGGGGCCGAATGACTCTGCGCTCCAGGGCGAACGGAAGGGGCCGGGCGCTTCGCGCCCGGCCCCTTGTCAGCCCGTCCTCAGGACGTCTCAGACGTCGTAGTACAGACCGAACTCGTACGGGTGCGGGCGCAGGCGCACCGCGTCGCGCTCCTCCAGGCGCTTGTACTCGATCCAGGTGTCGATCACGTCCTGGGTGAACACGCCACCTTCGAGCAGCCACTGGTGGTCGCCCTCCAGGGCGTTGAGCACCTCTTCGAGATCCCCGGGCACCTGCTTGACGTTCGCCTTGTCCTCCGGCGGCAGGTCGTAGAGGTCCTTGTCGATCGGCTCGGGCGGCTCGATCTTGTTCTTGATCCCGTCGATCCCGGCCATCAGCATCGCGCTGAAGGCGAGGTAGGGGTTGCACGACGGGTCCGGTGTGCGGAACTCGATCCGCTTCAGCTTCGGCCTGGTCGAGCCGACCGGGATCCGGATGCAGGCGCTGCGGTTGCGCTGGCTGTAGACGAGGTTGATCGGCGCCTCGTAGCCGGGCACGAGCCGGCGGTAGGAGTTCGTCGTCGGGTTCGTGAACGCGAGCAGCGCCGGCGCGTGCGCGAGCAGGCCGCCGATGTAGTAGCGCGCGAGGTCGCTGATGCCGCCGTAGTTGACCTCGTCCCA
>JBLMXP010000216.1:0-7316 GCA_050257835.1 Planctomycetaceae bacterium | reverse complement strand
CCCTGCTCGCCGAGGGCGCGGATCACGCCGAGCCCCATCGTGAAGCCGGAGACGACGACCGCGGGCCTCACGGCCTCACCACGAGATCCCGACGTAGCCCGGCGGCAGCGCGCCGTCGGTGCGGATCCGCACCAGGTCGAGCACGACCTGGCCGGGGCGGACCGCGTCGAGGGTCGCGGCGAACGCGGGGTCGGCGTTGCCGATCACGAGCACGTCGCTCTGCTCGACGACCTCCTCGATCGTGTCGGCCATCAGCGAGGCGATGTGGGGGATCTCGCGCTCGATGAAAGCCCGGTTCGCCCCCACCAGGGTCGCGAGCGAGACGTTGCGGTCGTACACGCGCACCGGGTAGCCCTTGCCGATCAGTCGCTCGATCAGCTCCACGAGCGGGCTCTCGCGCAGGTCGTCGGTCCCGGCCTTGAAGGAGAACCCGAGGACGCCGACCCGTGTGCGCCCGTTCGCGGTCACGATCCGCAGGGCGCGGTCGACCTGGCTGGTGTTGCTCCGCCCGATCGCGTCCAGAAGCGGGACGTCGACGTCGGCGCGGCGCGCCTGGTAACCGAGCGCGCGCAGGTCCTTCGGCAGGCACGAGCCGCCGAACGCGAACCCCGGTCGCAGGTAGGCGGGCGAGATGTTGAGCTTCGTGTCGCGGGTGAGGAGCTCCATCACGCGCGCGCCGTCGGCGCCCAGCTCGTGGCTCACGGCCCCGATCTCGTTCGCGAACGTGATCTTGAGCGCGTGGAACGCGTTCGAGGCGTACTTCGCCATCTCGGCGACGCGGTACGGGACCACCTCGACCGGCGCCGAGAGCATCGCGTAGAGCTCGCGCATCACATCGGCGGTCGCGTCGTCGGCGACGCCGAGCAGGGTGAACGCCGGGTCGTGGAAGTCGGCGAGCGAGGTCCCCTCGCGCAGGAACTCGGGGTTGAAGCAGACGCGGACGTCCTCGGCGCCGACCCGGCGGCCCGAGGACGCCTCGAGGGTGGGGATCACCAGCTCCTCGGTGCTGCCGGGGAGCATCGTGCTGCGGATCACGACCGTGTGCGGCTCGCCCGTGGAACCGAGCGCGAGCCCGATCTCCTGGCACACCTTCTGGACCTGCGTGAGGTCGAGGCTCCCGTTCGGTGCGCTCGGCGTGCCAACGCACACGATCGAGAGCTCCGAGGCCCCGACGGCATCCTCCACGCTCGTGGTGGCCCGCAGGCGCCCGGCGGCGACGGTCCGCCCGAGCAGCTCCTCGACGCCGGGCTCGACGATCGGGCTGCGGCCGGCGTTCACGAGCTCGACCTTCGCGAGGTTCGTGTCGACGCCGACCACCTCGTGACCGGCGTCGGCCAGCGCCGCGGCCGAGACCACCCCCACGTACCCCAGACCGAAGATGCTCACCCTCATCGCGTGTCCTCCGTCGTCGCTCGTCCGGCCGGCGTCCCGATCGCCGCGGCCAGGGACGCCATCGCGCCGTCCCACTCGCTGCGGCGCCGCGCCTGTAGCTCGGCGATCCCCCGCTCGTAGCGCCCGGGGTCCGCGGCGATCGCACGGACCGCCGTCGCGATCGCCGCCGCACTGTTGTCGACGTGCTCCGTGCCGGCGTCGAAGTAGTCGCGGAGCAGCGCCCAGTCCGACGTGACGATCGGGCGGCCGGCCCACAGCGCCTCGCAGGCGCCGCGCTGCATCGTGTCGTCGTGGGTCGTCAGGCACAGGACCGCCCCGGCCGAGGCCATCAGCGCGCGGTAGTCCTCGTCGGGCAGGAACCCGGTGAAGCGGACGTTCGCCGGCGCCGGAGGCGGGGTCCCACCGATCCGGCGGAGGTCGCCGGTGACGTGGAAGGTGACCTCCGGCAGCCCCTCGGCGGCCCGCACGATCTCCTCGAGCGGCTCGTCGGGCGCGAAGGTGTTGACGACCATCACGTCGAAGCCCTCGCCCGGCTCAGGCCCGGCGCCGTCGCCGTCGAGCGGGACGTCGCGGATCACGAGCGCCCGTCCGCCGTCGGCGGCGAGCGAGGCGGCGTAGGTGCCGTTCGTCACGAGCGTCGCCGCCGCGTCGCGCGTGAGCCCTCGATGGAGCCAGCGCGGACGCGTCCACCAGAACGAGCGCATCGCGCAGCTGTGCGCGTCCACGACGTAGCGCGCGCCCGAGCTCTTCGCGTAGATCCAGGAGGCCATCACGGCCAGGCTCGGCGGGCTCTGCACGAACACGACCCGCGGACGCCGGCGGCGCAGCACGCGCACCGTCTGCACCATCTGGACCGGGTACTTGTACAGGGCGGCGAGCCGTCCGCGCTTGGCCGAGGCCGAGACGTAGACGACGTCCATCCCGAGCGCCTGGCCGAACGCGCGGCTGCGCGGTCCGCGCCCCGGCGGTCCCCACACGTGGAAGACGGCGTCGTCGCCGAGGCTCCCCGCGCCGTGCGCGGGGCCGGAAGGCGCGACGGTGGTGACGGTGGCCCGGCTCATGCGACGAACCCCTCGACCAGCCGCGCGACGTTCGTGCGCGCGTCGAACAGCGACGCCACGCGCTGACGCCCCGCGGTCCCCATCTGCTCGCGTCGCGCCGGGTCGTCCAGCAGCGCCGCGAGCGCGTCGGCGAGTGCTGCGACGCCGCCGGGCTCCACGAGCAGCCCGGTGAGGCCATCCTGGACCGCCTCGGGGATCCCCGAGTGCCGCGTGGAGACCACGGGCAGGCCCATCGCCATCGCCTCGAGGATCACGTTGGGGATCCCGTCGCGGTCGCCGTCGGAGGCCGTGACGCACGGCAGCGCGAACACCGACGCGGCCGCGTACGCGTCGATCACCGCGGCGTGCGGCAGCGCGCCCTCGAGCGTCACGCGCCCGCCGAGCCCGTGCCGCTCGATCCGCTCGGCGAGGGCGTCGCGGAGCGGCCCCTCCCCCACGAGCCGGCACCGGACGTCGACGCCGCGCTCGGCGAGCAGCGCGCACGCGTCGACCAGGTCGCCCAGGCCCTTCTTCTCCTTTAGCTGGCCGACCGCGAGCAGCGCGGGCGCGGAGCCGTCGCGCGACGCGGGCGCCGGGTACCCGTCCAGGTCGAGCCCGTGGTAGAGGCAGCGCACCTTCTCCGCGGCCGCAGGCCCGCCGACCGCGCGCAGATGCGCGGCGTTGTACGCGGTGCAGGTCGCCACGAACGACGCGCGCCCGATCTTCTCCGGCAGGAGCACCGGGTCCACGTAGATGTCGTTGGCGTGGGCCGTCACGCTGTAGGGGCGGTCGAGCAGACGGCCAGCGACCAGCGCGACTGTCGCCGCGCGGTCGGCGAAGTGCGCGTGCAGGTGGTCGGGCGCGCCGCCGTCGCGGAGCAGACGCGCGACGTGCACCCCCAACCCGAAGTGCCCGACGGTGCGCACGCGCGCGCGCAGGCTCGGGTGCGGGCGCGTCGCGAGCCAGGCCACCGTGCGGACGTACGCGACAGGGCGGCGCGCGAGGAACGTCGCCTGGCTCCGAGCCACGTCGAGTGCACGCGCCGGCAGGACGTAGCGGACCTCGTCGCGGAGCGCCTCCTGGTCAGCGCCCGAGAGCGCCCGGGTCGGACGCCGGATCGACACGAGCCGGACGTCGGCCACGGCACGCCGCACCTCGCGCACCTCGCGGTCGATGAACGTCGTCGTGGGCAGCGGGTAGGTCCCGATCACATAGGCCACCGCGACCCCCGAACGGGGCGGGGCCGTCTCCGCGGGACGCAGGCGCTCGTCGATCACCACGCCTCCCACGGCAAGCCTGCCCCCGCGGCGGCGTCCTCGCGCTGCGCCGGGCCGGGCCCGTAGCGGTGGATCAACGCGCCGATCATCCCGAGCGTCACCGCCCACAGTCCCAGGCCGAACGGCACCTTCATCACCGAGAACATGTTCACCGTGAGGTAGGAGGCGATCACGAGCCAGAGCCCCACGAGCAGGCGCCGCTCGGCCGCGGGCATCCGCACGTACGACCGGCGCGTGCGGATCGCCCACAGCACCATCGGCCCGAGGAACAGCGCGATCCCGACCCCGCCCTGCTCGGCCAAGATCGTGAGGAACAGGTTGTGCGAGGCGTGGTCCTTGATCGGGATCACGAGGTCGCCCACCTGGTCCTGGAACGGCCGCGAGTACAGGTCGAAGTTCCCGTAGCCGAACCCCGTGACCGGCTTGGCCTCGAACATCCGGATCGACGCGACGGCCACGGGCAGGCGGGCCAGCGCCGACTCCTTCGACGCGTCGGACGACAGCCGCTCCTGCGCGAACTGGATCGGGCCGTGCAGGAGGCCGGAGGCGAGCAGCAAGGCGGCGATCGGCACGGTGATCGCCACCAGCGAGGCGATCCGGCGCCGGTAGATCACCAGCGAGCCCGCGAGCACGAACAGCCCGGCGAGCCAGTTCCCGCGGGAGAAGGTGAGGAAGACCATCAGCATCGCCAGCACGAAGACCGCGCCGGCCCACACGCGGACCCACCGCCCGCGCGAGGACGTCATCCCCGCCCACAGGATGAACACGCCGCAGAACACCATCGTGGTGCCGAACACGTCGGGGTCGCCGAAGCTCCCGGTCGCGCGCTGCGCGCTCACGAGCCACAGGGACGGGAGCGCGCCCGGCGCCACCAGCGACACGAGGCCGAGCGGCGCCTCGATCACGAAGAGCGCGAGGACCACCGGCGTCAGCCGCCGCAGCGCCTCGGCATCGGGCTCCAGCAGCCGGATCACGAGGTAGATGCAGAGCGGCGCGACCACCCGGTCGTACATCAGGATCACCTGGGCCCCGACCGTGGGCGACGCGTCGAGGATCGAGAACAGGCTCGCGACCGCGTACCCGGCGAAGAGCACCTCGGGCCAGCCCAGGCGCGCGAGCCTGCGCTGGCTGACGCCGGTCGCGGCGCCGGCGACGAGGATCAGCAGCAGGCCGAGCGGGAGCGCCCGGTGCAGCAGCCAGAAGGCCTGACGCAGCGCCGTCGAGGAGGTCTCGACGATCAGCGGCGTGCAGACGAGCCAGATCGCGACCCCGGCCAGCGGCGCGCGGTGCAGCCACACGAACATCGGCACCGCCGCGAGCATCGCGACCGCGACGTACCAGTGGCCCTTCGCGATCAGCACGGCGCACACCATCGAGAAGAAGACCGTGGCCGCGAGCCAGCGGAGCTCGCGGAAGCCGAACCGGCGCCGGGACGGGAGCGAGACGGCGGCCGTCGCGTTCATGCGGCCGGCTCCTTCACCTTGCGGTACTCGGGCAGCGGCCGGCCGGCGCGGTCGCGGAACGACTCGCGCGTGCGCCACGCGAGCAGGTGCGCCGACTCGAGCGGCACGTCGCGGAGCGCGTACGAGAGTCGCTGCCCGGCCGGGAGGTGGACCGGCGCCAGGTCGTAGCCGAACCGGCGCATCTCGCGGCCGGCCACCCGCTGGATGTACGCGATCTGCCTGGGCGAGAGGACCTCGACGTAGCGGCCGATCGACCGGGTTGAGATCACGCCCGCCTCGCCCTTGCCGTAGGAGCTGTTCCCCCCGTCGCGGACCGACGGCGCCCCGTCCATCCGGAGCATCGCGTCGGTGTACGGCGCGTCGAGGAACGCGCAGAGCTCGCGGAGCGTCGCCTCGGGCTCGCTCGCGAGCGTCTCGTAGCGCACGACGCGGCAGTGCCCCGGGTGCCGACGCTCGTTGCGCTCGGCGATCCGGGCCGAGGAGAGCCATTCGGCCGCGCCGGCGCCCACGCCGCCGCGACGGACCTTCCACCTCGTGAACGACGACGCGAAGCGGTCCCGCGGATCGCGGAGCATGTGCAGGATCCGCACGCCCGGGTAGGCGGCCACGATCTCGTCGGCGTAGCGCTCGGTGTGCAGCGACTTGTCGCCCCAGCGGGGACGGCCCACGCGCGCCGCGAACCCCTCCTCGATCGCCGCGAACAGCCGCGGGTAGGTGCGCTCCCCCGCGACGAACGCCGCCCGGATCGCGTCCCAGTCGGGGTCGAGTACCACGAGGCGCTTGTACACGCGCATCGTCGCCAGGCACCGCTCGAGGTTCGCGTCGTCGGCGAGGTCTCCGTACTGGCCGTAGAAGTGGCGCCACAGGTTCGTCCGGCGCGTCATCGCGATCTCGGGATGCGACGCGAGCAGCGCGTACATCAGGCTGGTGCCGCTGCGTTCCAGGCCGGCCACGTAGATCGGTCCGCGCTCCACGCTCAGCCCCTCTCCGCCGTGGCCACGCGTGGCCCGAGCACCCGCCAGGCCGCCATCGCCGCGCGGTTCACGGGCACCTCGAACAGCGCGAACGACACGCGCTGCCTGGCGGACAGCCGGGGCGGCGCCGCGTCGTAGCCGTGCGTGCCGAGCGCCGTCCCCGCGTAGCGGTCGACGAACGCCACCTCGGGCGTGCGCGCGGGCACGGCCTCGGCCGACCTGCCGAGCCCGGCGACGAGCGCCGCGTCCATCACGGCCGTGCGCTCCTCGCCGACGAACGCGCAGATCGCCTCGAGCGTCCGCTCGGGCTCGCTCGCGAGCGACTCGAACCGCACGACGAGGTACGCCCCGGGGTACGCGCGCGCGTTGCGCTCGGCCCGCTGAGCGGAGGCGCGCCAGGCCGCGGTCAGCCAACCCACAGCACCCGGGCGCCGGCGCGCGCCGCGCGAGGCCACCTCGTAGCGGTCCCTCGGGTCGCGCAGGAGGTGCAGCATCCGCGCGTCGGGGACCTCCGAGAAGACCGCGTCGGCGTAGCGCTCGATCGCGGACAGCTGCTCACCCCACCGTCTCGCGCCGATCCGCGCCGCGTGCTGCGCATGGGCCGCGACGAACAGACGCGCGTAGGTCGGCGCCCCCTCTCGCAGCGCGGCGCGGAGCGCGGCGGCGTCGGGCTCGAGCGGCGCGACCCGCTCGTCGGCAACGAGCGCCCGCAGGCAGCGGTCGAGGTTCCGGTCGTTCGCGAGGTCGCCGAAGCGACCGTCGTAGCGGTCCCACAAGGCCGTGTGGCGCGTGATCGCGAGCCCCGGCGAGGTCGCGAGCGCGGCCCGCAGCGGCGTCTTGCCCGAGCCCGAGAGCCCCCCGATGAAGATCGGGCCGCCGCTCATGCCGCCCCTCCGGTGAGCTCCGGAGCCGGCGCGGGCTCGACCCGCATCCGCGAGCCCGGGCGCCGGGGGACGAGCCGGGGGAACCGCTGCTGGAGCCCTTCGACCGCCTGCCAGGTCACCATGCGCGCCGCCTGGTTCGGCCAGTCGAACGCCACGAACCGCGCCCGGCCCGCGACCGACAGGCGCACCGGCTCGGGCTCGTAGCCGTGACGTCGCATCGCCGCGCCCAGGTGCAGCTGCATGAACGCCAGCTCCCGTTCGGGGATCCGCCCTCGGTGGCGGCCGA
>JBLMXP010000215.1:0-7021 GCA_050257835.1 Planctomycetaceae bacterium | reverse complement strand
GGTCGGTGGTCGCCGCGTCCTGCGGCGCGGTGGTCGGGTAGACCTGGAACAGCGCGACCTGCCCCGCCCCGTTGCCGGGGAGCGTGACCACGGGCGTCACCGCCGCGACCCCCGGTTGGGTCGCGACCGTGGCGGCGAGCCGCTGCAACGCGTCGGCCTGCGGGGTCCCGTCGACCTCCGCGACGACCTGCAGCGGCCCGTTGAAGCCGGGGCCGAACCCGCGGGCGAGCAGATCGTAGGCGGTGCGCGTGGTGCTCCCCACGGGATCGTTGCCCTGGTCGGAGGAGCCGAGGCGAAGACGCAGGAACGGGGCGGCGAGCACGAGCATCACGAGCAGGGCCGCGCCCCCGTACAGCCAGGGGCTCCGCTCCACGCGCCGGGCCCAGCTCACCCAGAACCCGTCGGTGTGGGGGTGGCGGGGCCCGGAGGCCTCGAGTGTCTTGCGCTGGCGCCGCGAGAGGATCCTCGGCCCGACGAAACCGAGCATCGCCGGCAGGAACGTGAGCGCCGCGACCATCGTGAGCAGCACGCCGATGCTCGCCGCGACGGCCAGGCCGAACAGGAAGCTGATCCCCAGGGCGTACATCCCGAGCATCGCGACGCACACGATCGTGCCCGCGAAGAGCACCGCGCGGCCCGACGTGTCGATCGCGAGCACGATCGAGGACTCGACGTCGCGGCCCGCCTGCAAGCCCTGCCGGTGGCGCGAGACGATGAACAGCGCGTAGTCCACGCCGACGCCCAGGCCGATCAGGAGCACGAGCTCGGAGGAGAAGTCCGGCATCTGCATCACGTGGCTCCACAAGCCGATCACGGACACGGCCGTGCCGAGGGCCACGAGCGCGGAGGCGAGCGGCATCGCCATCGCGAACAACGATCCGAACACGAGGAACAGGACGATCCCGGCCGTGAGGACGCCGAACCCGGTGCCGCCGACCGCCGGCCGGTTCGCCTGTTGGGCGAGCTGGCCCGAGACCGCGACGACGACCCCGCCGCCCTCGGCGGCGGTCGCCGTGTGCACGAAGTCCTTCGCGAAGGACATCGACAGGTCCTGCGCCTCCTTGTCGAACGACACGGTCGCGAACGCCACCGTGCCGTCCCTGCTCACCTGCTGCGCCCCCTGCGAGGAGTAGGGGGACGCGACGGCGACGACGTGCGGGAGCTTCGCGACCTCGGCGAGCATCGGCTCGACACGCTGCCGGGCCTGCGGGTCGGTCACCTTCACGCCTCCTTGGGTGGCGATCACGATCTGCTCGGTGTCGCCGGACTCCTTCGGCGCGGCGGCACGGAGCAGGTCGAGCGCACGCGTGGACTCCGTGTCCGGGAGCGTGAAGTTGTTCGAATACGCGGGTCCGACCGCTCGCGAGATCAGCGACACGACGATCAGGACGAGGAGCCAACCGCCCACCACGAGGCGACGGTGACGGTAGCTCCAGCTCGCGAGGGCGCGCATCAGCGGCGCCCTCTCGGACGAGGACATCGGCGCGTTCGGGTCGAGGCAGTCATGCGGCCCAGACTATCGGGGCGTCCGGTTCCGTCCGAGACGATGGCGGGTCCTCCGCAGGGACATCCCGAGTCGCATCTGGCTAGACTCGCCGATGCCGCCGGAGTAGCTCAGTCGGCAGAGCACCTCCATGGTAAGGAGGGGGTCAGGGGTTCGATTCCCCTCTCCGGCTCCGTTCGTCCCGACCTCGGGCCTCAGACGGCGCGCATCGCGTCGATCGCCCACGGCAGGGCCACGCCGATCACGCCGGCGAGCAGCTCGAGGGAGGCGACCGTCGGGGAGATCCGGCCGTTCTCGTACGCGGAGATCCGGTTGACCGACATCCCGGTCGCGAGCGCCACGTCGTCGCGCGTGAGCCCGGCCGAGCTCCGATGCTCGCGGAGCCACGAGGCGAAGGCGGGCAACTCGTCGCTCGGTACTTCGAGCGGGTGCTCGTTGCGCATCGGCGGAGTATCGCTTCGACGTTCCGGCCTCGGGAAGCGTTTCTCGTGTGGCGAGAAGGACGACCGTGCGAGTGGCGACGGATCCGACGTCGCGCGCGCCTTGCGCGACGCCCGCGATCCGTGCTTCCCTCCGCCCGCGGGTCGCCTGTCCCCTCGATAGGCTGTGAGCCGGAGGTCTTCGATGACGTCCCTGCAAGCCCCCGCCGTGCCGTTCCTCGGCGCCCCCGTCGTGCTCGACCCAGCCGCGGTCGCCACCCCGTACGCCTTCTACGGGATCCCGTTCGGTCCGCCGTACCAGGCCGAGGACCTCACGGTGTGCGCCGGCGCTGCCGACGCGATCCGCGAGCTCGCTCGCGACATGGAGTACGGGCCGCCCTTCGCCTCCCACTTCGACTTCGATTGGGGAGGGCCCCTGTTCCCCGACGACGTCCCCACCGTCTCCGATTGCGGTGACGTGGTCGGCGACCACGCCGACCCCGACGCGATCTGGGACCGGGCGATCGAGGTGGGGCGCACGCTCGTCCAGGCGGGCCGGGTCCCGCTCGTGATGGGCGGCCTCGACGCGATCCCCCCGATGGTCGTGGCGGCCTTCGAAGGGATCGAGACCGTCAACGTCGTGCACGTCGACGCACACGTCGACTTCCGCGAGGAGGTCGGCGGCGTCCGCCGCGGCTACTCGAGCCCGATCCGGCGGATCCGCGAGCTCGGCTGCACCGGACGGATCGTCCAGGTCGGCCTGCGCGCGGTGGGAAGTGGGCGCCCGAGCGACGTGGAGGACGCCCGGCGCGCCGGCAACCACCTGGTCACCGCGTGGGAGGTGCACGAGCACGGGATCGGACCGGTGCTCCAGGTGCTCGACGCGACCCCCGGTCGCTGGGTCGTCACGATCGACTGCGACGGCATGGACCCGACGATCGCTCCGGCGGTGGGATGGCCCGAGCCGGGCGGGCTGACCTACCCGCAGATCGCCGGGATCGTCCGGGCGCTCGCGCGCGGCGGACGCGTGGCTGCGCTGATCGCCACCGAGTTCCAGCCCGCGCTCGACCTGCAGCGGATGACGGCCCGCACCGTCACGCGGCTGTTCCTGAACGTGATCGGCCTGCAGCGCGGCCCCTTCCCGGCGGCCGGTCGGGCCGGCTGAGCCCGCTCGTGACGCGACGGGGCGAACGGCCCTGTCGGGGACGAACCGCGGCGCGAACGATGGGGGCATGCCGGCTCCGGCGAGGCGGCTCGCGACCGTGCTGTTCCTCGACATCGTCTCCTCGACGACGATCGCCGACGAGCTCGGCGACGAGGCGTGGCGCACGCTGCTCGCGCGGTTCCGGCGCGCCGTTCGCGGTCAACTGAAGCGCCACGGCGGCCGCGAGGTCGACACGGCCGGCGACGGCTTCTTCGCGACCTTCCCGCAACCGCTCGCGGCGATCGAAGCCGCGGAAGCCATCACCGCGTCGGTCCACGAGATCGGGATCGACGTGCGGGTGGGCATCCACGCCGGCGAGGTCGAGCTGAGCGACGGGCACGTCTCGGGGATGACCGTGCACATCGGTGCCCGCGCGATGGCCTCGGCCGGCGCCGCCGAGATCGTCGTGACGAGCACCGTCCGCGACATGGAGGTCGGCAGCCCGGTCCGCTTCGAAGACGCGGGGGAGCACGACCTGAAGGGCGTCGGGCGATGGCACCTGTACCGTGCGACCGGCGTGGGCGCGGATCTGGTGGAGCCGCCGCTCGCGCCCGACGAAGCGAGGCCGCGCATGCGGACGGCGGCCGAGGCACCGCGGCGCTCGAGGACGGTCCGGTGGCTGGCGGCGGCGGCCCTCGTCGTCGCGGCGGTAGCGGCGTTCGGGGTGCTCGAGGCAGAACGCGATGGTTCGCCGGCGGCAGCCCCGAGGACCGTCCTGCTCCGGATCGACCCGGGGACGTTGGCGATCTCCCGTGTCGATGCGCCCGCCGACGAGCAGCCGCTTTCCCCGCCCGCGAACCTCGGGGGCACCCTCCTGGGGTTCCGCGGGGACGCGGTGGAGCGTCGTGACGTCCGGACCGGCGCGCTGGAGTCCGCGTTCCCGGTGCCGTCCTGGTTCGGCGTCGGCGTCGGCGGCGGCGCCGTGTGGCTGTGCCGTTCCGCAGTGGGAGAGTGGCGCTTCTCTCGGTTCGACCCGCTTTCGGGACGGGAGATCGGGCACGTCCACGCCTGGAACTGCAACAACGGGCCCATCACGTCGGGCCCGGGCGGGATGTGGCTCGTGGACGAGCTGGGGAACCTCGTGCGCTTCGACCCGCTCCCCCCGTACCAGCTCAGGTGGTGGGACGAGATCTTCCGGTTCCCGATCCAGCCCTTCCTCGCGGTCCCGTACGGGCGCGGCGTGTGGCTGATCGACGCAGCGAGCCGCCAGCTGTTGTGGTACGAGCCCGCGACCGGGCATCACCGCGTGATCCGGTTCCGCGCCGATGAAGACGTCCTCGTGGAGGGTGTCGACCCCTACACGCCCGAGCGGGTGTGGATCGTGGACCCGGTCGCGTCCGAGGTCGTCCCGTTGGGCGAGGGCGTGGAGGATCGACGGCATCGGATCCCCATCGTGGGGTCCGGGTACGCCTGGCTCGACGACCCCTACGGGATCGCCGACGCGACCTCGCTCGACGGCAAGCTGTGGGCCGCCTTCGGGAGCGCCGTCGTCGCGATCCCCGAGGACGGATCGTCGCTGCCCACCACGATCCCCATGCCCTCCGGGTTCGAAGCCCAGTGGATCGTCTCGGACGCCCGGAGCCACAGCCTGTGGGTCGCAGCGTGATCCAACGGGCCGACGGGTGGCGTTCGCTTCACTGGTTGGACACGGTTTAACTGCGTTCGTCAATGTCGGTCCAACTCGGTAAGGTCAACGGGTGGATCCCCGGAGGAACCCCTACGCACCGGGTGCCGGCGCCGAGCCGCCGGCGCTCGTCGGACGCGATCGCGAGCTCGAGGCGTTCGACATCCTCCTCGCGCGGCTGCGAGCGGCTCGGCCGGAGCAGTCCCTCCTGGTGACCGGCCGGCGAGGGGTCGGCAAGACCGTGCTCCTCGGTGCCTTCGAGCAGCGGGCGCGCGCCGAGGGCTGGGTGACCGTCGACTCGGAGATCCGCCGCGACGTCGCGTTCGGGCCGCGGATGGCGCAGCTCGCCCGCCGCGCCCTGCTGGAGACGGCGCCGAAGAGCCGCTGGCGGGAGCGCGCTCGCCGGGCCGCTCGCGTGCTCCGGTCGTTCTCGCTCACGGTCAGCACCGACGGATCGGTGACCGGGAGCCTCGACGTGGAGCCGCTCGACGGCGTCGCCGACAGCGGCGACCTGAGCGACGACATGACCGACCTGCTCGTGGCGATCGGAGAGGCGGCGCACGAACACGGGACCGGCGTGGTGTTCCTCCTCGACGAGGTGCAGTTCCTGTCCCGGGTCGAGCTGGAGGCGCTGATCGCCGCGCTGCACAAGGTCGTGCAGCGACGCCTGCCGGTCGCGATCGTCGGCGCCGGGTTACCGCACCTGCCCCGCTTGGCGGGCGAGGCGAAGTCCTACGCCGAGCGCCTGTTCCGCTACCCGACGCTCGGTCGGCTCGACCGCGGCGACGCCGAACAGGCACTCACGTTGCCCGCAGCCGAGCTCGGCGTTGCGTTCGAGCCGCGCGCGATCGACACGGTCGTCGCGTTCACCGAGGGCTACCCCTACTTCATCCAGGAGTACGGCAAGGTGCTCTGGGACCGAGCCGACGGGACCCCGATCACGGCCGTGGAGGCCGTCGAGGCGCAGGCGCTCGTGGAGGCTCGGCTGGACGAGAGCTTCTTCCGCGTGCGGATCGAACGCGTGAGCGAGCTCGAGGTGCGGTACCTCCGAGCGATGGCGGAGCTCGGTCCGGACCCCCAGCGCGCGAGCGACGTGGCGGCCGTCCTCGGGCGCAGCGCCGACCAACTCGGCCAGATCCGGTCACGGCTGATCGACAAAGGGCTCCTCTACACGCCGTCGTACGGCCGCGCCGCCTTCACGGTGCCCCAGTTCGACCGGTTCATGCGGCGCACGTACCCGCGCCCCGCGCGCTGAGTCGACCCGGCGGGAGGCCCGCTTCCGGGGCTTGAGGGGTTGGACGGCTCTCGAGGAGTTCGCGGACGACCCGAGGTGGCCCAGGTCTCGGGCGGCCGGACGCCTCGACCGTGCCCCCGGCACTGCGGAACCGCGCCTTCGTGTACCGTTCGAACGGGTCCGCCGGACGACGGGTTCCCGAGCGAGGACGCTCCGAGGCCAAGACTCGGTGAGCGAGGAGGAAGGTCGACCGTGGATGAGCACCCGAACGCCGCGTTAGCCAGGACGGGCTATGAAGCGATGGCGAAGGGAGATGTGGCGACGTTCGCGGCGCTGCTGGATGACGACGTCCTCTGGCACGAGTCGACACCCGGGCACGAGGGGGACTACCGGGGCCGCGACGAGGTCCTGGCCATGCTCGGCCGAGTGATGGGCGAGTCCGGCGTGCAGCTGACGCGGCTCGACCTGCACGGCATCTTGGCGGATGACGACCACACGGTGGTCCTCGTCGAGCTCACGGCCACGCGAGGGGAGCGCACGGCCACCCTCCAGTACGCCGACGTCTACCACGTTCGGGACGCGAAGGTGGTCGAGCATTGGCACCTGGCCGTCGACCCCAAGGCGAACGAGGAGTTCTTCGCCGACTGAAGTCGGCCGTCATCCGCAGAGATCTGGTCGGCTCCTTCCCGCCATGTTCGCCGCCGTCTCGGAGCGTGACGCCTGCGTCGCGTACCGAGGCGACAACGGTGCCGGACGCGCGTTCCCGCAGGTACACTGCCCTGCGCGTCTGGGCGGGGTAGCTCAGAGGTAGAGCAAGCGGCTCATAATCGCTGTGTCGCGGGTTCGATTCCCGCCCCCGCTACGGATCCCCGAAGCACCCCAGGACACGAGCACACAGGTCGGCACGAGGAGCAACGAGATGGCCAAGCAGAAGTTCGAGCGGACCAAGCCCCACGTGAACATCGGCACGATCGGGCACATCGACCACGGCAAGACGACCCTCACGGCCGCGATCACCAAGCGCCAGGCCGACAAG
>JBLMXP010000214.1:0-27732 GCA_050257835.1 Planctomycetaceae bacterium | reverse complement strand
GATGAAGATCCTCTCGGAGAAGACCGGCGTGTTCCGCTGCCGGACCACCTTCAACTGCACCGAGGCATGCCCGCGCGGCATCGAGGTCACGAAGGCGATCCAGGAAGTGAAGCGCGCGATCTTGTTCGAGCGCTTCTGAGGCCCCACCGGCCTGCCGGCTACGCGATCGTGTTCGCGATCGCGACCGCCGGGTAGCCGAGCAGGATCACCCCGTCGACGACCATCCCGATCGTCCCCAGGCGGCGCTCTCCGAGCTTCCTCGCCTTCGCGCCGAGCACCACCCCCACGACCATCGGCGCCATGAAGATCGCCGTGCTGAGCCCGAAGGCCACCCACCCGATCGTGCCCTGCTCCGACATCGGCTCGCTGCCCTCCAGCCCCTGGCTGCTCAGCAACACCCACCCGACGATCCCGCCGACCGCCGCCGAGATGACCAGGAACGCGATCATCGCCAGCGACCACACCGCGAGCTGGTGGCCTCGGTCGGGGCGCGCGGGGACCGGCTGACCCGCCGCATCCGTCGACATCGTCGTCCTCCCTGTCCGGGACGACCGCATCGTCCAGCCGGCCGCCGAGGTGAGATAGGGACGAAGGTCCCGAGGTTCCGGACGGGTCGCGACCGGGCGGACGAGACGGGTGCGTCGACTACCCTTGCCGGCGATGAGCCATCGCGTGGCGCTGATCCCCGGCGACGGCATCGGCCCCGAGGTGGCCGAGGCCGCGCGACGCGTGCTCGAGGCGACCGGCATCGGGATCGACTGGACCGAGCACCCGGCGGGAGCCGCGGCGCTCGAGACCCGGGGCGAGCTCCTCCCGCAGAGCACCCTGGACGCGATCCGCTCGGCGCGGGTGGCGCTGAAGGGCCCGATCACGACGCCGGTCGGGACCGGGTTCCGCAGCGTCAACGTCGCGCTCCGCCAGGGACTGGACCTGTTCGCCGCCGTCCGCCCCGCGAGGTCGCTGCCGGGGGTGACAACCCGCTACCGCGACGTCGACGTCGTGATCGTCCGCGAGAACACCGAGGACCTCTATCAAGGGATCGAGTTCGAACGAGGGAGCCCCGAGGCGGAGGCCCTCCGCGTGGAGCTCCGCAGGCTCGAGGGTCACGAGCTCCCGCTCGACGCCGGCGTCACGCTCAAACCGATCAGCGTCTCGGGCACGAAGCGGATCGTCCGGTTCGCGTTCGAGTACGCGCGGGCGAACCGCCGCCGCAAGGTCACGGTCGGCCACAAGGCGAACATCCTGCGCTTCTCCGACGGCATCTTCCTCGAGACGGCGTCCGAGGAGGCGGGAGCCTACCCCGACATCACATGGCAGGCGATGCAGATCGACCACCTGTCGAGCGCGCTCGTCCGCAGGCCCACCGACTTCGACGTGCTGCTCCTGCCGAACCTCTACGGCGACATCCTGAGCGACCTGTGCGCCGGGCTCGTCGGCGGGCTGGGGCTGATCCCCGGAGCCAACATCGGGTGGGAGTACGCGGTGTTCGAGGCCGTGCACGGGAGCGCGCCCGACATCGCCGGGCAGGGGGTCGCGAACCCGATCGCGATGATCCTGTCGGGCGCGATGATGCTGCGACACCTCGGCGAGCGCGCGGCCGCCGAGCGCGTCGAGGCGGCGGTGGACGCCGTGCTCGTCGAGGGCAGCGTCCGCACCCGTGACCTCGGGGGCAACGCGTCGACCGACCGGATGGCCGAGGCGGTCGCCGAGGCGGTCGCCGCTCACCCGTCCTCGTGATGGTGGTGCTCGTCGGCATCCGGACCGGACGCCGGTGGGTCCCGGCGTCAACAGCCGGGCTGGCCGTGGTTCCCGCAGCACCCTTGGGTGAGCGCCTTCGCCCGGTTCTTCGAGAACACGACCAGCTTGCGGCCGAGGGGTAGATCCGACTCGGCCCAGTTCGTGAAGACGTTCCGGCCGTACTCCCGCAGCTCCTCGGAGAACCGTCCCATCGCCTCGAGCGTACCGCTCACCCTCGCGATCTCGGACGTGCTTGACCGAGATGCATCGGATGCGAGACTCCGCCGCATGGAACCCTCCCCCACCCTCGATACCTCACGCCCCTCCCCGCTGCGCCTGGCCAGCTTCGTCGTGGTCGTCCTCGGCGCCGTGCTGGCGGGGGTCGGCGCCGTGCAGACCTGGGTCACCGTCGGGATCGCGCACCAGTCCCAGCTCGACTCGCCCACGAAGGGCACGGACATCTGGCAGGGACGCGTCGTGCTGGCCTGCGCGGCCGTCCTGCTCGTGTGCGTCATCGCATCGCGCCTGGTGCGGGACCGCGCGCGCACGGTGATGGGGGGTCTGCTGGTCGCGGCCGGGGCCGTCTGCGCCGGCGTCGCCGGCGCGTTCCTCGCGACCGCCGCGTCGACCTACTCAGCGATCGACGACCAGGGGCTGGTGGACGCGATCGCGAAGGCGACCGGCGCCACCGCGACCCAGATCCGCGAGAAGGCGTGCGCGACGCTCGGCTGCACCACGACGGTCGGTGTCGGACCCTGGCTTGCGGTCGCCGGGGGCGCGCTCGGGCTGGTCGGGGGGATCCTGGTGCTCACCTGGGCCGCACGTGTCGGCACCGGACCGAGCCGAGACGCGACGGAGCCCGGTGAGGTCGAAACGTCCTCACCAGGCTCCGTGGGTTGACCGGCGGGTTCCCTCCGGTCAACGACCTCCGGTCGTCGGGGCGGCCGGCGCCGCCGACGCGTTGCCCGACCCGTTCCCGCTGTGACCGCCGCTCGCGGCGCCGGCCGTGGCGGTGCCGGTGTGGCTGGATCCGCCGCTGTTCGAGTCCGCCCCGCCGGTCCCGCCGGCGACCGGCGGCACGCTGCTCGGCGCGCCCGTGGGATGGTCTGAGGGGCTGCCGTGCTGGCCCGCCTGGCTCATCCCGCCGCTGGCGGTGCCCGACACCGCGATCCCCTTCTGGAGTCCCTGCAGGCTCGGGTCGGTCGCGATCTGCGAGATGTCCGCTCCGGTCGACGCGGGGTGGTCCGTCGTCGTGGGGCTCGGGTGCTGGTCGGCGGAGGCCGGCACGGTGATGCCGACGCGGTCGAGCACCGTCGCGAACGCGTCCTGCGCGGGGGCGGGCAGGGCGCCCGCCATCGCGAGGCCCGTGGTGCCGACGACGATCGCCCCTGCGACGACCGGAACGAGCAGCTTGCGGCGGAGCGAACGGACCTGCACGGATGACCTCCCGGGGGTGAGGGCGGCGAGCTCGGCGTCCATGCCGGCCACGCGCATCGCGGCCTCGATCGCGTCGCGCTCGTCGCGGAGCTCCGCCGGGGTGGCGGGCGCGGTCAACGCGGCGACGATCCGCGCGAGCCTGGCCTCGTCGTGTCGGACGCCGAACATGTCATCCCGTTCATCGTTGCCGGGGGTCATCGCGTTACACCTCGTTGCTCGGCTTCGCGCGCCAGGCGCTTCAACGCGCGGTGCTGGACCACCCGGACCGTGCCGGGCCGCTTGCCCACGATCGCGGCGACCTCGTCCACGGAGAAACCCCCGACGATCCTGAGCATCACGACGTCGGCCTGTTCGTCGGGGAGCCGGCGTACGAGCGCGATCGCCTCCTCGGTGCCCAGCTCGTCGAGCGCCTCGCGCTCGACGTCGCCCCTGGGCGCGCGCGGGCCCATCGCCTCCTCGTCCAGCGGCACCTGCGGCCGCGCGGCGGCGCGGCGGCGCGCGTCCACGAGCCTGCGGCGCGCGATCGTGAACGACCACGCGCGGAAGCCGGCCTCGTCGCCCTCGAAGGCTCGCAGACCGGCCGCGACGTCGAGCCAGACCTCCGACGCCACGTCCTCGGCGCCCGCCGGGTCACGGGCGCGCAGGTACCGCAGGATCCGCGGGTGGATCCATCGGTACAGCGTGGTCAGCGCGTCGGGGTTGCCGGCGCGGGCAGCCTCCACGACCGCGGCGAAGTCCTCCACCGATGGAGCATCGGCCCCGCGGACTCCCGCCCTGAGCGGGTCTCCCGTGGCCGTCCGCTCAGAGCTGGGCGAGGTCCGCGCACTTCGCGCGGATCCCCTCGGCGGCATCCCTGAGCCTACCGAGCTCGTCGTCGTTCAGGTCCAGCTCCACGATCTCCTCGACGCCGCCGCGACCGAGCCGCGCGGGGACGCCCACGTAGACGTCGCCGATCCCGTACTGCCCCGTCGTCCAGGCGCAGACCGGCAGGACCTCCTTCGAGTCCTCGACGATCGCCTTGCACATCGCGACGATCGAGGCGCTCGGCGCGTAGTAGGCGGAGCCGGCCTTGAGCAACGCGACGATCTCGGCCCCGCCGTCGCGGGTGCGCTGGAACAGGCGCTCGAGCGTCGGCTCGTCGACCAGCTCGGGCAGCGGCTTGCCGTTCACGGTGGCGTGGCGCGGCAGCGCCACCATCGCGTCGCCGTGCGAGCCGAGGGTCATCGCCTCGACCGCGTTCGGGGACACGCCCAGCTCCTCGGCGATGAAGTAGCGCAGGCGGGCCGAGTCGAGCACGCCCGCCATCCCGAAGACCCGCTCCTTCGGGAAGCCGCTCTCCTGCGCCGCCAGGAAGGTCATCTCATCGAGCGGGTTCGACACGACGATCACGATCGCGTTCGGCGAGCCCGGCGCGACGTTCGCGATCACGTCCTTCATGATCCCGGCGTTCTTGCCGAGCAGGTCCATCCGGCTCATCCCGGGCTGGCGCGGGAACCCCGCCGTGATCACGACGACGTCGGACCCCGCGGTGATCGAGTAGTCGTTCGCGCCCTCGATCCTCGGCTCGTACCCCTCGACCGGTGCCGCTTCCTTGAGATCCAGCGCGATGCCCTGCGGCTTGCCTTCGATGATGTCGACGATCGCGACGTCGCCGAGACCTTTCTCGAGCAGGCGCATCGCGGCGGTCTGCCCGACGAACCCGCTGCCCACGACGGTGATCTTCATGGCGTGCTCCTCCTGGAGGACCGGGTGTCCGCCCCATGCTACTGAGCGAGGAGGCGCCCGCGGACGGCGCCCGCTACAGGTGGGCGATTACGGCGTCGGCGACCGCGATCGTGCTCGCCGAGGGGCGGTCGTCCCCGGGGGCGCGCAGGTCGGAGGTGACGTGGGTCCCGTCGGCCAGGACCTCGGCGACCGCGCCGTCGACCCGCTCGCCGGCCTCGTGCTCGCCGAGGTGGCGAAGGAGCATCGCCCCCGACAGGATCGTCGCGACGGGGTCGGCCCGGTTGGTGCCCGCGAGCGACGGCGCCGTGCCGTGCGTCGCCTCGAACACCGCGAGCTCGCGACCGTCGCGGCCGCCGAAATGCGCGCCGGGCGCCACGCCGGTCCCGCCGATCATGCCGGCGCAGAGCTCGGCGACCAGGTCGCCGTACATGTTGGGCAGGACGAGCACGTCGAAACGCTCGGGGAACCCGACGAGCTGCATGCAGAGCGCGTCGATGATCCGGTCCTCGAACGCGACCTCCGGGTAGTCCTCCGCCACGCGACGCGCCACCTCGAGGAACAGCCCGTCGGAGCGCTTCATGATGTTGGCCTTGTGCGCGGCGGTGACCTTCGTCCGCCCGAACGTCACGGCCCAGGCGAACGCGAACCGCACCACACGCTCGCTGCCCGACTCCGTGATCTCCTTGACCGAGATGCCGCTGTCGGCGCGGATCGAGCGCCCGGTGGCGCCTTCCACGAACGCGATCAGCTCGGTCGCGGCGGGCGTGCCCACCTCGAGCTCGATCCCCGTGTACATGCCCTCGGTGTTCTCGCGCACGACCGTGACGTCGACGTGGTCGTAGACGGAGGGGACACCCTCGTAGCGGCGGCACGGGCGCACGTTCGCGAACAGGTCGAGCCCCTGTCGGAGCGCGAGGTTCGCGTTGCGCAGGCCGCTCGTCACCGGGGTCTCGATCGGGCCCTTCAACGCGACCCGTGACGAACGGATCGCGTCGAGCGTGGCGACCGGGAGCGGGTCTCCCGTGCGCGCGTACGCGCCGGCCCCCATGTCCTGACGGTCCCAATCGACCCCTACGCCGGTCGCGTCCAGCACCCGCCGGGCCGCCTCGATCACCTCGGGACCGATCCCGTCGCCCGGGATCAACGTGACGCGATGGGTCATGCGCGCGAGGGGCCGAAGGGCAGGGTCGCGCTTTGGTCCGCATCGCGCATGACGGATATCCTGACACAACCGGCCTGGGCTTCCCGGGCCTGCCGAACGAGGGAGCTCATGCCGTGACCGAGAAGGGGATGCGTGAGGTCGTCGCCGCCGAGACCATGATCTCGGACATCGATGGTGAGGCCGGGCGCCTCTGGTACGTCGGCTACGAGATCGGCGACCTGGCCCGCAACGCCACCTTCGAGGAGGTCGTCTACCTCCTGCACCACCTGCACCTGCCGACCCGCGAGCAGCTCGACCGGCTGAACCGGTTCCTCGTCCAGGAGCGCGCGCTCGAGCCGTTCCTCGCGAAGCTCATGCCGACGCTCGCCCAGAACACCTCGCCGATGTCGATGCTGCGCACGAGCGTCTCGGCGTCCTCGGCCTTCGATCCCGACGGCTGGGACGACTCGGCCGAGGCGCAGTACCGCAAGGCGATGCGGCTGATCGCCGAGATGCCGACGCTGATCGCGACCTTCGACCGGCTGCGCACCGGCCGTCAGGTGATCGCTCCGAACCCGCGCCTGTCGCATGCCGCCAACTTCCTATGGATGCTGCACGGCGAGGAGCCCGACCCCGAGGACGCCCACGTTCTGGACACCACGTTCACCCTCTACGCGGACCACACGATGAACGCCTCCACGTTCACGGCTCGCGTGATCGCCTCGACGCTGTCCGACATCTTCTCGGCGGTGACCGGCGCGATCGGCGCGCTCAAGGGGCCGCTGCACGGCGGCGCGAACGAGGAGTCGATGAAGATGGCCGAGGAGGTCGGCAAGCCCGAGAACGCCGAGGCGTTCGTCCGCGGCCGACTCGAGCGTCACGAGAAGGTCATGGGGTTCGGCCACGCGGTCTACAAGACGATGGATCCGCGCGCGACGGTCCTGAAGCAGCTGTGCCTCGAGGCCGGCGAGCGTCACGACCAGCCGCAGTGGTTCGAGATCTTCGCGGCGCTCGAGCAGACCGTGATGGACCAGAAGGGCCTCTACCCCAACGTCGACCTCTACGCCGCCGGCGTCTACCACGTGCTCGGGATCCCCACCGACCTGATGACGCCTTTGTTCGCGCTCGCGCGGATGGCAGGGTGGACCGCCCACGTGCGCGAGCAGTACGCGAACAACCGCATCATCCGCCCCGGCAGCGAGTACATCGGTCCACGCGACCAGACCTGGGTCCCGATCGACGAGCGGGAGTGACCGACGTGGACGGTGACGGCCCGCACGAGGACCGGCCCGCGACCGACCAGGCTCCGCCCGCGCCTGAGACGGCGCCGGCGACCCCGCCGATGCCGGTCGGTGCCGCAGCGCCGGCCGCCGTCCCGAGCCCGACGAACGGGTTCGCCGTCGCCTCGCTCGTGCTCGGGATCCTCGCGGTCGTCCTGTGCTGGACGATCTACCTGGGGATCGGTCTCGGCGCGCTCGCGATCGTGTTCGGTGCCCTCGGGATCGGGAAGGCGCGCGCGCTCGCAGCGAACAAGGGCATGGCGGTCGCGGGACTCGTCCTCGGGATCGCCGGGGTGGTCCTTTCGCTCGTGTTGATCCTGCTGGTCGTCACGTTCTTCACCCACAGCGGCTCGTTCCAGCAGCTCCGGGACTGCTGGCAGCACCCGAACACATGCTGACCGGCCCGCTCAGGCCGGGCGGGGGAACAGGCCGGCGCGCTCCACGAGGTCGCGGGTGGTCGCGTCGCGGCCCATCGCCATGACGTGGATCCCCGAGAGACCCGGCAGCTCCCGCAGCCGGCCTACCAGGTCCGTCGCGAGCGCGAGGCCGACCTCGGGCGCGCCGTCGCCGGCGGCCTCGAGCGCCGCCATCGTCTCGGCGGGCACGGTCACGCCGGGCAGCTTCTCGTCCATGAACCGCGCCTGCTTGGCGCTCCGAAGGGGCGTCACACCGACGATGACCTTCGCCCGCTCGAACAGCCCACGTGCCCGTTGCGCGTCCGCCCACGATTCGAACCGCTCGAGGTCGTAGACGATCTGGGTCATCACGAAGTCGGCGCCGGCGTCGAGCTTCGCGTCCAGGCGCGCGGGGTCGTAGGGGTCCATGAGCGGGAGCTCGGCGACCCCGATCAGGAACCGCGGTGGGTCCACGACCTCCTTGCCGGCGAGCGTCGTCCCGTCCTCGCGGAGCCGTCGCGCGAGCGCGACCACCTCGTTCACCGTCAGGTCGCCGACCACCGTCGCGTCGGGATGGTCGCCGATTCCGATCGGGTCGCCCGTCAGGCAGAAGACGTTGCGGGCGCCGAGCGCCCACGCACCGAGGAGGTCCGAGGTGAGCCCGAGCCGGTTCCGGTCGCGCACGGTGATCTGGACCGTGGGCTCGATGCCCGCTTCGGCGGCGAACCGCACACCCGCGAGCGGCGACATATGCGCGGTGGCGGTCGGGTTGTCCGTGAGGTTCACGGCGTCGACGTAGCCGACGAGCCCGCGCGCGTGCTCGGTCACGGCGGCGACCGACGCGCCGATCGGCGGCACGATCTCGCCGGTCACGACGAACGTGCCGTCGGCGAGCAGCCGCGCGAGGCGGCCGGGCGGCTCGCTCACCTGTCCACGCTCACCCGAGGCGCGCTCACCGGCCGAACGCCTGCGCTTCCGCGGCCTGCACGGTGTTGACCATCAACATCGCGACGGTCATCGGACCGACCCCTCCGGGGACCGGCGTGATCGCGCCCGCGACCTCCACCGCCTCGTCGAACACGACGTCGCCCACGAGGCCGTCGTCGGTCCGGTGGATCCCGACGTCCACCACGGTCGCGCCCGGCTTGATCATGTCGCCGGTGATCAGGTGCGGCACCCCCGCGGCCGCGACCAGGATGTCGGCTTCGCGCGTGTGCGCCGCCAGGTCCTTCGTATAGATGTGGGTCGAGGTGACGGTGGCCTTCCCGCGGCTCGTCTCCTGCGTGAGCATCACCGACAGCGGTGCGCCGACCAGCTCGCCGTAGCCCACGATGCAGACCTCGGCGCCCTCGAGCCGGACGTCCGAGCGCAGGAGCAGCTCGACGATCCCGTAGGGGGTCGCCGGCTGGAAGCCGGGGCCCTGCCGCAGCATCATCCCGATGTTCAGCGGGTGCAGCCCGTCGACGTCCTTCTCGGGGGCGACCGCGCGCTGCACGTCGAGCTCGACGAGCCCCTGGGGAAGGGGCAGCTGCACGATGAGCCCGTGGATCTCGGGGTCGCGGTTCAGCCGGCGGATCGTCGCGAGCAGCTCGTGCTCGGTCACGTAGGCCGGCAGGTCGACCTGTTCGGAGCGGATCCCGACGTCGGAGCAGGCCTTGTGCTTCTGCCCGACGTAGATGCGAGAAGCCTGGTCGTCGCCGACGAGGACGGCGGCCAGGCCCGGCATGATGCCGCGGTCCGCGAGGGCCCGTACGCGCTCGGCCACCTCGCGACGGATCTGCCCGGCGATCGCCCGCCCATCGAGGATCCTCGCGGTCACGCCCCGCATCCTATCCAGCTGGCCGACACGGTCGTCGGGCGACCCGCCATCTGCGCGTTTGCGTCAGGAAGCATCACGCGCAAGCGTGCGGTACATGTACAGGCTCAGATCGCGCGGCCACCGGTGGCAAGCCGTGACCGTAGCCTCGATGGTCGTGTTGGCCGTCCTCGTCGGACATGCCCACCCGGCGGAGGGCCAACCTCAAGGTTGCACCATCACCGGCACACCTGGGGCAGATCGCATCGTAGGGACGCCTGGCGACGACGTGATCTGCGCTGGTCGTGGCGACGACCGTATCTGGGGTCGCGGCGGCGCCGATCGGATCTTGGGCGGCTCCGGCGCCGACACGATCCACGCGGGCGCGGGCAACGACGTCGTGATCTCGGCGACCGGCGCCGATCGGATCTGGGGCGGCACCGGCAACGACCGCGTGTGGTCCGGTCCGGGCAGCGACACGGTGGACGCGGGGCGAGGCGACGACGTCGTGAACGCTGGCAGCGGCCCCGACTCGGTGGTCGGCGGGCCAGGGAAGGACACGGTGAAGGGCGCTCGGGGCGACGACACCTGCCTGGCTGTCCGCGATCGCTCCGGCGCCGACATCGTGAACGGGGGTCCCGGTCGCGACGCGTACCGAGCGGACCCTCGCGACGCGACCGTGTCCGTCGAGGTCAAGGGCTGCGCCGCGTAGCGGACGGCTCCCGCCGGCGCCTCAGATGTCGTTGTTGAAGGTGTCGCAGGCGTCAGGGTTGCCGACCTGGATCCCGGTCCGGAGCCAGGTGGCGCGCTGCTCGGCGGTCCCGTGGGTGAACGCGTCCGGGTTCACGCTCACGCCCGCTTCCTTCATCAAGATGTCGTCGCCGATCTGCGAGGCGGCGTTCAGGCCTTCCTCGATGTCGCCGGGCTGGAGGATCCCGGCGGCCTGGGCCGAGCGCCCCCACACCCCGGCGAAGCAATCGGCCTGTAGCTCCATCCGCACCGAGAGGTCGTTCGCGCGATCCGGGTTCTGCGCCTGCAGCTGCCGGACCTGCTTCTCGATCCCGAGCAGGTCCTGCACGTGGTGCCCGATCTCGTGGGCGATCACGTAGGCCTCGGCGAAGTCCCCCGGCGCGCCGAACCGCGTCTCCAGCTCCTTGAAGAACGACGGGTCCAGGTACACGGTCTGGTCGCCGGGGCAGTAGAAGGGGCCCATCCCCGCGCGGCCGGTGCCGCACGCGGTCGGCGTCGAGCCCTTGTACAGCACGACCGTCGGGTCGGTGTACGTGAGGCCCCCACGGTCGAAGATCTCCGCCCACGCGTAGTTGATGTCGCCCGCCACGAGGTCGACGAACCGACCGGTCGGGTCCTGCGGGTCCACCTGCTCCTGCGAGCCGACCGGCGCGCCCCCGGCGTGGTCGAAGGGGGAGAAGGCGCTGCCGAGGCCGCCGAGGTCGGGGCCGTTGCCGCCGAGGACCTTCGGCAGGACGAACACGAGGAGCAGGATCAGGACCAGCCCCCCGATCCCCATGCCCCCCTTGCCGATCGGCAGACCGAGCCCCGGCATGCTCGATCCGCCGGTCGGACCTTCGGCCCTGCGGTCGACGACACCGCCGCCACCGGCGCGCCGACGGAGCCTCTTCAGCTTCATAGCGGCACTCTAGCCGCAGGGCTCAGTGCCGGAAGTGGCGGGTCCCGGTCAGCACGACGGCCATGCCGCGAGACTCGGCGGCCTTGAGGACCTCCTCGTCGCCCTTGGAGCCGCCGGGGTGGATCACCGCCGTGCAGCCCGCGTCGGCCGCGACCTCGAGGGCGTCGGGGAACGGGAAGAAGGCGTCGGAGGCGACCACGGCGCCCTTCGCGCGCTCCCCCGCCTTTCGCGCGGCGATCCACGACGAGTCCACGCGCGACATCTGGCCGGCGCCGATCCCGACGGTGGCGCCGTCCTTCACGAACGCGATCGTGTTCGACTTCACGCGCCAGGCGATCGTCCAGGCGAGCTCGAGGTCGCGCCATTCCTGGGCGGTCGGCTCGCGGCTGGAGACGACCTTCCAGTCGGCGCGGGTCTCGCGGACGACGTCGAGGTCCTGCACGAGCGCGCCGCCGGGGAGCGTGCGGACGTCCCAGCCGGCCGCCTGCTGCAGCGGCGCCCGGACCACGCGGAGGTTCTGCCGCTCGGCGAAGGCGCGGAGCGCGCCCTCGGTGAACGCCGGCGCGACGACGACCTCGGTGAAGACCTCGCGCATCGCAGCCGCGGCTGCTTCGTCGCACTCACCGTGGAACGCGACGATCCCGCCGAACGCGCTCACAGGGTCGCAGGCGTTGGCCGCCGCGTAGGAGGCGTCGAGCGAGTCGAGCGCGGCCACGCCGCAGGGGTTGTTGTGCTTCACGATCACGCACGCCCGCTCGGGCAGGGCGGCCACGAGGTCGTAGGCCGCCCAGGCGTCGAGCCAGTTGTTGAACGACATCTCCTTGCCCTGGAGAACCTCGGCGCCGCCGAGCACGCCGGCGCCCGCCGCCTCGCGGTAGAGGGCGCCGCGCTGGTGCGGGTTCTCGCCGTAGCGGAGGTCGCCGACCTTCTCGAGCGCGAGCCCGACGAACCCCGGCATCGCCTGCTCACCCGCTTCGTCGGCGGCGAACCAGCCGGCGACCGCGGCATCGTAGGCGGCGGTGTGGGCGAACGCGGCGGCCGCGAGCGCCTTGCGGGTCTCGCGCGAGAGCCCGCCGATCGTTCGCAGCTCCTCGAGCACGGCGTCGTAGCGCGAGGGGTCCACGACCACCGCGACCGACTCGAAGTTCTTCGCGGAGGCGCGGACCATCGCGGGGCCGCCGATGTCGATCTTCTCGATCACGTCGTCGAACCCCGCGCCGCTCGCGACGGTCTCGCGGAACGGGTAGAGGTTCACGACCACGAGGTCGAACGGCTCGATCCCCTGCTCGGCGAGCTGGTCGACGTGGTCCTGCTTGCGGCGGTCCGCGAGCAGCCCCGCGTGGATCCTCGGGTGCAGCGTCTTCACGCGACCGTCCAGCATCTCCGGGAACCCCGTCACCTCGGCGACCTCGGTGACCTCGACGCCCGCATCGCGCAGGGTCGAGGCGGTCCCGCCGCTCGAGACCAGCTCGACCTCCAGCTCGCGGAGCGCCCGGCCGAGCTCGACCACCCCGGACTTGTCGTAGACCGCCAGCAGCGCGCGGCGGACCTCGTGCACGTCGCTCATCTCACTCCCCCTCGATCCATGCGTGACGGCCCTCGACGACGAGCCGCCCGTCGAGCAGCGCGCGGACCGCGCGCGGCAGCAGCCGGTGCTCCAGCGCGTGGATCCGTGGCTCGACCGTGGCCCACGTGTCGTCGCGGCGGACCTCGATCGCCTCTTGCAGCACGACGGGGCCGGTGTCCAGCCCCTCGTCGACGAGGTGCACGGTGACCCCCGTGACCTTGACCCCGTACGCGAGCGCGTCGGCCACCCCGTGCGTGCCGGGGAACGCCGGCAGGAGCGCGGGGTGCACGTTCAGGACCCGGTTCGGATACGCGTCCAGCACGGCCTTGGCCAGCAGGCGGAGGTAGCCGGCGAGGACCACCACGTCGACGTCTGCGGCCCGCAACGCCGCGAGTACGGCCTGGTCGTGCGCGGCGCGGTCGGGGAAGGACGCGGGCTCGAGCACCTTCGTGGCGACCTCGCGCGCGCGTGCCCGCTCCAGCGCGTAGGCGTCGGCGCGGTCGGACACGACGAGCACCACGCGCGTGCCGACCGCGGGATCGTCGAGCAGGGCCTGCAGGTTCGTGCCGGACCCGGACACCAGCACCGCGACACGACCGCCCATGGACGCGGCCATGCTACCCAACGCCGTCGAACGGCCGAGGCCGGGATGGGTATCCTGACGGCGACACCGGACCGGAGGTCGACCGTGAAGAAGTGTCCTTACTGCGCGGAGATGATCCAAGACGAGGCCATCAAGTGCCGGTACTGCTTCAGCGACCTCACGGCGCCGCGTGAGGTGGCGCTCGGGCAGTCGCCGGCGACCCCGACGCCCGCGGCAGCCCCCGCCCCCGAGGCGAAGGAGGAACCCGCGAGCGTGAGCGAGACCGTGTCGTCGCAGCCGACCCCCTGGTCGAGCGGGAGCGGCGCGGCTGCCACGAGCGAGGCCGGCATGACCTCCTCGACGCCGGAGCCGACGACGCCGGAGCCGACCACGACGCCGCAACCTACGCCGGCCGTCGAAGGCACGCCGGCTCCGATGACGGCCCCCGCTCCGGCGGCCGCCGGAGCGGCCGCGGGCGCCGACACGTCGATCAAGTACACCCACTCCGGCTACCGCCACGTGCTCGGCTACGGCGCCGACTACTTCGGGATCTGGGACCGTCAGTCACCGGCCGCGCCGGTCGAGCGCTTCGCGCGGACCGACGAAGGCTGGCGCCAGGCGTGGACGAGGTTCGCGTCGATGGAGCCCAACGCCGTCGAAGTGCCCCAGGCGGGCTCGCAACCGGCAGCGGCGCCCGGGCAGCCCGACCCGGCCGACACGACGCCGATCAAGTACACGCACTCGGGGCAGCGCTACCTGCTCGGGTACGGGCGGACGTTCTTCGGGATCTGGGACCGGCAATCGCCGCAGGCCCCGGTCGAGCGGTTCGCGCGGACCGACGACGGCTGGGCGCAGGCCTGGCGCCGGTACACGCAGATCGAGCAGCACTACGCCGAGGTGCAGGGCTAGGAGGAGGCGGGCCCGCCCGTGGGGCGCTCGGGCACGAGCGCGCCCACCGTGCAGCCGACGACGCCCCACGCGAGCGCGGTCGCGAACGTGCGCGGCAGCGCGGTGCCGATGCTCGGCGCGAGCAACGGCGCGAACACCGGCAGGGTGATGGACGCGGCCCACGCCGAGAGCGCCGCGAGGATCGCGAAGACGACCCCCGCGAGGACGCCGCGCGCGACGCGTCCGCCGATGGCCGGAGCTCCGACCCCCGCGCGCCGGCCCCCGAGCACCGTCGCCGCTGCTGGGACCGCGTAGAAGAGCGCGAACCACCCCGGCAGCGGGATCGTGCGCCCCCGGATCCCCAGCAGGCCACGCAGGAACGAGCCCGCGTCGCCAGAGAGCGTCACCTCGCGGAGCGTCGCCTCGGCCGCCCTGCCGGAGAGCAGGTCGAGGTGGACCGGCGAGCCGGTCGTCATGGCCAGCACGAGGGCAGATTGGTTCGGCAGCAGCAGGAAGTGATGGACCACGAGCAGCGCTCCCCCGCCGCCCCAGCCCTGCACCCCGCGCGCGTACGCGGTGGTCGCGCCGGTCTGGACGGCAGCCGCCACGAGGAACGCGACGAACGCCAGCACGAGCCCCCACCACAGCGCGAGGGCGCCGCCGCGTGTGGCGTCGGCCGCCACGGCGACGCGGCTCTCCACGAGCCGCTCCCGGGCAACCGCCAGCCCGCCCACCGTGCCGGCAGCCCCGCCCACCACGAGCGGCAGCACGAGCGCCGCCCACAGCCGCGGATGCATCGACGCGACGCCGAACTGCGGGAACCCCAGCGTGACGAGCAACGCGGCCACGAACATCGGCAGGGCGAACCCGAGGCCGACCGCCGAGCCGGCGAGCCCCGCCGCGAGGGGGCGACGCTCCAGACCGCGGGCCTGCTCGCGCCCCGCCCGGAACGCGAGGACGAGCACGGCCACGGTGAGCGCGCCGATGGCGAGCTCGAGCGGCACGGGGGCCCGCGGCGCGCCGAGGCCCCCGCCCGTGACCGTCGCCACGAACGGCACCCGGACGCTCGCGAGCGCGTAGGCGAGGCCGATCTTGAACCACGACCACGGGTGGTACCAGTGGCTGATCGCGTAGGCGAGCCACGCCACGGCCTGCGCGGCCAGGGCCACCGGCACGAACACGAGCAGCGCGCCGCGGCGCAGGCCGCCGAGCAGCAGCGCGCCCGGGGTGTCGGCGGGGACCTCCTGACGAGGGAGCCCCGCGCGGGTCACGCGCCCAGCCGCTCCGCGACGATCCGTGCCACCTGGCTCGGCGTCCGCCCGACCGCCACGCCGACCGCCTCGAGCGCCTCGGCCTTGGCGGCGGCCGTGCCCTGCGAGCCGGTGACGATCGCCCCGGCGTGGCCCATCCGCTTGCCCGGAGGCGCCTCGAACCCCGCGATGTAGGCCACCACCGGCTTCGTCACGTGCTCGGCGACGTAGGCGGCCGCGCGCTCCTCGTCGTCGCCGCCGATCTCGCCGGTCATGATGATCAGGTCGGTTTCGGGGTCGGACTCGAACATCGAGAGGCACTCGATGAACCCGACGCCGTGGACCGGGTCGCCGCCCATCCCGACGCAGGTCGACTGCCCGATCCCCTGCGACGTGAGCTCGTGCACGATCTGGTACACGAGCGTGCCCGAGCGACTCACGAACCCCACGCGGCCCGGCATGCAGACCTCGCCGGGGATGATGCCGACGTTCGACACGCCCGGCGTGATCACGCCGGGGCAGTTCGGTCCGACGAGCACCGTCCGGGTGCCGCTCACGTAGGAGTGCACCTCGGCCATGTCGCGCACCGGGATGTTCTCCGTGATGCACACGCACAGGTCCAGATGCGCGTCCGCGGCCTCGAGGATCGCCTCGGCCGCGAACCGCGGCCCGACGAAGATCATCGAGGTGTTCGCGGCGGTCTCCTTGACGGCCTCGGCAACCGTGTCGAACACGGGGATCCCCTCGACGTCCTGCCCACCCTTGCCGGGCGTGACGCCCGCGACGACGTTCGTGCCGTAGGCGCGGTCGCGCAGGGTGTGGAACGTGCCCTCGCCGCCGGTGATCCCCTGGACCACCAGGCGCGTGTCGGCGTTCACGAGGATGCTCACGCCGCCTCACCACCCTTCGCCAGGCGCGCGGCCTCCGCGGCGGCGTCGTCCATCGTCGGCACGCTCACGATCCGCGGGTGGGCCGCCTCGGCGATGATCTTCCGGCCCTCCTCGGCGTTCGTCCCGTCGAGCCGGAGCACGATCGGGACGGTCGCCTCGACCCGACCGAGCGCCTCGAGGACCCCGTTGGCGACGACGTCGCAGCGGGTGATCCCTCCGAAGATGTTGACGAACACGCACCGCACCGACGGGTCGGACAGGATCACCTCGAGCGAGGTCGCCATCGTGTCGGCGCTCGCGCCCCCGCCGATGTCGAGGAAGTTCGCGGCCCTCGCGCCGGCCTGGGCCACTACGTCGAGCGTGGACATCACCAACCCCGCGCCGTTGCCGATGATCCCCACCTCGCCGTCGAGCTTCACGTACTGCAGGCCGGCGTCCTTCGCGCGCTTCTCCACCGGGTCGATCGGGAACTCCTTCTTGAGCTCGCCGAGGTCAGGGTGGCGCACGAGGGCGTTGTCGTCGATCGTGACCTTCGAATCCAGCGCGACCACGCGCCCGTCCTCCAGCTGGACGAGCGGGTTGATCTCGACCATCGTCGCGTCGAGGTCCCAGAGCATCGAGAACATCTTGCGCAGGACGTCGGCGGCACCCTCGCGCGCGTCGGCCGGCAGCGTCCCGACCAGCTCGCGCACGTGGTAGGCGCGAAGGCCGAGCATCGGGTCGACGTGCACGCGCCGGATCGCGTCGGGCCGCTCGTGGGCGAGCGTCTCGATGTCGATCCCGCCTTCGGCGGTCATCATCGCGAGGTACTCGCCCACGCTGCGGTCCAGCAGGAACGAGGTGTAGAACTCGCGGCGGATCGGCAGCAGCTCCTCGACCAGGACCCGGTCCACCTCGTGACCGGCGAAGCCGTCGCGGAGCAGCCGCGCCGCCTCCTCGGAGGCGCGCTGCGGCGAGTCGACGAGCACGACGCCCCCGCCCTTGCCCCGTCCGCCCGCCTGCACCTGCACCTTGACCACGGCCTTGCCCCCGAACTCGCGCGCCGCCTCCGCGGCCTCGCCCGCGGTGCGGGCGACGCGCCCGAGCGGCGTCGGGATGCCGTGGGCGCGGAACAGGTCCTTGCCCATGTGCTCGTACAGGTCCATCGGATGCCTCCGGAGGTCGCGAAAGGGCGCCTCGTCCGAGGGCGACGGCGCCGGGCGGAGTCTACCCAACGTCCCCGCGGGGCCCGCTGCCGGGTCCCCTCCGGGGAGTGCCGTTGTGCCGTTCCCCCCGCCTCACGAGAGGGCCACGCTGGCCGGTGGAAGGGTCCAACGCCATGGAGCGCCGCCGCGGAGGGGAGGTGGAGTTCATGCGGGCTCGCCCGGTCCGCCGTGGGCTCGCCCTGTTCAGCGTCGGGGCGCTCGTGGGAGCGCTGCTGATGACGAGCACGGTCGCGAGCGCCGCGGTGCGTTGTAGCAACCCGCCCAAGATCTACCCGCTCGACAAGGTCCATCGCGGGCTCACCGCGACGGCGTGGACGGCGGTGACGGGCACGACACCCAAGCCGTTCCAGGTGAAGGTGCTCGGCGTCCAGCGTGACGCGATCGCGCCGGGGTTCGACCTGATCGTGATCAGGGTGTACGGGAAGCTGATCCGGCACACCGGCGGGATCGCCGCCGGCTTCTCCGGCTCGCCCGCGTACCACGACGGCGCGCTGGTCGGCTCGGTCTCCTGGAGCATCGACGGCGCGCCCAAGATCGGCGCGCTGACGCCCGCCGAGTACCTCAAGGGCGTGCTGAAGACCGGGATGCGCGATCTCCGGATGCCCGAGCGCGTGACGCTCAGCCCGCGGATCGCGGGGATCGTCGCCCGGCAGACGGGGTCGCGGACCGCGACCGCCCTGCAACAGATCCCGCTGCCGCTCGCGGTCTCGGGCGCGTCGGGACGCGCGTTGGACCGGATCGAGCGTCGGTTCGCCGACCTCGGCGTGTCGGTCGTGCCGTACACGGCCGGGGCGGCCTCGGCCTCGACGAAGGTCACCGCCTCGATGCCCAAGCCGGGCCAGCCGGTCGCCGCGGCGCTCAGCTTCGGAGCGATCTCCTACGCGGGCGTCGGGACGGTCACGTTCACGTGCGGCAACTCGCTCGTGGCCTTCGGCCACTACTTCCAGCACGCGGGCGCCGGACGGAGCGCCGCGATGTTGAAGGCCAACATCGTCGCGACCGTCGACAGCATGTGGGGTCCGTTCAAGCTGGCGAACCTCGGCGGCGTCGTCGGCACGGTCGAGCAGGACCGCTACGCGGGGATCCTGGGCGTGCGACGTTCGAGCGTGCAGGCCACGACGGTGTCGAGCAAGGTCACGAGCCTCGACACCGGCAAGACGCGTGGTGCCGTGACGCGGGTCGTCAACAACGGCGAGCTCCCCTGGATCGCCGAGGAGCACGTGTACTACGCGCTCCGCATGGGCGTGGACGCCTACAAGGGCGCGATCGACATGCGCTGGACGGTCTCGGGTGACGCGAACGGCCACCGGTTCTCGGTGACGATGCGCAACCGGTACTCCGGCTACATCTGGGACCCGTCCTACGACGTCTACAGCTCGGTCCGGTCGATCCAACGTGCCGGGGGCCACGTCGACACCGTGCACGTGGTCGCGACGGCAACCCAGAAGGCGAAGGTCGGCACGTTCGGCGTCACCAAGACGGCGAGCACGACCGAGCCGACGATGCTGGCGCGCCGATCGATCGACGTCGCGGCGGGTGACACGCTCGACGTGCTGATCCCGATGCGCAGCCACGACAAGGTGATCGACACGGTCGAGGCGAGCTTCGCGATCGGCGCCGGCGCGAGCCGCGACGGAGAGCTCACCGCGTACCGGGCGCGCGCCGACTACTCGCTCCGCGGGTCGCTGGCGGAGGTGCTGCAGCAGCTGGCGCACCAGCCCGGCGCGAACGTGGTGTTCGTGAGGGTGCGGATGCCGGGCGCCGGCACGCACGTGCAGCGCGTCGTGCTGGACCACATCGCGAAGGGACGCGCGCACGACGTCCACCTGAACCTGGTCTGACGCTCAGGGACCGGGTGCCAATCGCGCCCGGAGCCACTCCACGATCTCGGTCGTGGTGGCTCCGGGCGTGAACAGCTTCTCCACGCCCTCGGCCTCGAGCTTGGGGATGTCCTCGGCCGGGATGATCCCGCCACCGAACACGACGATGTCGCCGGCGCCCCGCTCGCGCAGCAGCTTCACCACCTTCGGGAACAGCGTCATGTGCGCGCCGGAGTGCAGCGAGAGCCCGACCGCGTCGGCATCCTCCTCGATCGCCGTCTCGACGATCTGCTCGGGCGTTTGGTGCAGCCCCGTGTAGATCACCTCGAAGCCGGCGTCGCGCAGCGCCCGGGCGACGATCTTCGCCCCCCGGTCGTGCCCGTCCAGCCCGGGCTTGGCCACCACGATGCGGTGCTTGGCTCCCATCGCGGCGCGAGTGTAGCGAAGCGCCCGTCACGCCCCGCGACCTCGACCGGCGCCGACGGTCAACGAGCGCGGGACGAGGAGCGGGCAACGACCGCCCGCCGTGTACCGTGAGGCGCCGTGACCGACGTCCCCGAAACGCGCTACGCGACCACGCCCGACGGGGTCACGATCGCGTACCAGCGGTTCGGGCAGGGCGACCTCGACCTCGTCTACGTGCCGTACTTCGTCTTCAACCTCGATCTCCTGTGGGACTTCCCGCCGATCGCCGAGTGGCTCGGACGCCTGGGCGCCTTCACACGGGTCCTGGTGCACGACCCGCGGGGCACGGGGCTCTCCGACCGGGGCGTGGAGCCGGGCGACATCGGCACGCGAGCGCGCGACGTGCTCGCCGTGCTCGACGCGGAGGGGATCGAACGAGCCGCCCTGTTCGGGTCGCTGAGCAACGGGGCGACGGGCGCCCTCCTGGCCGCCACCCATCCCGAGCGGATCGCGTCGCTGATCTGGTTGAACGCCGCCGCGCGCGAGCGCCGAGCCGAGGACTACCCGTGGGGCGAGACCGACGACGAGATCGCGGCCGACCTCGACGTGCTCGAGCGGCGATGGGGTTCGAGCGACCTGGGGACCGAGATGGCGGCCGGTGAGGGCGTGACGGGTCAGGTCGACGCCGCGTTCCACCGGTGGATGGCGAAGATGCAGCGTGGCTCCGTCACCCCGCAGCGCGCCCGAACCCTCTACCAGGCGTGGACCGAGACCGACGTGCGAGACGTCCTGCCCGCCGTCCACGTGCCCACGCTGGTCCTCTCGCGCGGCGGCGACCCGGATCAGCATCGGTTCGTCGCCTCCTTGATCCCGGGCGGGCGGTTCGTGGAGCTCGGGGGCAATGACACGATGCCCTGGTTCGGCGACACCGAGCGGCTCGTGGAGGCCGTCCGCGACTTCCTGGGCGTCGGACCCATCGCCGCGCGGCCCGAGCGGTTCTTGTCCACCATCTTGTTCACCGACATCGTCGGGTCCACGGAGCGCGCGGCGGCCCTGGGCGACGCGCGGTGGCGCGAGATCGTTTCCGGGCACCATCGCCTGATCCGCGGCCTGTTGGCCACGCACGGCGGCGTGGAGATGGACACCGCCGGGGACGGGTTCTACGCGGCCTTCGACGCGCCGGGCGACGCTGTGCGTTGCGCGATCGAGGCCGTCGGCGCGGTCCGCGCCCTGGGGCTCGAGATCCGCGCCGGACTGCACACAGGCGAGGTGCAGCGGGTCGACGGCAAGCACGCCGGTCTCGCGGTGGCGATCGGGGCCCGCGTCGCGTCCAAGGCGGGCGCATCGGAGGTCCTCGCGTCCCAGACCGTGAAGGACCTCACGGCGGGCTCGGGCCTCGTCTTCGACGACGCCGGCGAGCACGAGCTCAAGGGCGTCCCGGACCGCTGGCGCCTGTACCGCGTGGCCGGCTCGTAGACTCGGACCGTGCCCCGCAAGCGCGTCACGATCCGTCCGCCCGGCCTCAAACCGACCACGAAGGTCGGCACGCTCGGGCCGTACCGCGGCCGGCTCGGCCTGGCATGGGTGATCGCGCCGATCGTCGCGGGGATCGTGATCCTGATCGCCGGGTACTTCGCGCTCATGCGGTAGAGGGAGGATCCGCGTGCTCGAGGCGTACTGCTGGCCGCTGTCGGTCGAGCCGGGCGAGCCGTTCGGCGTCCACGTCTCCACCGACGCGCCGTCGTTCGACCTCACCGTCGCGCGCGAGGGCGCCGACCCGGAGGTGGTGTGGCGCCGCGAGGCCGTGATCGCAGGCGAGCACCCCGCGCCCGAGGACGCATCGTCGCGCGGCTGCGGCTGGCCCGTCGCGTTCGAGATCCCGGTCGGCGACTGGCGCTCCGGCTACTACGCCGTCACCCTCACCGCCGACGGCGAGCGCGCCGACGCGTTCCTGGTCGTGCGCCCGCGCGCCGGCGAGCCGTCCGCACCGATGGTCCTGGTCCTCAGCACCACCACCTACAACGCCTACAACGACTGGGGCGGGCCGAGCCTCTACACCGGCGGCACTCGGGTGTCGTTCGAGCGACCGATGGCCAAGGGGTTCCTCGTCAAGCCCGAGCCGGTCGCGCGCAAGATGCAGACCGAGCCCGACCGGGAGGCGATGGGCTACATCCACTGGGCGCGCGAGCACGGACTGTCGGACTGGAGCGGCGGCGCCGGCTGGTACCAGTACGAGCGCTCGTTCGTCCGCTGGGCCGAGGCGAACGGCTACCGGTTGGACTTCGCGATCAGCCAGGACCTCGAGCAGCACCCGGAGGTGCTCGACGGGCACCGCACGTTCGTGACGGCCGGCCACGACGAGTACTGGTCCTGGAAGATGCGCGACGCGGTCGACACGTTCACCGCGGCCGGCGGCAACGCCGCGATCTTCAGCGGCAACACCTGCTTCTGGCAGGTCCGCTTCGAGGACGGCCACCGCGCGATGACGTGCTTCAAGTACGCGGCGCACCAGGACCCGGTCCTCGGCACGTCCGACGAGCGGTTCCTCACCGGCGTGTGGGCCGACAAGCGGATCGGCCGCCCCGAGCACGAGACGATCGGCCTGTCGTTCACGCGCGGCGGTTACTCGCGCTACGGCCTCGGCGCCCCGCGCTCCTCGGGCGGCTACACGGTCTGGCAGCCCGAGCACTGGGTCTTCGAGGGCACCGACCTGCACTACGGCGACGAGTTCGGGACCGACGACGCGATCGTGTCCTACGAGGTCGACGGCTGCGAGCTGCGCATGCGCTGCGGGATCCCCGTCCCCACCGGTCGCGACGGCGCGCCGGAGACGTTGGAGGTCCTGGCGACCGCGCCGGCGCGCCTGTGGGCACAGCACGAGCAGCCCTCGCGCTACGCGCACGAGCCGGGCGAGCTCGAGAACGTCGCGGCCGCCCTGTTCGGCGACACCGACCCCGCCAACCTCGAGCGGATCCGCAACAACCACGCAACGATGGCGGTGTTCACGAAGCCGAGCGGCGCCACGATCTTCAACGCCGGCGTCACCGACTGGGCGTTCGGCCTCAAGCACGGCGACCCCGACGTCGAGCGGATCACGCGCAACGTGCTCGACCGGCTGGCCGGCGCGCCGGTCGAGGCGCGCTGACCACGCTCAGGCCTTCAGGTACCGGTCGAGCCACTCGAGGACGATCTCGAACCGTTGCACGCGGTGGGTTGGGCTGCCCGAGCGCGTCAGCTCGTGGCACTCGCCGGGGAACCGCACGAACTCGACCTCGCGCTTGAGGTTCCGCAGGACCGTGAACAGCTGCTCGGCTTGGTTGATCGGGCAGCGCAGGTCGTCCTCGGAGTGCAGGAGCAACAGCGGCGTCGTGATCCGCTCGGCGAAGGTGAGCGGGGACGTGTCGCGATAGGCCTCGGGAGCGTTCCAGGGGTAGTCGCCCAGGTAGCCGCGGAAGAACCCGGCGAAGTCGCAGGTGCCGTCCTCCGAGGCCATGTCGTTCACCGCGCGCTCGCTGATGCCGCACGCGAACCGGTCGGTGTGCCCGACGACCCACGACGTCATGTAGCCGCCGTAGGAGCCGCCCATCACGCCGAGCCGGTCGGGGTCGATCCAGTCGAACCGCTTCACGGCCTCGTCGACGACGGCCATCAGGTCGTCGAAGTCGACCGAGCCCCAGCCGTCGCCGTCGGTGACCGGGCCACGGATCGCGCGGCCGAACGCCTCGCTGTAGCCGGAGGAGCCGCGCGGGTTCGCGAAGAGCACCCCGTAGCCGGCGCTCGCCTGCACCTGGAACTCGTCGAAGAACCGCAGGCCGTACTGGGTGAACGGGCCACCGTGCACGTTGAGGACGGCCGGGTAGCGCGAACCCTCCTCGAACCCGGCCGGCCGGATCACCCAGGCGTCGATCTCGGTCCCGTCGGGCGAGATCGCCGTGAACGGCTCCGGCTCGAACACCCCGACCTCCGCGAGGAAGGGGCCGCCGACATCGGTGAGGCGCCGGTCGCCCACGTGGATCTCCCCAAGGCTCGCGTCGGTGGTCCCCGCGTAAGCGATGGTTCCCGCCACGACGTCGTAGCCGGTGACCCAGCCGTCGAACGCGACCAGCGGGACCGGCGGCGCCGAGCCGTCCGCCGGTGCCCGGTACAGCGGGAGACGCCCTTGATCCTCGATCGGGAACACGAGATGGTCCCCGTCCCAGATCGGCTCGCGGATCGACGGGTAGGGGGCGCAGGTCCTGTCGAGGTCGGCGCCGAGCAGGGTGCGCTCGCTCGACGCGAGGTCGAGCACCGCGATCAGCCCGTGCCTCGGCTCGTCGAACTCACCCGGGGTGAAGCGGTACGCGATCCGGGTGCCGTCGGGCGACCATGCGACCCCGTCGCAGGCGCCGTCCATCGCCGTGATGCGCTTGGGCTCCCCGCCCTCGGCGGGCACGACGTAGACGTCGGTGATCGTGGAGATGTCCCAGTCCTCGTGCCGCGCGGAGGTGAACGCGATCGTCGTGCCGTCGGGCGACCAGGAGGGGGCGCCGTCCTCCATGTCGCCTTCGGTGATCTTGACCGCGGGGGTGGTCGCGTCGCGGCCGACGACCCAGACGTGGTGCCGGCGCGCGAACGTGAACCCGTCGTGGTCGAGCCGGTACTGCAGCCGGGTGATCCGGCGCGGCGGCCGCTTCGCGATGTCCGCCACGTCGTCGTCGGGGTCATGATCGCGGGCGAGGAACGCGAGCCGGGCGCCGTCGGGCGACCACACGGGCGCCTCCACGCTCTCCTTCAGGTCGGTGAGCACGACGGGCTCGCCCGGCCGGTCGACCGGCATCACGTACAGCTGCGCGACGTCGCCGTCGCGAGCTGAGGTGAAAGCCAGCCAGCGCCCGTCGGGCGACCAGCGCGGGCTCGTGTCGGTCTTGGGGCCCCAGGTCAGCCGTCGGGAAGGCTCGCTCCCGTCCACCGGCACCGCCCAGATCGCGGCCCGGGCCTCCTTCGTGTCGGGATCGATCGAGGCCACGACGTAGGCGACGGTCGAGCCGTCCGGTGACAACCGGGGGTCGCCGGCGCTCGTCAGGCGGTAGACGTCATCGGGTCGCATCGATGCCTCCTGACATGGCGGAACCTCCGGACCGTGGGGACGTGATCCTCCCACGATCCAGAGGCTCCGTTCGAGGAGCGGGCCCGCGACCCCGAGTGGCGGGCCCGCTCCGGGGAAGTGCCGTCACCCCGGTGGTTCCTTTCGAGCGATACCGAGGGATGGTGCCTCCCGCACGCGGGAGGTGACAACGGCCGGAGGTCCCGACCGCCGCGCATCGGTCCTACCCGGGCCCCGGTAGCCCCTAGGATGACCGGATGCGATGGGACGCCTTCGAGGAGGCCTGCCCCGAGATCGCGACGATCGCGCGGGAGCGGTTCGCGACCGACGAGGTCGTGATGCTCGGGACCCTGCGACCCGATGGCCTACCGCGGCTCAGCCCCAACGAGGTGGACTTCGCCGAAGGGCGCCTGTGCCTGGGGATGATGCCGAACAGCCTGAAGGCGCTCGACCTCCGCCGCGACCCGCGCCTGCTCGTCCACAGCGTGCCGCAGGGTCGGATGAACCCCGGCGGCGACATCAAGCTCCGCGGCCTGGCGATCGAGGAGACCGACCTCGGCCTGCGCGAGGCCTACCGCCGCACGATCCTCGAGCGGATCGGCTGGGCGCCGGACGAACCGGACTTCCACCTGTTCACGCTCGACGTCCGCGACGCAGTGTTCATGCGGTTCGGCGAGGAGCCCGTCGCCCAGCGTTGGGACGAGACGATCGGGCTCCGGCGGATCCGTCACCCCGACGACCCGTCATGAGCCGGGACCTCAGGCGCCGGGCTGCCGCAGGCTGAACCAGTTGCCGGAGTCGTCGCGGAAGACCGCCTCCACCCCATACGGACGTTCGGCCGGCTCCTGCAGGAAGGTCACGCCGTTGCCCGAGAGCTCCTCGAAGGTCTCGCGACAGTCGCTCGTATCGAGCACGCCGCCGCTGAAGGCGCCCTTCGCCACGAGCGCGAGGATCTCGGCCGCGCTCTGCTCGTCGTGCATCGGCGGGCCCGGCTTGATCAGGATCAGCTCGAGGTCCGGCTGGTCCTTGGGGGCCACCGTCAGCCACCGGAACCCGTCCATCGTGATGTCGGTGCGCACGTCGAACCCCAAGCGCTCGACGTAGAAGTCCTTCGCGGCGTCCTGGTCCGCCACCCAGATCGGCGTGTGCGACAGCCGGTCGATCATCGCTCTCCCCCTTCGGCCTCGAACCCGATCGAGGCTAACGCCGCGACGGAGTTCGAGGCTTCTCCCCGATTGCCGCGTTGGACGGCCGGGTCCACATCATGACGAAGCACCCGGGGATCGGGGGCGGGCCGCCGTCGGCCACGGTCCGATCGCGATAGGCCGAAGGGGAGGTCCCCACGAGTTCGGTGAAGCGCGCGCTGAACGACCCGAGGCTCGAGAACCCGACCTCGTGGCACACCTCGGTGACCGTGAGGTTCGCGGCGCGCAGCAGCTCCTTCGCGCGCTCGATCCGGCGGCGGGTGAGGTACTCGCCCGGCGTCTCCCCGTAGGTGTCGCGGAAGGCGCGCAGGAAGTGGAACCGCGAGTAGCCGGCCGCCGCCGCGAGCGCGTCGAGGTCGAGCGGTTCCGCGTAGCGCCGGTCGATCAGATCCTTCGCCGCCCGCAGGTGCCGGATCTTGGCCGCCTCGACGCCGATCGCCACTCAGCCCACCTTGCGGATCGGGGCGTAGGCCAGGAGCACACGCTTCTCGCCCACCTCCTCGAACCGGATCGTCGCCTCGGCGTCGTCGCCGGCGCCGCTCGTCGTCACGACGACGCCCTCCCCCCACTTGTCGTGGGCCACGGTGTCGCCCGCCACGATCGCGGGCGTCTCGCGACGCTGGGCCGGCACCGGCCGCGGCGGGGTCCATCCCGGCTCCACCCGGACCTCGCGCTCGGCGCCCGGGAGCCCGACCACGCTGTACCCGCCGCCGCCGCCCCGCCCACCGCTCCCATAACGGGAGCCTTCGCCGTAGCGCGAGCCGCCGCCGTAGCGCGAGGGCGTCTGACGGCGGATCTCGCTCTCGCGGACGTCGATCAGGTGCTGGGGCACCTCGCCGAGGAAGCGCGACGGCGGGTTGAACTGGGTCTGCCCGAAGATCGTGCGGCTCCACGCGTGGGTGAGGTACAGGCGCTGCTGGGCTCGCGTGATCCCGACGTAGGCGAGGCGGCGCTCCTCCTCCAGCTCGTGCGTGTCGGTCATCGACCGGAAGTGCGGGAAGATCCCGTCCTCCATCCCGACGATGAACACCACCGGGAACTCCAGGCCCTTCGCGATGTGGAGCGTCATCAGCGTGACGGTGGAGTCCTCCTCCTCGTACTCGTCCTGCTCGCCGACCAGCGACACCTGCTCCAGGAACGCGTCGAGGTCGAGGTCGGGATCGCGCGCGGCGAGCTCCATCGCCACACCCGAGAGCTCTTGCAGGTTCTCGATCCGCCCCTCGGCCTCGACGGTCCGCTCGGTCTCGAGCTCGAGTAGGTAGCCCGACTCCTGCGCGGCGAACTCGACCATCCGCGCGGGGCCGGCCCCGTCGTCGAAGTGCGCGCGGAGCGCCGTCATCACGTCGGTGAAGCCCTTCACCGCTCCCCTCGCGCGGGTGTTGAGCACGCCGATCTCGTCGACGCGGCGACACGCCTCCACCACGTCGATCCCCTCGTCGCGCGCGAACGTCTCGACGGCGGCGACCGTGGCGTCGCCGATCCCGCGCTTGGGCATGTTCACGACGCGACGGAACGAGATCACGTCCTGCGGGTTGACGAGCAGTCGCAGGTAGCCCAGGACGTCCTTGATCTCCTTGCGCTGGTAGAAGCGCACGCCGCCGAACACCCGGTAGGGCGTGCCGACGCGCATGAAGATGTCCTCGATCACGCGCGACTGCGCGTTCGTGCGGTAGAAGAC
>JBLMXP010000213.1:0-8716 GCA_050257835.1 Planctomycetaceae bacterium | reverse complement strand
GTCTGGGCCGCCGGACGCGCCGGCTCCAGCCCGAGGAAGTCGCGGATCGCGCTGCAGAGGGAGTCCTGGTCACCGGCGAACGACGCGCGCTCCTGCCCCGGCAACAGCTGGAAGCGCGCGCCTTCGATCTGCGTCGCGATCTCCTCGTCCAGCTCGTGACCCGGCCACTCCCGCGCGAGCACGAGCGTGGGCACGTGCACGGCCGACAGCACCGGGCGGATGTCGGTCGCCCGCGCGATCCGCACCAGCTCCGCGGCGGCGTCGGGCGGCAGGAAGTGTCGCTGCATCCTCGCGTACCAACGCAGGAAGTCGCGGTCTCCGAGGAGCGAGGGCGCCACCGCGGCCATCGCCGCCGACGCGGCCGCCTCCGTCCCCCAGGTCCGCGTGAGGGTGTCGAGGTCGCGCCCCTGGAAGACCTCCCCCACCCACGCGGAGAGGTCATAGAGGCAGAGCGCTCGGGTGCGGGCCGGGAACGTCGCGCCGAACATCAGGGCCAGATGCGCGCCCGGCCCCGCGCCGACGATCACGGTCGAGCGCGAACCGGCCGCGTCCAGGACCGCCAGCACGTCCTGCACCTGGGTCTCGAGGTCGGGCAGCGCGGCCGCCCGGCCCGACAGACCGGTGGCGCGCATGTCGTGGCGCATCACGCGCGCGAACGAGCACAGCCGCTCCGTCAGCGACCGCATCCCCTCGTATTCCCAGACGACCTCAAGGCTGCCCATGAACGCCCCGAGCCACAGCAGGTCGACCGGACCGTCGCCGGCGAGGCTGTAGGCGATCGAGACACCGTCGTCGGTCCTCGCGTAGCGGGTCTCGGGCATGTCCACGCCGCGCATCCTCGCCGCCGCGGCCCCGCCCGGCAAGTGGCTCAGGACGGCTCCGGGCGGGGCTCGAGCGGCGTGTACCGGTGCAGGTCGTGATCACCGACGAGCACCGCGCCGTCGAGCTCGAGCCAGGCGTGCGCCTCGAGGGCGGCGCCCTCCTTCGCGACGCCGATCCGAAGCGTCGGCGTGCGGCCCGCGCGCCGGAGCATCGCGTCGGCCGCCAGCGCCTGCGACAGGCACGTCGCCCGCGGGACGGCGCGCGCGGCCGTCTCGACGGCCCAGGCCACGCGCGCGGGGTCGGTCCGCCGGCGCAAGCTCGAGGCGCGCAGCCGGTCGGCGGCGACGCGCAGCCTCGTGAACGGGACGAACCACAGCGCCCCCCGCGCGAGCGCTACCCACCCGAGCGCGCGCGCCAGGAGCAGGCGGTCGGCGGGGACCAACGACACGAACCGGCGGAGGCGACGCATCGCCCGGGACCGTAACAGCCGTCAGGTCGGCGCGGGAGAGCGCCGTTCGAGCGCCCGCAGGGCGAGCAACGCGAGGCCGACGCCGACCACCTCCGCGAGCCAATCCTTGACGTCGCCTTGGCGGTCCGTGGTCATCGTGCTCTGCAAGACCTCGATCAGCGCGCCGGCGGCGAGCGCCGCCCCCCCGATCCACCACCGGGCGGCGGGGAACCGCCCGGGCCCGCGCCCCGGGCGCCAGACGGCGGCGAGCAGCACCGCGAGCGTGGTCACGAGGTAGGCGAGCGCGTGCTCGACCTTGTCGATGCCGTGACCGTGCGTGGGGTTCGGCGGATCGCGGAACAGGGAGAGCCACACGGTGAGCCACACGGCCGACGCCGCGACGAGCCACAGCGCCGCGTCGGTCCGGCGCTCCCGGCCGGTCGGGTCGATCGGAGCCTCGCGCGGACGCACCCACCGACGCTACCAGCGGCCGAGCCCGGGGTCCCGCGGAGATACCGCGGCCGGCCCTTGCCCCCGCCCGTCGCGCCGATGTAGAGAGAGTCAACCGACGAACCCACAGCACGGGAGGGTGAGAACCGATGCTGACACGACGCCAGTTCCTCGGCGCCAGCGCCGTCGCGGGCGGTGCGCTCCTGCTCCCCAGCGGCCTGCTCGTCCGGCCGGTCCTGGCTCAGGCGGCCGGCCCGCTGCCGGGCGGGTCCCTCGACCCGACCTCGATCGACAAGTACGTCACGGACCTCGTGATCCCACCGGTCATGCCCAGGTCCGGGACGCGCACGATCCGCGGCGGCACGACCGTCGACTGGTACGAGCTCGCCGTCCGGCAGTTCGGTCAGGAGATCGTCCCGGGCCTGCAGACCACGGTGTGGAGCTACGGCTCGGTCGCCCACCCGGAGACCTTCAACTACCCGGCGTTCACGGTCGAGGCGCGCGTGGGCCGTCCCGTCCAGGTGACGTGGCACAACCAACTCGTCGAGGACGGGCGCTACCTGCCGCACCTGCTCACGGTCGACCCGACGATCCACTGGGCGAACCCGCCGGGAGGCGCGAGCGGACGGGACAGCACGCCCACGTTCGCGTCGACGCCGCCCCCCTACACCGGCCCGGTGCCGCTCGTCACGCACCTGCACGGCGCGGCAGGCGTCGGCGACGAGAGCGACGGGTACGCCGAGGCCTGGTCCCTGCCCGCCGACGCCGGGGTGCCGTCGGGCTACGCGAGGCACGGCACGTGGTACCGGTTCTTCCGCGACAAGTGGATCGAGCTGTACGGCACGCCCGGCAACGACACGTGGCCGCAGGACGGGTTCGCCGCCGTGTACCCCAACGAGCAGCGCGCGGCGACGCTCTGGTACCACGACCACGCGCTGGGGATGACGAGGCTGAACGTCTACGCCGGTCCCGCCGGCTTCTACCTCCTGCGCGGAGGCAGCGGCGACGCCGCGCGGGACGAGCGCGACGGCTCCCTCGCGGTGCTGCCGGGCCCCGCCCCGCGACTCGGCGACCCACCGGGCCTGACCTACCGGGAGATCCCGATCGTGATCCAGGACCGCTCCTTCGACGCCGACGGCTCGCTGTTCTACCCGAGGAGCCGCGAGTTCTTCGGCGACGTCGACAAGGACGAGTTCGAGCCCGACACCGACGTCCCGCCCTACTGGAACCCGGAGTTCTTCGGCAACACGATGGTCGTGAACGGCAAGACCTGGCCGCGCCTTCGCGTCGAGCGGCGCCGCTACCGGTTCCGCCTCCTGAACGGCTGCGACTCGCGGTTCCTGGTCCTTCGGTTCGACGACCCGGGCGTGCACGCGTGGCAGATCGGCAACGAGGGCGGGTTCCTGCGCGAGGTCGTGCGGCTGAACGCCTACGACCCGGATCACGAGGGACGCGCGACGATCCTGCTCGGTCCCGCCGAGCGCGCGGATGTGATCGTCGAGTTCGCGGGCGCCTCGAGTCACGTCGTGCTCACCAACATCGGGCCGGACCAGCCGTTCAACGGCTCCCTCGACCCGGCGATCCGCGCCGACCCGGGAACGAGCGGGCAGGTGATGCGGTTCGACGTCGCGGCGGGCGCGGTGCGTGAGGACTCGACGCCCCCCTGGTTCCTGCGGCTACCGTGGGCGGCCGGCCTCCCGGCGCCGGACCGTCGGCGGAAGGTGGCGATCGCCGAGGCGGCGTCGGAGTTCTTCGAGGACGCCCCCGTGGCCGGTCTGCTCGGCACGGTCGGGTCCGACGGGCTCGTGCGGACCAGGATGTGGGACGACGCGATCACCGAGGACCCGAAGGTGGACGCGGTCGAGGTGTGGGAGATCTTCAACACCACCGTCGACGCGCACCCGATCCACATCCACGAGACGCTGTTCAAGGTGGTCAACCGCCAGCGCCTGCGGCTGACGGCCGAGGGCGACGTCGCCCAGCCCGTGCGGACCGTCGGCTCGCCGCACGACCCGCGGCCGTGGGAGTCGGGCTACAAGGACACGGTGATCGCCTACCCCGGGCAGGTGACCCGCGTGAAGCTGCGGTTCCCGCGCCCCGGGAACTACGTGTGGCACTGCCACATCGTGTCCCACGAGGACAACGAGATGATGCGGCCCTACCGGATCGGCCCGGTGCAGCCCGGCTCACCCGAGAGCTCGACGTGACCGAAGTGGGGGTTCCCCTTCGAAGAAGCAGCGCGTAGGGTGGGCCTCGGGGGAAGGAAGCGTATGCGACGCTCGATCCTGGCATCGATGGCCGTCGCGGTGGTGGTGCTCTCGGCGTCAGCCGCGTCCGCGGACCCGCTCGTGGGTCAGACCAACCTGACGATCCACCGAGCCCCGCCCGGGCAGGTGAACGCCGGCGACACCGTTACGATCTACGGCAAGCTCGTCGGATACCCGCCGTGCCGTGGGGGGCAGCCGATCTCGCTGCTGCAGGTCGGGTCGGGGACCGTGGCCACCACGACGACCGACGGTGCCGGCAACTACGCGTTCTCACGCACCGTGAGCCAGACCACCTCGTTCCAGACCGAGTTCGACGGCGCGACGATCGGCACGCACCCGAACGAGCAGGTGTGCGCCGCATCGGTCTCGCCGGTCCTGAAGGTGCGGGTCAAGGGCTCGCACGGCGCCAGCGCCTCGGCGCACGGATCGGCGGACCAGGGGCCTCAGCGGCCGTCCACGCGGGTCGCCGGCACGACCCTGCCCGCGTCGAACCTGGGGATCATCGCGGCGATCGCCGTGGTGGTGCTCGCGTTCGGCGGCCTCGTGCTGGTCCCGGCGCGGCGCCGCCGGTAGCGCGGACCTCTCAGACCGCGCCGAGGAGCCCGGCCGTCGACGGCGCGGCGAGGAACCGCGCCGCCCGCTCGGGCGAGAGGGCCTCGGCGATCTCCCGGACGATCGCACCGCTCGCTCGGAGCTCGCGCTCGGCTCCGTCCTCGTCGCCCATCGCGAGCAGGACCGGGGCGATATCGGCCCGGATCCGCCACCGCCACGACGGGAGCCCCAGGCGGTCCGCGACCGCAAGCCCCCGGGACAGCTCGCGGAACGCATCCTCGCGTCGCCCGGTGCCGAACAGGGCCTTGCCGAGGGTGGCACGAGCGATCGCCTCGTACTTCGCGCGGTGCACCACCTCCGCCATCGCGATCGCCTCGGACGCCCGGTCCACCGCCCCCTCGGCGTCCCCGGTCTGCAGCGCGAGCTCGGCCCGGAGCGCAGCCATCTTGCCCCCGAGCAGCCACCGCTCCCAGGCAGGCGTCGCCGCGACCTCGTCCCAGAGGCGGTCCCAGCTCGCCTGCGCGGCCCCGAGCTCCCCCGCCAGCAGGTCCGTCGCGATCAGGTCCACCTCCGCGTTCATCCACGGCATGTGGAAGGACGTGCGCGTCTGCCCGTCGAGCGCCTCTTCCGTCCGGCGCCTCGCCTCGTCGAGGTCGAACAGGTCTCGGAACGCCAGCGTGGAGTAGTTGAGGAGGACGCGGACAGACCGGTCCAGCTCGCGTCCGATCGCGATCGCGGCATCGCAGGTCGCGATCGCCTCCTCGTAGCGGCCCATCGACGCGAGCATGAGCCCCGCCATGCCGCCGCCGCGCAGCAGCGCCTCCGCGCTCGCCGGGTCCTCGGCCTCGTCGCGGGCCCGCTGCGAGAGCTCCAGCGCACGCTCGTAGTCGCCCGTCCAGTAATGCTGATCGGCGAGCAGGTGCTCGTGTTCCACGAGATCCTCCCGCCTTGCCCCCGGCATCCACGAGCGCAACGCTCGTTCCCCGAGCTCGAGCGCGCGATCGAGGTCCCCGTCGGAGCCACGCATCGCATAGCCCTGGCTGAGGCGTGCCAGGGCGACAGGCTCCAGATCGTCCGCGTCCAGGTCCCTCGACGCGGCGAGGGCGCGCTCCGCGACCTCGAGGGTCTGTGAGGTCCGCTCGGTCCAGTGGTAGCTGCGGGCCAGCGCGAGCAAGGCCTCGACCAGGTCGCGACCGTCCAGCGTCGGCACGAGCCACTCGAGCTCGTCGGCGGCCGCGTCCCAGTCGCCGAACCGGACGCGGGCCAACGCTTGGGTGAGCGCCACGCGGGTGCGGGTCGCGTCGTCCGGTGCGATCGCCTGCGCGCGACCGAACAGGTCGAGGGCTTGGTCGACGGCGAGCGCCTCCTCGGCGCGCTCGGCGGCGAGCAGGAGGTAGTCGACCGCGCGCGCCGTATCACCCGCCTCCTGCCAGTGGTGGGCGAGCAGCCACGCGAGCTCGCGGTCCTGCCCCGCCGCCCGCTCGATGTGACGCGCGACGGCCTCGTGCGCCGCTCGTCGCGCCGCCCGAGGCAGGGTCGCGTAGCACACGTCGCGGATCAAGATGTGCTTGAAGCTGAACTGCAGGTCCCCCTGGACCTGCGTGACGGGCTCGCGACGGATCAGATCCTTCGCCTCCAGGTCGTCGAGGATCTCGAGCAGGCGCTGGTCCTGGCCGAGGGCACGCAGCACGTCGGCCCAGAAGACCTTCCCGATGACCGACGCGGCCAGCAGCGCCTCGCGGTGCGGAGCCGGCAGCGCGTCGACGCGGGCGGCGATCACGGTCCGGATCGAGGTCGGGAGCTCGGTGCGCGGGTCGCACCCCTCCAGCAGCGCCGACGTGAGCTCCTCGAGGAAGAGCGGGTTCCCCTCGGCGACGTCGACGAGCCGTCCGAGCGAGGTCGGCGGCAGCTCGGTGCCGACGAGCGCCTCGACGATCCGCGCGGCGTCGTGCGGCGACACCGGCTCGAGCGAGATCGCGCTGTGCGTGGGCAGGCCGCTCCCCCACGTCGGGTGCGCGTCGAGGAACTCGGGGCGCGCCACCGCCAGGAACAGCACCGGCGTCTCGTGGGCGTGCGCCACCAGGTACTCGATCAGCTCGAGCTCGGCCGTGTCGGCCCAATGCACGTCCTCGAACACGAGCAGGGTCGGTCGGTCACCGCCGAGCCGCTCGACGAGCCGGCGGGCCGCGAAGAGCAGCAACAGCTGCTCCTCGACCGGTTCGTCCAGGCCGAGGCCGAGCAACAGGGACAAGGATCGGAGGATGTCGCCGCGTTCGGCCTCGTCGAACAGCGACGCCACCGTCTCGCCGAGCTTGGCCCGGGCGACCTGCGGCGGATCCTGCTCGTAGATCCCGGCGATCTGCCTGAGCTGGTGTCCGAACGCCTCGTAGAGGTCGTGCGTGTCGTACGGGAGACACCGGCCGCGGATCACGCGCGCCCCCTCCGCCTCGACGAGCCGGCCGAACTCCCGCCAGAGCCGGGACTTGCCGATGCCGGCGGGACCGAGCACCGTCACGAGCTGGGGGCGGCGGGAGGCGAACGCGCCGTCCCACATCGAGCGCAGCAGGGTGAGCTCGCGTTCGCGTCCCACCATCGGGATCGAGCGCTGCTGCCGCTCGCTGGGCGCGGCGAGCGCCTCCTGCGCGAGCCAGATCGCGAGCGGGTCGCGCTTGCCCTTGGCGGTCACCGGGGGCCGTTCCTCGTAGCGGATCGCGTCGTGCGTCGCCCGGTAGGTCTCCTCACCGACGACCAGCCCGCCGGTCGGCGCGGAGGATTGGAGACGCGACGCGGTGTTCACGACGTCGCCGAGCGCGAGCGCCTCGCCGCGCTCATGTCCCGACCCGACGCTGACGACCGCCTCGCCGGTGTTCACCGCCGCGCGCGCGGACAGACCGAGCCCGGAGACCGCCTCGAGCGCGGCGAGCCCAGCCCGAACCGCCCGTTCCGCGTCGTCGGTGTGCGCCACGGGGGCGCCGAAGACCGCCATCACGGCGTCGCCGATGAACTTCTCCACGGTGCCGCCGTAGCGCTCGACCGCACCGCGGACGCTCGCGAAGTAGCCTTCGAGCGAGTCGCGGACGTCCTCGGGATCGGCGCCGTCGGAGCGAGCGGTGAACCCGACCAGATCGACGAACAGGACCGAGATGATCTTGCGCTCCTCCCGGCCGGGCGCGGCCGGGGCGAGCGCGGCCCCGCACGACGAGCAGAACCGCGCGTCGGCCGGGGTCGGTGCGCCACAGCTCGGACACTCCATGGAGTCCCTCCCGGGGAGGACGCTCCACCGTACCCCAGACCGCCGATGACGCGGCGGCGCGCGGTGCCCGCGGTCGCCGGTCTCGGGGTTCAGGCCGGAGCGGACGCGGTCTGGTCCGTCTCCTTCGGCTTCGTCGGGTCGATCCGCACGCCGGGGCCCATCGTGGAGGACACGACCAGGGACCGGATGTACCGGCCCTTCGCGCTCGAGGGCTTGGCCTTGAGCACCTCGTCGACCACCGCGAGGTAGTTCTCGAGCAGCTGCTGCTCGCCGAAGGACTTCTTGCCGATCACGAGGTGGACGTTGCCGGTGCGGTCGGCGCGGTACTCGATCTTGCCGCCCTTGATGTCGGAGACCGCCTTGGCGATGTCGTTGGTCACCGTGCCGGTCTTCGGGTTCGGCATCAGGCCACGCGGCCCGAGCACGCGTCCGGCCTTGCCGACCGTGGCCATCATGTCGGGGGTCGCGATCGCCGCGTCGAACTCGATGTTGCCCTTGAGGACGTCCTCGAGGAGGTCCTCGGCGCCCACGACGTCGGCGCCGGCCTCGCGGGCCTCGTTCGCCTTCGGACCCTGGGCGAAGACCGCCACGCGGACGGTCTTGCCGGTGCCGTTGGGCAGGGTGACGGTGCCGCGGAGCGCCTGGTCCTGCTTGCGGGTGTCCAGGCCCAGGCGGAAGGAGACCTCGACGGTCTCGTCGAACTTCGCGTCGGGCAGCGCCTTCAGCAGGCGGATCGCGTCGACCGGCAAGTACTCATGGGTGCGGTCGAACGCCTTGGCGCCGTCGCGGTAGCGCTTCCCATGTTCGTGGCCGTGCTCCCGGCCGCTCATCGCTCCACCTCCACGCCCATGCTCCGCGCGGTGCCGGCCACGATCAGCATCGCGGCCTCGACGTCGTTCGCGTTCAGGTCGGGCATCTTCTTCT
>JBLMXP010000212.1:0-4324 GCA_050257835.1 Planctomycetaceae bacterium | reverse complement strand
GAGCGCCAAGGTGCTGGAGGCGGATGACGTCCGGCGCGCCCTCACCCGGATCGCCCACGAGATCCTCGAGCGCGACAAGGGCACCGAGGGGCTCGTGCTCGTCGGGATCGCGGACCGGGGCGACGACCTCGCGCGGCGGCTCGCGGCGCACATCGAGCAGATCGAGGGTGTGACCGTGCCGGTGGGGGTCCTCGACATCACCTTCTACCGCGACGACATCGGGATGCGCGCGGAGGCTCCGGAGGTCCACGAGACCCGGATCCCGTTCGACATCACCGGCAAGGTGGTGGTGCTGGTCGACGACGTGCTCTTCACCGGTCGGACGATCCGCTCGGCGATGGACGCCCTGATGGACCTCGGACGGCCGCGGAAGATCCAGCTGGCGGTCCTGGTGGACCGGGGTCACCGCGAGCTGCCGATCCGCGCCGACTACGTCGGCAAGAACGTCCCGACGAGCCGGGCCGACGACGTGCGGGTCCTGATCGAGGAGCTGGACGGCGAGGACGCCGTCGTCCTGGAGGCGGCCCGATGAACGAGCACCTGCTGTCGATGCACGACCTCACCGCGGAGGACGTCACGCGGATCCTCGATACCGCGGCGTCGTTCCGCGAGGTGGGGAGCCGGGTGATCAAGAAGGTGCCGGCCCTTCGCGGCCGCACCGTCGTGAACCTGTTCCTGGAGAACTCGACGCGGACGCGGATCTCCTTCGAGCTCGCGGCCAAGCGCCTGTCGGCCGACGTGATCAACTTCAGCGCGAGCGGCTCGAGCGTGGCCAAGGGCGAGTCGATGAAGGACACCGCGCTCACCTTGCAGGCGATGGGCGCCGACGCGATCGTGATCCGGCACTCCTCGAGCGGCTCGCCGATGCAGCTCACGCGCTGGGTGGACGCGCACGTCCTGAACGCCGGCGACGGCACCCACGAGCATCCGACCCAAGGACTGCTCGACCTCTACACGATGCGCGAGAAGCTCGGACGCCTCGAGGGCCTCCGCGTGGCGATCGTCGGCGACGTCCTGCACTCGCGCGTGGCGCGGTCGCTCTCGTTCGGGCTAGTGAAGATGGGCGCCGAGGTGACCCTGATCGGCCCGCCCACCTTGATCCCGCCCGACGCGCCCGGCTGGGGCGTCGAGGTCTCCTACGACATCGACGGGGTGCTGCCCAAGCTCGACGTCTGCTACCTGCTGCGGGTGCAGAAGGAGCGGCAGCGCCTCGAGTACTTCCCGAGCGTGCGCGAGTACGCGCGCCTGTTCGGGCTCACGCGCGAGCGGGTGGGCCTGATGCCCGAGGGCGCCTTGATCATGCACCCCGGCCCGATGAACCGCGGGGTCGAGATCGACTCCGACGTGGCCGACCTTCCCCAGAGCGTGATCGAGGAGCAGGTGACCAACGGCATCGCGATCCGTATGGCGCTGCTGTACCTGCTCCTGGGCGGCAGCGGCGCGGAGGTGATGACGTGACGAGCGAGCGGCTGCTGTTCGTCGGCGCGCGGGTGGTCGACCCCGCGAGCGGCACGGACGGGGTCCGCGACGTGCTGGTGGTCGACGGGGAGATCGCCGGGCCCGACGTGCCGGCCGAGGGCGCCGAGCGGATCGACTGCGACGGGCTCGTGCTCGCGCCCGGCCTCGTCGACCTGCACGCGCACCTGCGCGAGCCGGGGTTCGAGCACAAGGAGACGGTCGAGACCGGGAGCCGGGCCGCCGCGGTCGGCGGGTTCACGGCGGTGGCCGCGATGGCGAACACCGACCCGGTGACCGACCACGCCGCGATCGTCCACGAGGTGCGCGACCTGGCCGCGGCCTACGGGCTGTGCGACGTCTTCCCCGTCGGGGCGGTCACGAAGGACCGGGCGGGGGAGTCCCTGGCCGAGATCGGCGAGATGGTCGAGGCCGGGGTGCGCGTCTTCTCCGACGACGGCGATACCGTGTCGACCGCGCGGCTGCTGCGCAACGCGCTGACGTACGCCAAGGCGTTCCCCGTCGAGGTGGCGATCGCCGACCATGCGGAGGATCCCACGCTCGTCGAGGGCGGGCACATGCACGAGGGCGCCGCGTCCTACGCGATGGGGGTGGCGGGACGACCGGCGGCGGCCGAGGAGATCGTGGTGGCGCGCGACCTCGCCGTGGCCCGCGCGACCGGCGGCCGACTGCACCTGTGCCACCTGTCCACGGCCGTGGCCGTGGAGCAGGTGCGTCGCGCGAAGGCCGAGGGGATCCGCGTCACCGCGGAGGTGACGCCGCACCACCTGACGTTCACCGACGACGACCTCCGCGCCTACGACACGAACCTGAAGATGCATCCCCCCCTGCGGACGGCCGAGGACCGCGAGGCGCTGCGCGGGGGCCTGGCCGACGGCACGATCGACGTGGTCGCGACCGACCACGCGCCGCACGCGGTCGAGGAGAAGGAGGTCGAGTTCGACCACGCCCTGCCCGGCACGATCGGACTGGAGACCGCGCTCGCGGCCGTGCTCACCGAGCTGGTGGCGCCCGGGCGGCTCACGCTCACGCGCGCGATCGAGGCGCTCGCGACGACGCCGGCGCGGATCCTCGGCGCCGTCGACCACGGCGGCCCGATCGCGCCCGGGCGCCCCGCGAACCTGGTCCTGTTCGACCCTCGGGAGAGCTGGGTCGTGGAGCCGCCGTTCGCGTCGAAGGCGCGCAACAGCGCGTTCCTCGGGCGGCGGTTGCAGGGACGGGTGCGGATGACCGTGCTCCGCGGCGAGCGCACGGCGATCGACGCCAAGGCGGCCCGGTGACGGGCCCCGCGGCGCTCCTGGCGCTCGAGGACGGGACCGTCTTGCGCGGCACGGGCTTCGGAGCCGACGGCGAGACCTTCGGCGAGGCCGTGTTCAACACGGGGATGGCCGGCTACCAGGAGGTGCTGACCGACCCCTCCTACGCGGGGCAGATCGTCGCGATGACCTCGCCGCACCAGGGCAACTACGGCGTGAACGACGAGGATCCGGAGTCCTGGCGCGTGCAGGTGGCGGGGTTCGCGGTCCGGGAGGCCTCGCGCCGGGCCAGCAGTTGGCGCGCGGAGCGGACGCTCCCCGAAGCGCTCGCCGCGAGCGGCGTCACCGGGATCGAGGGGATCGACACGCGGCGGCTGACGCTTCGCCTGCGCGAGCACGGCGCGATGCGCGCGGCGGTCTCGACCGTCGATCTGGATGCCGCGTCCCTCGTCGCGCGGGTGCAGGCCTCGCCCGGGATGGCCGGCGCCGACCTCGCGCGGACCGTGAGCGCCGTCGAGCCCTACGAGGCGGCGTCGCTCGTCGGGCCCGCCTCGACCGCGCGCGGGCCCGTGTACCGGGTCGCGGCCTACGACTTCGGGATGAAGCGGAACATCCTGCGCCTGCTCGCCGCGCACGGGATCGAGTGCACCGTGTACCCGGCCCAGACACCGGCGGCAGAGGTGGCCCACGGTGGCTACGACGGGGTGTTCCTGTCGAACGGACCGGGGGACCCGGCGGCGACCGCCTACGGGATCGCGGCCGCGCGCGGGCTGCTCGGGAAGGTCCCGGTCTTCGGGATCTGCCTGGGCAACCAGCTGCTCGGCCTGGCGCTCGGGGGGCGCACGTACAAGATGAAGTTCGGCCACCGCGGCGTGAACCAGCCGGTCAAGCACCTCGCGACCGGCGCGGTCGAGATCACGAGCCACAATCACGGGTTCGCGGTGGACCCCGACGGGTGGACCAAGGACGCAGAGGGCCACGCGCTCACCGACTACGGGCGGGTCGCGCTCAGCCACTGGAACCTGAACGACGGCACGCTCGAGGGTCTGCGGTGCCTCGACGTCCCGGCGTTCAGCGTCCAGTACCACCCGGAGGCCGCGCCGGGGCCGCACGACTCGCGCTACCTGTTCGAGGACTTCCGCGCGCTGATGCGGGGGGCGGCCTGATGCCGCGGCGGAGCGACCTGCACGCGATCATGGTGATCGGCTCGGGCCCGATCGTGATCGGGCAGGCGTGCGAGTTCGACTACTCGGGGACGCAGGCGTGCAAGGTGCTGCGCGCCGAGGGGTTCGAGGTCTCGCTCGTGAACTCGAACCCCGCGACGATCATGACCGACCCCGGGTTCGCCGACCGGACCTACGTGGAGCCGCTCACCCCCGAGTCGGTGCTGCAGGTCCTCGAGCGCGAGAAGCCCGACGCGATCTTGCCCACGCTCGGCGGCCAGACGGGCCTGAACGTGAGCGTGGCGCTCGCGGAGTCCGGCGACCTCGACCGGCTCGGGATCCGCTTGATCGGGGCCTCGCTCGAGGCGATCCACAAGGCCGAGGATCGAAGCGGGTTCCAGCGCGCGATGCAGGAGGCGGGGCTCGAGG
>JBLMXP010000211.1:0-3732 GCA_050257835.1 Planctomycetaceae bacterium | reverse complement strand
CTTGATGCAGCTGGTGCACACGTACAGCCGCCTGGGCGTGCCGTCGACCATCGCCCGGACGCGCTGGATGTTCGGGTCCCAGCGTCGGTTGTTCCGCTTGTGCGAGAACGTCACCGACTTGCCGAACCACGGCTTCTTGCCACAGATGTCGCAGACCGCTGCCATAGCCCGACGATGGTACCAGCGGGCTTCCCGCCCGATCCCACCTGTGCTTCAGCCGGCGATCGCCCGCACGTTCGCGTCCAGGGCGTCGGCGGACAACTGGCCCGGGACGGTCGCCACCTTCGCGCCGCTCGCGTCGTAGAACACGGTCATCGGCGGAGCGAACAGGCCGTTGGCCACGCCGATCGCGTTGGAGGGGTCGAACACGCTCGGGTAGGTGACGTCGAAGGTGTCGACGAAGCGCACCGCGCCGTCGCGGTTGTCCTGCAGGTCGACGCCGAGGAACTGGACGCGGTCGCCCCACCGCCGGTGGGCGGCGACGAGCAGCGGCGTCTCCATGCGGCACGGCGTGCACCACGACGCCCAGTAGTTCACGACGACCGGCGTCCCCTTCAATTGGCCGAGCAGCTCCTCGAAGCCCTGCGGGTCCATCGCCGGCAACGCCGTCACCGAGGTGGGCAGCAGGGGGGCCGTGGCGGCGTTCGTGACCGGGGGGCCGCTCGCCGACGTGCCCACGCCGCCCCCGCCGGAGGAGCAGGCCGCGAGCGACACGCAGAGCAGGAGCGGCAGGGCGGCTGCGGGCGGCCGCGACCGGAAGCGTGTCACGTGGTCATGGTAGAACCGGGACCAGCGTGAGCACCCCCTCGATCCCGCTGACGCTCGACTCGCCGGTCGAGCAGATCGACCCGCGCCTGGCGAGCCGCCGGATGGGCCGCGGCGCGAAGGGACCCGAGGCCCACGCGGTGCTGGCCGAGGCGTTCGCGATCGAGACGGTCGGCCAGCTCGTGCACCACTACCCGCGGCGCTACATCGACCGGTCCCGGGTCGCCACGATCCGCGGGCTCCGTCTGGGCGCGGAGGCCACCGTCATCGCGACCGTGCACTCGGTGGACAAGCGCCAGTCGCACCGCAACCGCAAGATGACGATCGTGACGGTGCGGATCGGCGACGGCACCGGCTACCTCACGCTCACGTTCTTCAACCAACCGTGGCTCGCTACCACGTATCGCAAGGGGATGGAGCTCGCGGTCTCCGGGGTCGCGCAGTCCTACCGGGGGAGCCTGCAGCTCGCGAACCAGGAGGTGGAGATCCTGCGGGGGGAGCCCGACGAGCTGGTACACACGGCCAGGATCACCCCGGTGCATCCCGCCGCCGAGGGTATCGCGCCCAAGACGATCCGCGAGCTGCTCTACCGGGCCTTCGAGCGCCTGGGGCCCCAGCCCGACCCGCTGCCGGCGGAGCTCGTGGAGGCCGAGGGGCTGAGCCGGTGGGACGCGGCGATCCGCACGATCCATTTCCCCGCCGACGACGCCGAGCTCGCCGCCGCGCGCGAGCGCCTGAAGTTCGACGAGCTGTTCACCTTGGAACTCGGCGTCGCCTACCGCAAACAGCGCGTCGAGGCCGAGCGCAAGGGGGTGGCCCACGCGCCCGAGGGCGAGCTCACCCGGCGACTGCGCGCCACCGTCCCGTTCACCCCGACCGCTGCCCAGGATCGGGCGATGAAGGAGGTCGGGCAGGCGATGGCGGCGGCCCAGCCGATGAACCTGCTGCTGCAGGGCGACGTCGGCGCGGGCAAGACCCTCGTGGCCGTGCACGCGTGCCTGGTCGCGATCCAGTCCGGGCACCAGGCGGCGATCATGGCCCCGACCGAGGTCCTCGCCGGCCAGCACGCGCGGTCGGTGGCGGGCCTGCTGGCCGGGGTGGGAGGGGTCTCCTACCTGGAGCTCACGGCGCCGCGGCGCGCGGGAGACACCGACGCCCAGGCGTCGTTGTTCACCGCGGCGAGCGACGCCGAGGACGCGGCTCGGGACGCGGAGGCCGACCCCGGGCTCCCGCGCGTCACCTACGCCACGCTCACCGGCTCGGTGACCGGCAAGGATCGCGAGCGGGTGCTCGCGGGGATCGCCGCGGGCGAGGTCGACCTCGTGGTGGGCACCCACGCGCTCGTCCAAGAGGCGGTCGCGTTCCGCGACCTGTCGCTGGCGGTCGTCGACGAGCAGCACCGGTTCGGCCTGCATCAGCGGATGGCGCTGCGCGGCAAAGGGGATGGGGACATCGACGTCCTGATCATGACCGCGACCCCGATCCCGCGGACGCTCGCCCTGACCTACTACGGGGACCTGGACGTGGTGGTGCTCGACGAGCTGCCGGGCGGCCGCCAGCCGATCCGGACGCGGGCGGTGCGCACCGAGCAGGGGCGGCGCGGCGCCGAGGAGCTGGTGCGCGAGGAGGTGGCGGCGGGCCACCAGGCCTTCGTGGTGTGCGCCGCGATCGACGAAGGGAACCGGACGCAGGTCAAGGCGGCCGAGGCCGAGGCCGAGCGGCTGCGCACCGAGGTGTTCCCCGATCTGCGGGTGGAGCTGCTGCATGGGCGGATGCGCCCGAAGGACAAGGACCGGATCATGGAGGCGTTCCGCGCCCGCGAGGCCGACATCTTGATCTCGACCACCGTGATCGAGGTCGGGGTCGACGTCCCCAACGCGACGGTGATGCTGGTGGAGAACGCCGAACGGTTCGGCCTGGCGCAGTTGCATCAGCTCCGTGGTCGGATCGGCCGCGGCGCCCACGCCTCGCACTGCGTGCTGTTCGACGACTCGGACGAGCAGAACCTCGAGGCGCGGGCGCGGGTCGACGCGATGGTCTCGACGACCGACGGCTTCGCGCTGGCCGATGAGGACCTGCGCCTGCGCGGGGAGGGGACCCTGTTCGACACGCGTCAGTCCGGGATGCCGGATCTGAAGCTCGCCCGCCTGGCGGAGGACCTCGACCTGGTCAAGCGCGCCCGCGCCCGGGCCTTCGCGCTGCTCGCCGAGGATCCGGGGCTGCGGGCCCATCCCGGGCTGCTCGAGGAGCTGAAGCGCCGGTTCGAGCGGTCGATCGACTGGCTCTTCCGCTCCTGAGCCCGCGGCCCGCGTACCCTCGGCCCGATGCGGGTGATCGCGGGCACGGCCAAGGGGGTGCGCCTGGGTCCGGTCCCGGCGGGGACCCGGCCCCTGTCCGACCGCGCCCGCGAGGGCCTGTTCGCGAGCCTGGCCTCCGACGTGCTCGAGGCCCGCTGCCTCGACCTGTTCGCCGGGACGGGCGCGGTCGGGATCGAGGCGTTGTCTCGAGGGGCATCGCACTGCACGTTCGTCGACCGTACGCGGGCCGCGACCGTCGCGATCCGGTCGAACCTGCGGAAGGCCCGGTTGGAGGCCCTCGCCGAGGTGGTCACCACCGACGTCGTGGGCTTCCTGGCCCGGGCCCTGCCCCCCGAAGGCCCCTTCGACCTGGTCTTCCTCGATCCGCCCTACGACATCGCGATCGGGCCGTTGCAGGTCTGCCTGGGCGCGCTCGCCGAGGGATGGCTCGCCCCGGGGGAGGCCACGGTCGTCATGACCCGAGGTCATAAGAGCCCGCTGCCTGCGGTTCCGCTACACTGGACCGCCCGGAGGCAGCTCCGTTACGGAGACAGCCTCCTGTTCCTCTACCGGGAGGTTTGATGGGCCTGACCGCCCTGTGTCCGGGGACGTTCGATCCGGTGACGAACGGCCACCTGGACATCATCGGCCGCACCGCCCAGACGTTCGA
>JBLMXP010000210.1:0-5730 GCA_050257835.1 Planctomycetaceae bacterium | reverse complement strand
GGCGACCTGTCCGCCCGAGCCGGCGACGTCGAGGGCACGGCAGAGGTGAAGGAGCTCGCCCACTCGTTCGACGAGATGGCGGGGCGTGTCGAACGCACCGTGCAGTCGCAGCGCGAGTTCGTCGCGAACGCATCGCACCAGCTCCGGACGCCCCTCACCGGCATGAAGCTGCGGCTGGAATCGGCGATCGCGGAGGCGCCGAGCGACGACGTCCGCCGTCAGTTGGAGGCGGCCGACAAGGAGGTCGACCGCCTCTCGGAGATCGTGGACCGGCTCCTCGTCATGTCCCACGAGATCGAGCAGGGCGTCCCGACCCACGTCGACCTGGCCGAGGCCGTCCGCCGCGCGGCCGAGCGCTGGCACGATCGCGCGGCGCAGATGGGCTCCCGGCTCCAGGTGCACGGGCCGTCCTCCGTCGCGCAGGCCAACCCGACCGACATCGACCAGATCCTCGACAACCTGCTGGACAACGCCATCGCCTACGCTCCCGGGCCGATCGACGTGACGACGGGGCTCGACGACGGACGCGCGTGGTTCGCCGTGCGCGACCACGGTCCGGGGATCCCAGCCGGCGAGCGGGACCGGGTCGTCGAGCGCTTCTATCGAGGAAGGAGCGCGCCGGCGGGAGGGTCGGGACTGGGCCTCGCGATCGCCCGCGAGCTCGCCGAGAAGTGGGGCGGCTCGTTGTCGGTCGCCGACACCGAGGGTGGCGGCACCGAGATCCGTGTGCGGTTCCGGACGGTCCGGGGAGCCGTGGCGGCGGAGCAGGGGACGGCGTGGGCATGACGCCGGTTCCCGTCGCCGCCTGGCTCGACCCGTCGTGCCCGTGGGCGTGGCAGACGATGGTCTGGCTTCGCGACCTCCGGGACCAGGGCGAGGTCGCCCTTTCCTACCGGCTGTTCGCCCTGGAGCTGAACGCCGCCGAGCCCGAGCACACGTTCGCCGAAGCGAACCCGCGGTACGGGGTCGCGATGACCTCCCTCGCCCTGGCGCTGCGCGAGGGCGACGACCGGTTCGAGGCCCTCTACGTCGCGCTCGGGCGACGGCTCCACGAGCAGCGACGTCCGATCTCGAGGACCGTGCTCGCGGAGGCCGCGGCCGAGGGCCACGCCGCCGTCGCGGTCGCAGACGCCTCGCTCGAGGACGACGTCGTGGGGGCCTACCGCGACGCCCGGGCACGCGACGTCTTCGGCGTCCCGACCCTGCAGGTCGCCGACGACAAGGTCCGGTACGGGCCGATCCTCGCCGTGGGTCCGACGGGCTCCGAGGGCCTGGCGCTCTGGAGGCACGTCCGCGCGCTCGCCGACGATGGGACGTTCTTCGAGCTCAAACGCTGGCCCCGCGACCTCCGCCCGGGCGGGGCGCCCGTCGGTTAACCGGGGCTTACCGGGCGTCGCCGTAGGCTGGGCCCATGCGAGGGATCTCCCGCGCCGCGCTGTGGGTCGTGTTCGGCGTCGTCGTCGCCGTCGCCCTGTCCGCCGGCGCGTTCGCGGTGGCCAACGGGAGCATCGGGGAGCCGGCCGGGCCCGTGTCGGTCGCCCCGCAGGGCTCCGGCGACAAGGCGCCGGAGAGCGACCACCCTACCCCGTCGCTGCAGCCCACCCCGTCGGCCGAGCAGAGCAAGGGCGGTCAGCACCAGGGGCCCGGCTCGTCGAGCGGTTCCTCGACCTCGACCTCCACCTCCACCGCCACGAGCACCGGGGAGCCATCCGCCCCCTCGTCCTCGCCGTCGCACGAGGATCGCGGCGGCAACGGCGAGGACGACTGACGCGCGTAGGTTCGCGACCACCTTCAGGTCGCAGACGTGGCATGATGTCGCGCAGCGAAGGGGAGTACCTCCTCGGGCGTCATCGTCAGGACGGTCCGATCGGACCCGGTGACGCCGGCCTTGCTGTCGGGGGAGACCTTCGGCCGGATGCGGCGACCCGCGCACCTCGCGCGGCAGCCCCGACCGAAGGAGGCAGGGAGTGCACGTCGATCTGTGGATCTGGGGGGCGTTCGTCGCGTTCATCCTCGCGTTGCTCGCCCTCGACCTGTTCGTGCTGCACCGCAACGCGCACGAGGTCTCGTTCAGGGAAGCGGGGCTGTGGAGCGCGATCTGGGTCTCGCTCGGCCTGCTCTTCGGCGCGGTCGTGTGGTGGTGGCAGGGGGCGGCCTCGGCCGGCCAGTACCTCGCGGGCTACCTGATCGAGAAGAGCCTCTCGATCGACAACATCTTCGTGTTCGCCCTCGTGTTCGGCTACTTCGCCGTTCCCTCCCGGTACCAGCATCGGGTGCTCTTCTGGGGCGTGCTGGGGGCGCTCGTGTTCCGCGCCGCCTTCATCGCCGCGGGCGCCACCCTGCTCGAGTCGTTCCACTGGATGATCTACGTGTTCGGGGCCTTCCTCGTGCTCACCGGCCTCAGGATGTGGCGCTCGCGCGACACGCACCTGGACCCGAGCAAGAACCCCGTCCTGCGCGCGATGCGCCGTGTCGTCCCGATGACCGACGAGTACGAGGGCCAGAAGATGACCGTGCGCAGGGCCGGCAAGCTCGTCGCGACGCCGCTGCTCGCCGTGGTGGTCGTCGTGGAGACCACCGACATCATCTTCGCGGTGGACTCGATCCCGGCGATCTTCGCCGTCACCAGCGAGCCGTTCTTGGTGTTCACGTCGAACGCGTTCGCGATCCTCGGCCTGCGGGCCCTGTACTTCCTGCTCGCGGGGATGATCGGACGGTTCGCGTACCTGAAGCTCGGGTTGGCCGCCGTCCTCGTGTTCGTCGGCGCCAAGATGCTCCTCACCGACGTCTACAAGGTGCCGATCTGGATCAGCCTCGCGGTGATCGCCACGACGATCACCGTCTCGATCGTCGCGTCGCTGCGACGCGCGAGCGTGGGTTCCGCCGGGGAACGACCCCGTGAGAGGATGGTCGCGTGAACGCATCCCCCGACGGACACCGACTTGGCCACCACCGAGACGTGTGGGGCGACGAACCTGAGGAGGTCGAGGCCTCCGAGGTCGTCGCGGAGTTCAGCACCGACGTCGAGGTGCAGCGCGCCTGGCACGAGCATCCCGCCTTCACCCCGTTCAAGGTCGTGTGGGCGTTCATCCGGCGAAGCGGCAAGCGGATCGCCGTGACGATCGTCGGTTTCGCCGTCCTGATCGCGGGGGTCGCGTTGCTGGTCCTGCCGGGCCCCGGCTGGCTGCTGATCTTCATCGGTCTCGGCATCCTGGGCACCGAGTACGTCTGGGCGCAGCGCCTCCTTCGGATCGCGAAGGAGAAGGCCGGCCAGGCGAAGGACGCGGTGCTCGGCAACAACAGGAAGAAGCCGGGCGAGACCGACCCGGCCTAGCGGAACCGCCGTGAGCCACATCCTCGTCGGGACGTCGTCGTGGACCGACCGATCGTTGGTCAAGGACGGGCATTTCTACCCGCCGTCGGTCCACACCGCCGAGCAGCGACTTCGCTTCTACGCCGAGCGGTTCCCGATCGTCGAGGTCGACTCCTCCTACTACTACCCGCCCTCGGAGCAGAACTCGGTGCTGTGGATCGAACGGACCCCGCCGAGGTTCACGTTCAACGTCAAGGCGTACTCGTTGCTGACGAACCACCCGACGCGGCCCGACTCGCTCTACAAGGACCTGCAGCCGATGCTGCCGGCAGAGCACGGCCGGTTCGTCTACCGCGACAAGCTGCCGAGCGAGGTGGTCGAGGAGGTCTGGGAGCGGTTCCGGACCGCCCTGATGCCCCTGCACTCGGCGGGCAAGCTCGGCGCGGTGCTGTTCCAGTTCCCGCAGTGGTTCACGATCAGCAGCGCGCACAAGGCGTACATCGAGGAGTGTGCCGAGCGGCTGCCCGACTACCGGGTCGCGGTCGAGTTCCGTCATCGCTCCTGGATGCAGGAGCGCAACGCCGAGGAGACGCTGTCGTTCCTGTCCGAGCGGCACCTGCCGTACGTGTGCGTGGACATGCCGCAAGGGTTCGTCTCGAGCATCCCGCCCGTGGTCGCGGCCACCGCCGAGGACCTGTCGATGGTCCGGTTCCACGGCCGCAACCGCGAGAACTGGGAGGCGAAGACCGAGACCGCCTCGCCCCGGTTCGCCTATGACTACGCCAAGGAAGAGCTGCAGGAGTGGGTCCCGAAGATCGAGTCGCTCGCCGCCCAGACGCGCGAGACGCACGTGCTGATGAACAACTGCTACCGCGACTTCAGCGTGCGCAACGCGGCCGAGCTCGGCGGGCTGTTGAACCTCGACCTGGGTGCGCAGGACTGACCTACACGGGAAGAGCGGCCTGGCCCGAGCGCGCGGGCATCACGTCGCTCGGACCAGGCCGGCTCGCCGCGACGGGCAGCTCGAGCACCGGCTCCGGATAGCCCGTCTCGCGGAGCACCGCCGGCATCGTCCACGGCATGAAGACCAGAGGCGCTCTCACGTCCCTCAGCTCATGCACGTAGCGATGGATGTACGTGGCCGCCGGATCGAACCGCTGCGCCTGGCGCACCGGGTTGAAGGATCGGCTGCGACGCGGGTCCGTGCCGGTGCCGGCCGCCCACTGCCATCCCCCGCTGTTGCTGGCGGGATCCCCGTCGACCAGGAAGCGCATGAAGACCTCCGCGCCGTCCTGCCACGGCAGGCCGAGCCGCCGCGTGAGGAACGAGGCCGTCACCATGCGCGCCCGGTTGTGGATCCACCCTTCGCGTCGGAGCTGGCGCATCGCCGCGTCCACGAGCGGGATGCCGGTCCGTCCCTCGGCCCAGCGATGCAGCAACGACGACGCGTCGGGGGGCGCAGGTGGGACGTCGCGCGCCGGCGAGCGAACGTCACGCCATCGCAGGGAGGGGTCGGACGCCAGGAGCTGCGCGTAGAAGTCACGCCAGGCGAGCTGGCGGACCAGCTCGGTCGCCCCGCCGCCGACGCCGGCCGCGCGGGAGGCCAACTCGATCGCGGAGAGGCAGCCGAACCGCAGGTACGGGGAGAGTCGCGACGTGAGGTCGGCGCCGAGGTCGTTGCGGACCTCCAGGTAGCGCCCCGCATCCGACGCCAGGTAGCGGCCAAGGTGCCTGCGGGCCGCGGTCTCACCGCCGCGCGGCAGGTCGATCGCGTCCGCGACGACGGCCGACGGAGCCGCTCGCTCGCCGATGTCGAGGCCGTCCGGCAGCATGACCCGCGACGGAGGAGCCAGCGGCGTCCGGATCGGCACCCGCGCCCACGCTCGGTGGTAGGGCGTGAAGATCGAGTAGACGTCCTTGCCGACGGGCGCAACGTCGCCGGGCTCGACCACGAAGTGCCCCCCGTGCACGTGGAGCGCGATCCCGTGCGCCGCGAGCGCGGTGCGGAGCGCACCTTCACGCCCGGCCGCGAAGGCCGTGACGTCGGCGACGACGTGGACCGCGTCGACCGGGGTCTCCGCCGCGAGGTCGAGGGTCTGCGCGACCGGATCGCCCCGGCGGAGCACCAGCCGCCCTCCCCGCTGCTGCAACGAACGGTCGAGGTCGACGAGCGACTCGAGCAGGAAGCGATCGCGGTTCGGCGACCGCCCGAGCAACCGGGGGTCGAGCACGAACAGCGGCACCACGCGGTCCCCGGAGGAGACCGCCGCCGACAGCGCCGGATGATCGTGCACACGGAGGTCACGCGTGAACAGGACGACCTGAGCCATGGAAGCACCGTAGGCCCCGGCGTGCGTCGGCGAGGCCCCCGAAGCTATGCGCTCTCCCATGCCGGTACCTCGTGTGCCCGAACGATG
>JBLMXP010000209.1:0-10274 GCA_050257835.1 Planctomycetaceae bacterium | reverse complement strand
GGGCGGCCCGGGTCATACCTTCTCGGCCTCACCGGTCCCGAGGATCCCGCCGGGACGGAAGATCAGCACGAGCACCAAGATCGAGAACGTGATCACGCCTCGCAGCTCGAACGGCGACGGCGCGTGGACACCGGTTAGCAGCAGGTAGGGTCCGACGGACTCGGACACGCCGAGGATCAGACCCCCCAGCGCCGCGCCCGGGATGCTGCCGATCCCGCCCAGGACGGCGGCGGTGAACGCCGCGATACCCGGCAGGAACCCCATGTACGGGCTCACCTGCCCGAACGTCAGGCAGTACAGGACCGCGGCGATCCCGGCGAGCAGGCCTCCGATCATGAAGGTCACGACGACCGTCCGGTCGACGTCGATCCCCATCAGGCTCGCGATCTCGCGGTCCTCCGCGACCGCCCGCATCGCCCTTCCGGTCTTGGTTCGGGTCACGAAGCGGTGGAGCGCGACCATCACCACGATCGCCGTCGTGAACACGACCGGGTCGATCTTGTCGAAGCTCACGTTGCCGATCGAGATCGTGCCCTGGAGGAAGTCCGGGCGGGGGTAGCCGCGCGGCTCCGCGCCGAAGAACCCCTGGTAGGTGTTCTGCAGGAACAACGAGGCGCCGATCGCGGTGATCAGCGGCACCAACCTCGGGGCGTTGCGGAGCGGCCGGTACGCCACCCGCTCCAGGAGCAGCGCGATCGCGGTCGACACCGCCATCGACGACACGAGCAGGATCGCGAGCGCGAGCGCCGGTCGCCGGTTCAACAAGCCGCTCGAGGCATAGGCCTGCGCGAAGAAGAACGACCCGAACGCGCCGGCGGTGAAGACCTCACCGTGCGCGAAGTTGATCATCTTCAAGATGCCGTACACGAGCGTGTACCCGAGCGCGATCAGCGCGTAGACCGCGCCCAGGGCGAGCCCGATCACGGTCAGGTTCGCCCAGAACGACCAGCTGAGGTGCTCGGCGCCCGAGAGGGTGAGCGTCTTGAGCGCGCCGCCGCCCACGACCACGACGATCGCGACGACCAGCACGGACAGCACGATCTTGCGGACCGGCAGCCGCTCGAGGCGCCCGAGCGAGCGCGACGGCACGGCGTCGGAGCGGTTCACGGCCTCGCCCATCGCTTCCTCACCCCTCGAGCATCGGCGTCGGGTGCCGCGGCGGGTGCGCCGAGCCCCGACGCGACCGCTGCGGGGGGTTCCGGAGACCCCCCCGCACCACCCCGCGACGACCCGTTCGCCTACTTGACGTCGGCGAGCGTCTTGGTCTCCGTGAACACGGGCTTGGCACTCGGGTCCAAGAACCCGACCTTCGGCACCTCGTACACGCCGATCGTGACCGAGGTGGCGCAGTCGCCCAGCGGGGTGCAGGACAGGGTCCCGATGACGCCCTGGTAGTTCTGCGTGTTCTGCACCGCGTCACGCACGGCCACCCGCGAGATCGTGAGCGAGCCGTCGGGGTTCTGCACGGCCGCCGACTTGATCGCGTTCATCAGGATGTTCATCGCGTCGAACGCGTGCGCGTGGAACACCGAGATCGGGCTCGAACCCACCAGCTTCTTGTACGCGGGGAGGAACTCGTTCTGGTAGAAGTCGCCTCCCGAGAACGCCGTGAGGTCTGGCCCCGACAGGAAGGAGCCGTTCGCCGCGTCCCCGGCGATCTGGGTGAAGCTCGTGTCCGAGCAGCCGTCCGCGCCGACGTACACGGTGTTCTCCAGGCCGCTCGTGTCCTTCATCTGCTTCACGAGCTGCGCGCACACGGGGTTGAAGTCCGGCGCGTACAGCACGTTCGGCGGGTTCTGCGCGATCTTGGCGAGCAGCGCCTTGAAGTCCGTGTCGCTGCTGTTCACGGCCTCCTCCGACAGGACGGACCCGGCGAAGTTGGCCTTGAAGCCGTCGGTGAGCCCCTGCGTGTAAGGACTCTCGTCGTGGATCGTGACGGCGGTCTTCGCCTTCAGGTACTGGGTGGCGAAGTCCGCGTCCACCGCCGCCTGGATCCGGTCGTTGTGCGCGGTCCGGAAGTAGTACGGCTGGTGCGTCCCCTCGGTGGTGAGCGCGGGGTTGGTGGCGGAGGGCGAGATGATCGTGATCCCCTTGTCGGAGAAGATCTTGTCCGCCACGCCGAGCGAGGCGCTCGAGCACGACGTGCCGATCACGCCGACGAGCTGAGGGTCGGCCGCCAGGGTCGTGGCGCCCTTCTGGCCACCGTCGGCCGAGCAGCCGTCGGACTCATTCACGAGCTTGATGTCGTGCCCGTCGATCTGCCCGTTGTTGCCGTCGAAGGCGCCGTCGTAGTAGTCGACCGCGAGCTCGACCCCATAGAGGCTGTCCAGACCGAGGTTCTTCGTGGCGCCGGTCGTGGCGAGCAGCGTGCCGATCTCGATCGGCGCCCCCGCCGCGACCGTGACACAGCCCGGCGACGTGTTGCAGTCCGCCGCTCCGCTCGCGCTCGAGCTGCTGCCGCTGGACGCCGACGTGCTCGACGAGTTCGAACACGCCGTCGCGACCACCGCGAGGGCGACGAGGCCGACGAGTGCGGCCCATCTGCGATGCTGCATCCCCTCCCCTTTCTCTCCCGGTCCGTGGATGACGGGTGTTGGTACCACATCACCCCCGGGAAGGCCAATCACCCCGACGGGGCGTTCTGCACCTTCCCTACGAGCGGCGGAGGGCGCGGGGTTGGGTCAGGGCCGGATCGCCCCGCGGAACCGCGACGCGAGGCCGAGCGCCGCATCCGGTCCCTCGCCCGTCAGGGCCGCGACGATCGCGCTGCCCACGATCGCCCCGTCGGCGAACGCGCACGCCGCGGCCGCGTGCTCGGGGGTCGCGATCCCGACCCCCACCAGCAGCGGGAGGTCCGTATGAGGCCGCATGGCGTCGACCACCTCGCGAGCGGTCGCCGAGAGCTCGGTCCGCGCCCCGGTCACGCCGTAGGTGGCGACGCAGTAGACGAACCCGCGCGACGCGGCGCCGATCGCCGCGTACCGCGCCGGCGTGGTCCCCGGCGCCGCGAGCAGCACGAGGTCGATCCCGCGCGCCGACGCGAGGCCCGCGAGCCCCGCGGCCTCGTCGACCGGCAGGTCGGGAACGATCGCGCCGACGACGCCGGCGCCAGCGACGTCGTCGCAGAAGGCCTCCAGGCCGTGCCGATACACCGGGTTCGCGTAGGTCATGATGGCGACCGGGATCGTGAGCGCCGCCTCGCGGATCGTCGCCAGCACGCCGCCCAGGCGGGTCCCGTGCTCGAGCGCGATCCGCGACGCCTCCTGGATCACCCCGCCGTCCATGATCGGGTCCGAGTGCGGGATCCCGACCTCGATCGCGTCGGCCCCCGACCCCTGGAGCCCGCGGAGCAGGGCGGCGTCGACCCCCGGCAGCCCGCCGGTGACGTAGGGGACGAAGGCCTTGTCGCCGCCGGCGCGCACCGCGCGCAGCCGCTCCTCGAGCGCCCCCATCACGCGACCCCCAGCGCCGCGCGGACCGTGTCGAGGTCTTTGTCGCCGCGGCCGGACAGGCACACGAGCACGCGCGCGCCCTCCGGCAGCTCCCGGCGGGCGAGCCACCCGATCACGTGCGCGGGCTCGAGGGCGGGGAGGATCCCCTCGGTCCGGGCGAGCAGCTGGAACCCTTCGAGCGCCTCGTCGTCGGTAGCGCTCACGTAGGTGGCGAGCCCGGCGTCCTTGAGGAACGCGTGCTCCGGCCCGACCCCCGGGTAGTCCAGGCCGGCCGAGATCGAGTGCGTCTGGACGACCTGTCCGTCGGGGTCCTGCAGCAGGTAGCTGAGCGCGCCGTGGAGCACGCCCGGCTCGCCCTGCGTCAACGAGGAGCAGTGCCGCCCGAGCTCCATGCCGAGCCCGCCGGCCTCCACGCCGACCAGGGACACGCCCGGGGCGCCGACGAATGCGGTGAACATCCCGATCGCGTTCGAGCCGCCGCCCACGCACGCGAGCACGTGGGTCGGGTCGGCACCGAGCCGCTGCGCGTACTGCGCGCGTGCCTCGTCGCCGATCACGCGCTGCAGGTCGCGGACGAGCATCGGGAACGGGTGCGGTCCGACGACCGAGCCGATCACGTAATGGGTCGTGCGGACGGAGGCGGCCCAGTCGCGCATCGCCTCGTTCACCGCCTCCTTGAGGGTGCGCGTCCCCGCGGTGACCGCCACGATCTCCGCGCCGAGCAGCTGCATCCGGGCCACGTTGGGCGCCTGGCGGCGCGTGTCCTCCTCGCCCATGTACACGACGCAGGGCAGGCCGAGCAGCGCGCAGGCGGTGGCGGTGGCGACGCCGTGCTGTCCGGCGCCGGTCTCCGCGATGATCCGCTCCTTGCCCAGCCGGGTGGCGAGCAGCACCTGCCCGATCGCGTTGTTGATCTTGTGCGCCCCGGTGTGCGCCAGATCCTCGCGCTTGAGCCAGACGTCGTAGCCGAGCGCCTCGGACAGGCGGGCGGCGTGGGTGATCGGCGTCGGGCGGCCCACGAAGTCGGCGAGCAGACCGCCGAGCTCCGAGCGGAACCCCGGATCGTCCCGCAGCCGCGTCCACGCCTGCGTGAGCTCGTCGAGGGCCGGGATCAGCACCTCGGGGGCGTACCGCCCGCCGTAGTCGCCGAAACGGCCACGCTCGTCGGGTCGGGTCGCGGGAACCGCGCTCATCGTGAGGGCTCCTCTCGGGAAGGGGGTGCCGGGTCCAGCAGCTCCCGGACCATGGCGGAGGGATCGGGCGCGCGCATCAACGCCTCGCCCACCAGGATGGCAGACGCGCCGGCCCGCCGAGCCGCCTCGACGTCGGCGCGGGTGGCGATCCCGGACTCGAGGACGGCCACCCGGTCCTGTGGGATCGCGCGCAGGCGCGCCCGCGCGGCCGCCGGGTCGACCGCGAGCGTCTCGAGATCGCGCGCGTTCACCCCGATCACCTCCGCGTCGGTGCCCAGGGCACGCTCGAGGTCGTCGTCGCCATGCGTCTCGAGCAGGACGCCGAGACCCCATGCCGCCGCCTCCTCGAGCAGCGCCCTCAGCTCGTCGTCGTCGACCGCCGAGGCGATCACGAGCACGGCGTCGGCCCCCGCCGCCCGGGCCTGCACGACCTGCGACGGCGCCACGAGGAAGTCCTTGCGCAGGACCGGCAGGTCCACGCCGGCACGCACCGCGACCAGGTCCTGCAGCGATCCGTGGAAGTGGTCGGGCTCGGTGAGCACCGAGATCGCCGCGGCCCCCCCGCGTGCGTAGGCGAGGGCTTGGGCGACCGGGTCGGGCGAGGCGATCGGGCCCGCCGAGGGCGAGGCGCGCTTGACCTCGGCGATCACGGCCAGAGGCCGCGCGCGGAGCGCCGCGGCCCATGGCCGCGGCGCGGGCGCACCCGCGGCGGCCCGACGCAGGCGCTCGACGTCGAGCGGATCCGCGGCCAACCGGCGGCGGACCTGCGCGACGACGCCCTCGAGGAAGCCCATGGGGCGCGGAAGTCTAGCGGGCGCGGACGCCCGCTCAGACGCCCGACCAGGCGAGCGCGACCTCCAGGTCCAGCCCGCCTTCGGCGGCGGCCCGGCCCACCACCGCGCCCACGGCGCGGACGTCGCGCAGGGCCTCGAGGTCGCCCAGGCTGCGGATCCCTCCCGCCGCCAACGTCGGGCCGATCCGGGCGACCCGACCCACGAGCCGCACGTCGGGGCCCTCGAGGCTCCCGACCCGGTCGACGGCCGTCACCAAGAACCCGGGGAGCGGCAGCATCGCGAGCCACCCGACGGTGGCCATCAGGTCGAGGTCAACGTCCGCCCGGCCGCGTGCGCGGACCCTCCCCCCCTCCACCTCGAGCCCCGCGAGGGCGCGACCCCCGGCACGATCGAGGACCTCGGCGGTGGCGTCCTCGTCCACGAGCGCCGCCGATCCGAGCACGAACCGGTCGGCCCCGGCCTCGAGGTAACGCGCGGCGTCATCCCACCGTGTGATCCCGCCGCTCGCCTGCACGCGCACCCCGGGCAGGGCCGCCCGGATCGCCGACACGACCCAGGCGTTGCGGACCTCGCCACCGAACGCCAGGTCCATGTCGACGACGTGCAGCCAGCGCGCCCCGGCCGCCACGTACGCAGCGGCCGCCGCGACCGGGTCCCCGCCGAACGTCTCGACGGGTTGCGGGCCCTCGGGCGCGTACATGGACAGGCGGCCATCTGACACGTCGAGCGCCGGCAGCACCGTGAACGCCACGAACGGACGATACCCTCGAGAGGTGGACCTTCCGATGTTCCCGCTGCACACGGTCCTGTTCCCTGGGCAGCGCCTGGACCTGCGCGTGTTCGAGGAGCGCTACCGCTCGCTGCTCGACGACGTGCTCCCCCACGGCCCGTTCGCGATCGCGGCGATCCGCCACGGCGCGGAGGTGGGCGGCCCGGCCGACCCCTACCGGGTCGGGGTTGCGGTCGAGATCGAGGTGGCGGAGGTCGAAGACGACGATGCGTGGCGGCTGGCGGTGCGCGCCACGGAGCGGATCGCGCTGCTCGTCCCGCGCGAGGGTCGTCCGTACCCGCGGTGGGACACGGCCGTGTATCCCGACGAGGGCGGCGCGGGGACCGACGACGTGGAGGCGGCGCTCGTCGCGCTCGGCCGTTACCTCGCGGCGACCGGCGAGCGCGGCGCGCACCCCGTCGTGCCGCACCGGCCGGTGGAGGCGTCGTGGGCGCGGGCCGCGGCCGCGCCCGGGCTGCTCCCGGCGCGCCAGGCCCTGCTCGAGGTCCCCGGCGCCGGCGAACGTCTCCACCGGGTGCGCGACCTCTTCGACGAGGAGACCCGGCTGGTGCGTGCGCTCGGCGCCGGCCTCGGGGGCGCCGACCCGGTCGTCAGCCCGAACTAGCCCGCCGTCGAAGCCGCGAGCTCCCGCTCGAGGCGGGCGGCGCCCGCGCCGAGCAGCGAACGGAGCTCGTCGAGCAGCGCCGGGTTCGCGTTCACCGTGAACGCCCCGAGCGACAGCGGCGTGATGCCTTGCGAGGAGAGGAAGCGCAACCGGACGGGGGCGGCCCCCGGGTGCCCCTCGAACAGCTGCTTCAGCTTGGCCAGCACGGCCGGGGTGCACGCGACCGCCGGCAGGTCGACCACGAGCGACTCGAGCGTCGCCCTGGGTGCGTCGGCGCCCAGGTTCGGCTCCTTCACCTCGTTCGCGCGGAGCTGCAGCTCGCGACCGCGCAGGTCGATCCGGCCGGTGACGAGCACGATCCGGTCGGGCTCCATCAGCTCGGGCACGGATTCGTAGACGCTCGGGAACGCCACGACCTCGACCCCGCCGGCCAGGCCCTCCAGCCGGAACTGCGCGTAGGGCTCGCCGCGCTTCGTGTACTTGCGGGCGAACGCGCCGATGATCCCGCCGACCGTGACGAGGTCGCCGTCGCCCAGGTCCTCGAGGGCGCGGATGTCGTGGGTCGTCTGGGCGCGGATCGTGTCCTCCACCCCGAGGAGCGGATGATCGGTCACGAACTGCCCGAGCATCTCTTTCTCTTTCGACAGCAGCAGTCGCTTCTCCAGCTCGGGTCCTCGCAGGACCGACTCGTCGATCTCCTCGAGCGCCCCATCCTTTCCGCCGAACAACGAGAACTGCCCGGCGGCCTCGGCCTTGCGCTCCGAGACGATCGGCGCCGACACCTTCTCGAACGCCTGCTGTTCCCCGACCAGCTGGAGCATCCCGCCCCGCGTGTAGCCGAGCGACTCGAAGGCGCCGGCGTAGATCAACGCCTCGAGGACACGCTTCGTGAGCGCCGTGGGGTCGACCCGGCGACAGAAATCGGCGAAGGACGTGAACGGGCCGGCCTTCGCGCGAGCGTCCAGGATCGAGCGGACCACGCCTTCGCCGACGTTGCGCACGGCGGACAACCCGAACCGGATCGCGCGGCGCTCACCCGGAGCCGGCGCGAAGTCCATGTCGGACTCGTTCACGTCGGGGGGCAGCACGTCGATCCCCATCCCGCGGCACGCGTAGAGGTAGTAGGGCTTGCGGTCCTTGTCGTCCTTGACCGACGTGAGGATCGCGGCCATGTACTCGACCGGGTGGTGCGCCATCAGGTAGGCGGTCTGATAGGACACGAACCCGTACGCGCAGGCGTGCGAGGCGTTGAAGCCGTAGTCGGCGAAGGGCACGATCATCTCGAACAGGTCCGCGGCCAGCTTGCGCTCGTAGCCCTTGGCGGCCGCGCCCTCCACGAAGCGCTCCTTGAACGGCATGAGCACCTCGAGCTTCTTCTTGCCCATCGCCTTGCGGAGCGTGTCGGCCTCGCCCATCGAGAACCCGGCGATCACCACCGCGGTCTGCATCACCTGCTCCTGATAGACCATCACGCCGTAGGAGCCGGCCAGCACCGGCTCGAGATCCGGGTGCGGATACACGACCTTGCGGCGCCCGTGCTTGCGCTCCGCGTACTCGGTGTGCAGGCCGTTGTTCAGCGGCCCCGGCCGGTACAAGGCGTTCAGCGCCATCAGGTCCTCGAACCGGTCGGGCTCCAGGAGCTTGATCAGGTTGCGCATCCCCGGCGACTCCATCTGGAACACGCCGGTGGTCTCTCCCCTGCGCAGCATCGCGTAGGTCGGCTCGTCGTCGAGCGCGACATCGTCGATGTCGAGCTCGGTGCCGCGGTTGCGCAGGTGCCGCAGGGTCTCCTCGATCACCGAGAGGTTCCGCAGACCGAGGAAGTCCATCTTGAGCAGGCCGAGCTGCTCGACCCCGGTCATGTCGAACTGCGTGACGATCTTCTTCGAGTCGTCGCGGGAATCCTTGGTGAGCTTCAGCGGAAGGTAGTTCACGAGCGGCGCGTCGCCGATCACGACGCCCGCCGCGTGGACCGAGTCCTCCCGGCGGAGCCCCTCGAGCGCGCGCGCCGTCTCGACGATCTCCTTGGCCTCGGGCTCGCGTTCGTAGGCCTCCTTCAGCTCCGGCGAGAGCTTGAGGGCCTCGTCGATCGGGTGGTCGCGGCCCATCACGGCGGGCGGGTACATCTTGCAGAGCCGGTCGCCGACCACCGCGGGGAACCCGAGCACCCGCGCGGCGTCGCGGATCCCCTGCTTGCCCTTGATCGTCTGGAACGTGACGATCTGCGCGACGTGGTCCGAGCCGTACTTCTCGGTCGCGTAGCGGATCACCTCGTCGCGCCGGCGCTCGTCGAAGTCCATGTCGATGTCGGGCATCTGGATCCGCTCGGGGTTCAAGAACCGTTCGAACAGCAGCCCGTAGCGGAGCGGATCGAGGTCGGTGATCCGCAGGGCGTAGGACACGACCGACCCCGCGGCCGAGCCGCGGCCGGGCCCCACGCGGATCCCGTGCTCGCGCGCGTAGCGGATCAGGTCCCACACGATCAAGAAGTAGCCGCTGAACCCCATCTGGGTGATCACGCCGAGCTCGTGGTCGATGCGCTCGCGGACCTCGGCCGGCAAGGGCTGGCCGTAGCGTTGCGCGGCGCCGTGCTCGGTGAGCTCGCGCAGATACACGTCGAACGGCTCCCCGTTGGGCGTGTCGAACCGCGGCAGGTGGTACTCGGTCTTGTGCTCCACGAGGACCCGCTCGAGCTCCGGGATCGACTGCACGCGCTCGGCGATCAGCAGCGTCGTGTCGCACGCCTCGGGGAGCTCGCGGAACACGTGGCGCATCTCCTCGGCGCTCTTCAGGTAGAACTCCTCGGAGTCGAACTTCAGCCGCTTCGGGTCCGACTGAAGCTTCTGCTGCTGGATGCACAGCAGCACGTCGTGAGGCTTCGCGTCGTCCTGCAGCGTGTAGTGCAGGTCGTTGGTGGCCACGACCGGCACGCCCAGCTCCTTCGCGATCGCGACCTGGGCGGCGAGGATCCTCCGCTGGTCCGCCAGGCCGTGGTCCTGCAGCTCCACGAAGTAGCGGTCGGGGCCGAAGATGTCGCGATACTCGCCGGCCGCCCGGCGCGCGCGGTCACGGTCCTCCGCGAGCAGGTGCACGCCGAGCTCGGAGGACAGGCACCCCGACAGGCACACGATCCCCTCGCTGTGCTCGGCGAGCAGCTGCTTGTCCATCCGCGGACGGTGGTAGAAGCCCTCGAGGTGCGCCGTCGACACCAGGCGCAGCAGGTTGCGGTAGCCGGTCTCGTTCTCCGCCAGCAGGGTGAGGTGGTAGTACTTCTCCTCGCTCTCCCCCGGGTTGCGGTCGAAGCGCGACCCCGGCGCGATGTAGGCCTCCACGCCGACGATCGGCTTGACGCCCGAGGCCCGCGCCTGCTCGTAGAAGCGCAGCGCCCCGTACATCGACCCGTGATCGGTGACCGCGAGCGCGGGCATCCCCAGCCGCGCG
>JBLMXP010000208.1:0-2510 GCA_050257835.1 Planctomycetaceae bacterium | reverse complement strand
CGGCGGCGCGGGACCAGCTCACATCGCGGGCGGTTAGCGCCTACACGGACATGGGGAGCCAGCTCGACGCACTGCTCGGGTCGGGCAACCTCACGCAGCTCACCGACCGGCTCGAGTACCTGGGCGCCTTGTCCCAGTCCGACGCCGACCTCGCTGCGCAGGCCGACGCCGCCGGCCAAGAGGCTGCGTGGGCGGCCCAGCGATACGCCACGATCCAGCAGCAAGAGCGCGACACCCTCGCGCAGCTGGCGTCCCAGCGCGCCAACATCCAGCGGCTGGCGCAGCGGGCGCAGGCCTACTACCAGCAGACCGCGCAGCGCCGACAGGACTACCTGAAGGCGCTCGCGGCCCAGCGAGCGCAGGCGCGCGCGCAGGCCCGCGCCGAGGCCCAGCAGCAGCAGGCGCCGACGCCGACCCAAACGCCGACGATCCCCACCACGACCCCGGCGCCCTCCGCGGGCGCGGCGGCCGCGATCGCGGCCGCGAAGTCGGTGCTCGGCGTGCAGTACGTGTTCGCGGCCGCGGACCCGAGCATCGGGTTCGACTGCTCGGGGCTCACGATGTGGGCCTGGGCCCACGCCGGCGTCTCGCTCCCGCACTCGGCCGCCGAGCAGTACGCGGTGCTCCCCCACGTCGCCCTGAGCGACATCCAGCCGGGGGACCTGATCTTCTTCTACTCCCCGATCAGCCACGTCGCGATGTACCTGGGCGGCGGCCTGATCATCCACGCGACGCACCCGGGGCCCGGGGGCGAGGTCCACATCGAGTCGCTCAGCCCGATCTGGACCCCGCTGATCGTCGGCGCGGCCCGCCCGTAGCGGCGCCTGAGCACGGCGAAGGTTAAGACCCCACTAAGTTCTGGTCACCGACCGCGACCTGCGGGAACCGTGCCCTTCCACGGAGCGAACGCCCGGTCAGGAAAGGGCTTTCGCCCTCACAGGAGGAGTCGTGGATCGAGGCGTCGTCGCACGCCCCCGGACGGACAGGCTCGCCCGGAACCCGGAGTCGTCCCTGCTCGGCACGGCGTCGGCGCTCCTGCACGCCGTCCGGCCTCGCCAATGGGTCAAGAACCTGCTGATCTTCGCAGCGCCCGGCGCCGCCGGGGTCTTGTTCGGCGCAGACGTCTTGGAGCGCACCACCGCCGCGTTCGTCGCGTTCTGCGCCCTGGCGAGCGCGGGATACCTGCTGAACGACGCGATGGACGCGGAGCAGGACCGGCGTCACCCGGCGAAGCGACATCGTCCGATCGCCGCCGGCGCGCTCTCGGAGCGCACCGCCCTGCTCGTCGCCGCTGCCCTCGCGGCCGGTGCGTTGTCGCTCTCGACCCAGCTCGGTCCGGCGTTGTTCGTCACGGCGATCGCGTACGCGGTCGTGACGGTCGCCTACAGCCTCGGGCTGAAGCGCGTCGCGGTCCTCGACCTGTTCCTCGTGGCGTCGTGCTACGTGCTTCGCGCGGTGGCGGGCGCCGCGGCGGTGCGGATCGAGCCCTCTGCGTGGTTCATCGCGCTCGTGACCTCGGCGGCGATCGCGGTGGTGGCCGGCCGGCGGATGGCCGACGTCCGCGACGACGGCATCGAGGTGGGCGACCAGCCGCGCTCCGCCGCGTACACGGTGGAGTACCTGCGCGGCGTGTGGGTGCTCGCGATGGGGATCGCGGTGACCACCTACTGCCTGTGGGCCGCCGACGTTCCGCACGCCTCGCACGGCATCGCGTGGAGCCAGCTCTCGATCGTCCCGTTCGCGCTCGCGCTCCTGCGCTACGCCTTCGTGATCGAGCGCGGCGCGGCGGGCGAGCCCGAGGAGGTCTTCGCGTCCGACGGCGTGATCCAGGCTGCGGTGGTCGCGTGGGCACTCGTGTACGGGCTCGGGGTCTACCTGCGGTGACCTCCGACCTCGAGGTGATGTCCGGCTGGGGCCGGACGGCGCCGAGCGCCGCGCTGCGGCGACGGCCGCCTTCGATCGACGCGGTCCTGACGATGCTCGCGTCCGCCGGGGCCCGCGGCGCGCTCCCACGCGGGCTCGGCCGCAGCTACGGCGACGTCGCGCAGAACGGCGGTGGGCTCGTCCTCGACATGACCGGCCTGGCCGGGATCGAGCGGTTCGACCGTGAGGCGGGCACGATCACCGCGCTCGCCGGCACGTCCCTCGACCGGATCTTGCGCACGATCGTGCCCGCTGGCTGGTTCCTGCCCGTCACGCCCGGCACGCGGTTCGTCACGCTCGGCGGCGCGATCGCGAACGACGTCCACGGCAAGAACCATCACCGCGACGGAGCCTTCGGCGCGCACCTCCTCTCGTTCGACCTGCTGAGGCCTGACGGCGCGGTGCGGACCGTGACGCCGGGGACCGACGCGTTCGCGGCAACGGTCGGGGGGATCGGCCTGACCGGGATCGTGGTCCGCGCCACGATCCGCCTGCTCCCGATCGAGACCGCGACGGTCCGCGTCGACACCGAGCGCGCCCGCGACCTCGAGGACCTCCTCTCACGGATGGAGGCGGGCGACGACGCG
>JBLMXP010000207.1:0-16917 GCA_050257835.1 Planctomycetaceae bacterium | reverse complement strand
TCGCCGGTCCCGACCCGTTCAGATACACGCGGTCACGATCGAAGGGGGAACGGGTGCTCGCGTCTTCGACGGGCGTCTACAACCTGTTGAAGCTGGGACACGTGCTGGCCGCCGGTGTATGGGTCGGGGGCAACGTGATGATCCTGATCATGAGCGTGCGGGTCCAGCGGGAGCGCGACCCCGAGCGGAGCCTCGCGTTCGTCCGGGACCTCGGCCAGATCGGGCAGCGGATCATCGCGCCGATCTCGATCGCGCTGATCGTGTTCGCGGTGACGCTCGTGATCTACGCGCCGCAATGGAACTTCTCCGACACCTGGATCGAGCTCGGGATCCTCGGGTACCTGGCCACCTTCATCACGGGGATCGCGTTCCTGGGACCGAGCGCCGGCAAGATCGAGAAGCTGCTGGCGGGCGGCAAGGCCGCCGACGACCCCGAGGTCCAGGCGCTGATCGGCCGCACGATGCTCGTCGGGCGGATCGACGTCGTGGTCCTCCTCCTGGTCGTCTGCGACATGGTGCTGAAGCCCGGCTCCTGAGCGCGGTGCCCGGATCGGTCGCCTCGCGTATCCTGCGGGTCGGTCGGCTCAGGAGGGTGGTCCCGGGATGCGTCGTCGTTGGTTCGTGCCGTTCGTCGCCGTCGTGGTGCTGCTCTCGGGCGCGGCGCCGGCCCTGGGCGTGCCTGCCCCGACCGTGGTCAACGTCTCCAAGCGCCCCACGAACCAGGCCGAGGAGGCGGTCGCGGTCGACCCGACGAACCCGCAGAACGTCGTGATCGCGTCCAACGTCGAGTTCGGCTACGGGATCTTCGTCGGGGCCAGCCACGACGGCGGCGCGACGTTCGCGCGGACCGTGATCGGGGACAAGGACCGGTTCGGAAAGGCGTGCTGCGACCCCACGATCACCTGGGACGCGAGCGGCAACCTCTACCTCGGGTGGCTCGGCTACGAAGGTCGAAGCGTCCCCACCGTGCTCACGGTCGTGACGAGCGTCGACGGGGGCGACCACTGGAGCCTCTTCGAGGACCTCGCGCCGCCGGCGCCGGCGCTCAGGGTGCGCGCCGCGGCGACGGTCCCCGCGCGGGAGACCGAGCGTGGCGGCGGCCTCGACCAGCCGACGCTCACCACCGGGCACCGGATGCTGTGGGCGATCTGGAGCCAGCAGGGAGTGCTGCAGGCCGTCGGGGCGCGGATCCGGGGTCTGGGTGACACGAGCCCGTTCAAGAAGGTCCACGACGTCCCGCATACGAAGAACTGCACGTTCGGCGACATCTCGATCGGCCCGTCGGGCCAGGTGCTCCAGGTCTGCCAGCGCAACGTGCCGAACACGCGCCCGCCGCGGTCGGTGCTGCGGACCAACATCGACCGCGACGGACTCGGGCCGAAGACGTTCTCCGCCGGCAAGATCGTGGCGCGGACGCGCGTCTCGCTGTTCGAGGCGATCCCGGCGCAGCGCAAGCGCACGATCGACGCGGAGGCTGGCCTCGCGTGGGACACGAGCGGCGGTCCCTACGCGGGCCGCCTCTACCTGATGTACACGGACGAGCGCCCGGATCAGAGCAACGACACGGACGTGTGGGTGATGACCTCCGACGACGACGGGGGGACCTGGACCACGCCGGCGCGGGTCGAGCAGGAGCCCAGGAGCCAGTTCCTGCCCAAGATCGCGCTCGACCCGACCACCGGGGACGTGGCGGTCTCGTTCCACGACGCGAGCCTCGACACGGGCGGCGGCCCTCCCTACGACACCGACGGCGAGGTCAACACCGACGCGACGTACGCGATCGCGTTCAGCGCCGACGGCGGCGCGACGTGGTCGACGCCGCTGATGGTGAGCCAGGGGGCGTCCAACGCCGCCGACGCGCGCAACCAGGTCGACTACGGCGACTACTCGGGACTCGCGTTCTACGACGGGGTCGCGCACCCGGCCTGGGCCGACAACTCGAACAGCACCGGGGACAACCCCGACGGCACGCTCTCGAAGTTCGACGTGTACACGGCCGCCGTGGCCGGCTGAGCGCGTGCGCTCAGTGCGCCATCGCGAAGGCTTCCTCGCCCGCGTGGATCGCCGCCACCTCGGTGCGGCCCGGGATGAACCGGTTCGCCACGATCGCCGCGATCAGCAGGACGAGCCCGCCGGTGACGAGCGCCACGTGGAACCCGTCCATGAACGAGAGGGCGAAGGCTTGCTGGACACCGGTCTGCTGGGCCGCCGTCAGGTGAGCGGCCTGCAGCGCGTGCGGAGACAGGTCGCCGAGCGCGGCGGCCTGGCCGACGGCCTGCAGCTGCCCGGCCGTGAGCCCGAGCGCAGCGACCGCCGGTGCGAACGCGCTCTTCACGTGTGCGGTGAGGATCGTGCCGAGGACGGCGATCCCGAGCACGCCGCCCACCTCGCGACTCGTGTTCGTCATCGCGGAGCCGAGACCCGCCCGCTGCGGCCCGACCGAGTTCATCACGGCGGCGGTCATCGGCGCCATCGTGGCGCCCATCCCGTGACCCATCACCACGAAGATCGGAAGCATGCGCCAATACGAGCTCTCCGCCTGCAGGGTGATACCGAGGAGGAGCAGCCCGCCGCCGGCGAGGATCAGTCCGTAGGTCATCGGTGCTCGCGATCCGTGACGCGACGCGTACCGTCCCGCGAGGGGCGCCGTCACGATGATCGCGACCGTCAGGGGGAGGAACCGTAAGCCGGCGTCGAACGGCGAGTAGCCGTGGACGCTCTGCATGTACAGCGACAGGAAGAAGAACGTCGCGAACATCCCGAGCGAGATCGCGAACGCCACCGTGTTGCCCGCCGAGAAGGCGGGGATCCGGAAGAACTCCAGCGGCATCATCGGGTGCTCCGCGTGACGCTCCCACACGAGGAACGCGACGAGCAGCACGGCGCCGAGGATCAGCGACCCGTAGATCGCCGGGTCGCTCCAGCCCTTCTGGTTCGCCTCGATCAGGCCGTACGTCGCCGAGAACAGCGCGCCGGTTCCGAGGATCAGGCCGGGGATGTCGAGGTAGCGGGCCTGGTCGGAACGCGACTCGGTCACGGTGGTCATCGCCACGAAGAACGCGGTCACTCCGATCGGCAGGTTGATGAAGAACACCGATTGCCATCCGACGTGCTCGACGAGGTAGCCGCCCAGGGTCGGTCCGAGCGCCAGCGCGAGGCCCGAGACGCCCGCCCAAAGACCGATGGCCTTCGCGCGCTCGCGGGGCGGGAACGTGACCGTGATGATCGAGAGCGTGCCCGGCATCAGCAAGGCTCCGCCGATCCCCTGAAGGAACCGGAACGCGACCAGCTGCGTGGTGTTCGCCGACACACCGCATCCGACCGATGCGATCGTGAAGACCGCGAGCCCCAGGAGGAACATCCGCTTGCGGCCGTACTTGTCGCCGAGGATCCCGCCCGTGAGCAGGAGCGATGCGAACGCGAGGACGTAGCCGTCGACGATCCACTGGAGCCCCGAGACCCCCGCCTTGAGCTCGTCGTTGATGCTCGGAAGGGCCACGTTCACGACGGTGTTGTCGAGCATCACCATCGCTAAGGCGAAGCACATCGTCAGCAGGACGATGACCTTCTCGCGAGCGTTCTCTCCTTCGAAGCCCAGCACGGGCGCTCCTTCCTTCGTTGGTCCGCGCCCCCTCCCGACGCGCGGATCGATGGTGCTCGGCGGCGAGCGCCGACTCGGTTCCAACCGGCGCGCGGCGCCGGTTGTTCCTGCTCAGTCCAGTTTCCGGTACAGGCGGATCGACAAGGGCACGAAGATCGCCAGGATCGCCACGATCCAGATCGCGGACTTCAAGAGCAGTCCCGGCAGCGTCTCGATCACGGGGATGGGCTGATGCGCGAGGTAATCGAGGTACCGCGTGCCCATCGTGAGGGTCCGGACCGTGTTCGCCCAGATCGTGATCGGGTTGTTCCGTGCGATCGGTTGCAGGAACGACGCCATCGTGGGGACCGCGACGAAGACCGAGCTGATGAACGTGAGCGGGAAGATCCATGTGAAGCTCGCGGCCTGGACCGACTCGACGTCCTTGATCGCGAGCCCGATCGTGGCCGAGACCCACGAGAACGCGAAACCGATCGCGAGGACCAGCAGCACGGCGGCGATAGCCGCGAGCAAGCCGTTCTGGAACGAGAAGCCCACGAGGTACCCGATCGCGATCATCAGGCTCACCACGATGAAGTTCCGCACGAGGTCGGCCGTGGTGCGGCCGGCAAGCACCCCCGACCGCGACATCGGCAGCGAACGGAACCGGTCGATCAGCCCGGACTTGAGGTCCTCGGCCAGGCCGATGCCGGTCTGCGTGGACCCGAAGATCGCGGTCTGTACGAAGATGCCCGGGAGCAGGTAGTTCACGTAGGAGATGCCCGCCAGACCCCTGGTAGCGCCACCGAACACGAAGCGGAACAGCAGCACGAACATGATCGGCTGCACGATCGAGAAGATCAGCAGCGTCGGGACCCGCGTGAACTGCAGCAGGTTCCGGCGGGCGACCACGAACCCGTCCGCGAGCGCCCACGACACCCGGTCGGTGACCGAGATGTGCGTCGCCGGACTGGTGGTGGTGGTTGCGCTCATCGTCCCTTCCTCCCGCGACGACCCGCCGGCGCCGGCGCCTCTTCGTCTGTCTCCTGCTCGGCCGCGTGTCCGGTGAGGGTGAGGAACACGTCGTCGAGCGTGGGCTTGTGCAGGGCGATGTCCGCGATCCAGATGTCGGCGGCGTCGAGTCGGCGGACCGCCTCGAACACCACGGAGGTGCCGTCTTTGCCAGCCTGGACCCGCACGAGGCCACTCTCGAGATCGACCGTGTGCTCGCCGGTCCCGAGGTCGTCGAGGGTCTTGGCGGCGTCGGCGGTGCGCGTCTTGTCCTCGACGTGGACCTCGAGGACCTCGCCGCCGATCTTGTCCTTGAGTTCGCTCGATGTCCCTTCGGCGATCACGCGGCCGAGGTCGATCACGGCGATCCGGTCGGTCAGGTTGTCGGCCTCCTCGAGGTACTGGGTGGTGAGCAGCACCGTGATGCCGTCGGCCCGCAGCTCGCGGATCATCTCCCACAGGTCGAGGCGGCTCCGAGGGTCCAGCCCGGTGGTGGGCTCGTCGAGGAACAGCACGAGGGGACGCGCGACGAGCGAGGCGCCGAGGTCCAGGCGGCGTCGCATGCCACCGGAGTAGGTGCGTGCGGTCCGGTTCGCGGCGTCGTGGAGCCCGAACCGCTCCAAGACCTCGGTGGCTCGCCGACGGGCCTCCGCCTTCGGCAGGTGGTAGAGGCGTCCGACCATCTCGAGGTTCTCGAGGCCGGTCAGGTTCGGGTCGACCGCCGCGTACTGGCCGGCCAGGCCGATCCTCGAGCGGAGCGCTTCCGCGTCGCGGACGACGTCCAGACCGGCCACCTCGGCGCGCCCGGTGTCGGGGAGTAGCAGCGTGGTGAGGATCCGAACGGCCGTGGTCTTGCCGGCGCCGTTGGGCCCCAACAGCCCGAACACCGTGCCCCGCTCCACCTCGAGGTCGACGCCTTTGAGCGCTTCGACCTCACCGAAGCGCTTCTGGATCTGCTCGGTCCGGATGATCGCGTCCATGAACGGTCCAGACTACCGGGTCCCGCGCCAACGACGTCCGGCGAGGCCGTGCTTAGCTGTAATCTGGATTACGTCCCGGGAATACCTGCCCTGCATCGGCCGTTCTTGCACCTGCAACCTCACCACGCGGAGCTGAAGGAACCCATGAGCGACCTCGACACCCTCGCGCTGCCCCTGCTTCCCCTGACCACCGGCGTCGTCCTGCCCGGCATGGTCGTCACCCTCACCCTGGAAACCGACGAGGCCCGAGCCGCCGTCGACGCCGCCTCGGGTGGCGAGGAGCGGCTCCTGCTGCTCGTGCCGCGCGTCGACGGCGCCTACGCGAACGTGGGCACGATCGCCGCGATCGAGGACGTCGGTCAGCTCCGGAGCGGCCAGGAGGCGCTCGTGATCCGCGGCCTGCGCCGCGCCGTCCTCGGGGTCGGCGTGCCCGGGACCGGCGCCGCCACCTGGATCCAGGTCGAGCCGGTGATCGAGACCGCGCCCAGCGCGCGCGCCCGCGACCTCGCCCGCGAGTACCGCGTGACGGTCGAGTCGATCGTCGAGGCGCGCGGCGTGCCCGCCGTCGCCGAGTTCCTGCGCGGGATCGATGACCCGGGCCAGATCGCCGACACGTCCGGCTACTCGCCCGACCTGTCGTTCGAACGGAAGGTCGAGGTGCTCGAGACGGTCGACGTCGAGCAGCGCCTCGAGAAGGTCCTCGCCTGGGCGAAGGACACACTGGCCGAGGTCGAGCTGAAGCAGAAGATCCGCAGCGAGGTCGGCGAGAGCCTCGAGCAGCGGCAGCGCGAGGTGATCCTCCGCGAGCAGCTCCAGGCGATCCGCAAGGAGCTCGGCGAGGGCTCCGAGGAGGACGTCGCCGAGCAGCTGCGCGCCAGGATCGCCGAGGCTGGGATGCCCGACGACGTACGCGCGCAGGCCGAGCGCGAGCTCGGCAGGCTCGAGCGCACCTCCGAGCAGTCGCCCGAGTACGGCTGGATCCGCACCTACCTCGACTGGCTGCTCGAGGTGCCGTGGAACGTCCGGACCGACGACAACCTCGAGATCTCGCAGGCGCGCCGGATCCTCGACGAGGACCACGAGGGCCTGCAGGACGTGAAGGAGCGGATCCTCGAGTACCTGGCCGTGCGCAAGCTCCGCCAGGAGCGCGGGCTCGGCGAGGCCACCGGCCGCGGCTCCGGCGCGATCCTCACGCTGATCGGGCCCCCCGGCGTCGGCAAGACCTCGCTCGGCGAGTCCGTGGCCCGCGCCCTGGGGCGTCGATTCGTCCGCGTTGCCCTCGGGGGTACGCACGATGAGGCCGAGATCCGCGGGCACCGTCGGACCTACGTCGGCGCGCTGCCAGGCCGGATCGTGCGCGCGCTCAAGGACGCCGGGACGAAGAACCCGGTCATGATGCTCGACGAGATCGACAAGGTCGGCGCGGACTGGCGCGGCGATCCCTCGAGCGCCCTGCTCGAGGTGCTCGACCCGGCGCAGAACCACACGTTCCGCGACCACTACCTCGACGTCGACCTCGACCTGTCGGAGGTGCTGTTCATCGCCACGGGCAACGTCGCCGAGACGATCCCCGGTCCTCTGCTCGACCGGATGGAGGTGATCCGGCTCGACGGCTACACCGAGGACGAGAAGGTCGCGATCGCTCGGCACCACCTGCTCCCGCGGCAGGTCGAGCGCAACGGCCTGCGGCCCGACGAGGTCGTGGTGACCGACGACGCCCTCCGTGCGGTCGTGGTGGACCACACGCGCGAGGCCGGGGTGCGCAACCTCGAGCGCGAGCTCGGCAAGGCGCTGCGCAAGGTGGCGACGAAGCTCGCCGCCGGCGACGCGACGACGCCGGTCACGATCGACGCAGGCGACGTCCGCGCCTACCTCGGCCGCCCGAAGTTCTTCTTCGAAGCGGCCGAGCGCACGGCGGTGCCGGGCGTGGCCACCGGGTTGGCGGTCACGGGCACCGGCGGCGACGTCCTGTTCGTGGAGGCGACCCGGGAGGCCGACGCCGAGGGTGACGCCCTGACCCTCACCGGTCAGCTCGGCGACGTCATGAAGGAGTCGGCGCAGATCGCGCTGTCGTACGTGCGCTCGCACGCGGCGGAGCTGGGGATCGACCCGGCGCGCCTGCATGGTCGCTTCCACGTGCACGTGCCAGCGGGCGCGGTCCCGAAGGACGGTCCGAGCGCGGGGGTCACGATGACGACCGCGTTGGTGTCGCTGTTGACCGGCGCGCCCGTGCGCCCGACCGTGGGGATGACCGGCGAGGTCACGCTCCAGGGGCGGGTCCTGCCGATCGGGGGCGTCAAGCAGAAGGTGCTGGCGGCCCACCGGGCCGGCCTCACCGAGGTCGTCCTGCCCGCGCGCAACGAAGGCGACCTCGACGACGTGCCCGAGCAGGTCCGCGAGCAGATGACCTTCCACGTGGCGAACGACGTCCGCGACGTGCTGGCGGTGGCCCTGCGGAGCGAGGAGCCGTCCCGGGACGCTGCCGCCTGACGCGCCGCGCTATCGTCGGGCCCTGCAACGGGAGGGGGAAGGATGCGGATCGCGGTCTTCGGGGCGACGGGACGGACGGGCTCTGCGGTGCTCGAGCGGGCCGAGCAGCGCGACGTCGAGGTGGTGGCGCTGACACGGTCGCTCGAGCGGCTCCCCGAGGGCGAAGGCCTCACCCGGGTGCTCGGTGACGCGACCGATCCCGACGCCGTCCTCGAGGTGATCAGAGGAGCCGACGCCGTGATCAGCGCGCTCGGGGCGCGCACCCCCGACACCACCGAGCTGTCCGACGCGACGGCCGGCGTGATCGCCGGAGCCGAGCGGGCGGGCGTGCGGAGGATCGCGATCGTTTCGCAGGTGGGCGTGTTCCTGTCCAAGACGCGTCCCGAGTTCGCGCACGTGCGCGAGGAGCACCTGCGCAACCTCTCGGCCCTGCGGGCTTCGTCCCTGGCATGGACGGCGCTCGCGCCCGCCGGGATCGACGACCGTTCGGGCGACGGCGCGTACACCGCGGTGGTCGACGCCCGCGCGCCCGAGTGGCAGATCAGCCGGTTCGACCTCGCCGACGCGCTGCTGGACGCGGTCGAGCGCGACGAGTGGATCGGCCACGCGGTCGGCGTCTCCGACGCGGTCGACGCTGCGTAACGGCGGTCCGTCGCCCGGGCCCGACCCACGTGGCCTAAGCTGCGATGGCCTCCCGCCGATGACGATCCCGTGCTCGAGCTGATCGACCTCCGCCGCCGCTTCGACGACGTCGTCGCGCTCGACGGCGTGTCCTTCGAGGTGGCCGAGGGCCGGATCGTCGGGTTCGTCGGGCGCAACGGCTCGGGCAAGACCACCACGATGCGGATCGCCCTCGGCGTGCTCGAGGCCGACGCCGGCAAGGTGCGCTGGGGTGGCCGCGACGTCGACGAGGTGGGGCGCCGCCGGTTCGGCTACATGCCCGAGGAGCGCGGCCTCTACCCCAAGATGCGCGTCCTCGAGCAGCTCGTGTACCTGGCGCGGCTGCACGGCACGGCGCGGGCCGACGCCGAGCGTCGCGCGAGCGAGCTGCTGGAGGTCCTGGAGGTGGTGGGCGGCCCGAAGGACCGGATCGAGGCGCTCTCGCTCGGCAACCAGCAGCGGGTGCAGCTCGCGGCCGCGCTCGTGCACGATCCCGACCTGCTCGTGCTGGACGAGCCGTTCTCGGGCCTGGACCCGGTGGGGGTCGACCTGCTGGCCGGCGTGCTCGCGCGCCAGGCGCGCGAGCGCGGCGTGGGCGTCGTGTTCTCGAGCCACCAGCTCGACCTCGTCGAGCGCCTGTGCGACGAGGTCGTGCTGATCGACCACGGGCGGGTCGTCGCGCGCGGCACGATCGAGGAGCTCCGCGCCCAGCGGATGCGGAACCTCTGGGAGGTGTCCGTCCGCGGCGCGCCCGACCGGTGGTGGTCGGTGCTGCCCGGCGTGCGCGCCGCCGACGGCGCCGCCGACCCGCTCGTGCTCGAGCTGGGCGGCGAGGTCGACCCGCAACGCCTGCTCGACCTCGCACGCGCCGAAGGCGACGTCGTGCGGTTCGGGCCGGTGCGGCCTTCGCTGCAGGAGCTGTTCCGGGAAGTCGTCGCGGAGGAGACCCCGGCATGAGCGCCGCGCCGACCGATCGCGGCACCTGGCGTCTGGTGGCGCGGCGCGACTTCTGGGTGCGTCTGCGCGAACGGAGCTTCCTGATCTCGACGCTGCTGAACGTCACGGTCATCTCGATCCTCGTGCTCGCGCGGGCCTACGGGGGCGGCGGGGGGGCGCCCTCGTTCGATCTCGGCGTGGTCGGCGCCACCACGGTGGCCGACGCGGCCGCGCGGCTCGGGCAGCAGGCGCAGGTGCAGGTGCGCGTCCGGTCGTTCGCGGACCCCGCAGCGGCGGAGGGGGCGGTGCGTGCCGGCACCGTCGACGCGGCGCTCGTGAACGGCCAGTTGATCGGCGACACCGCCGTCAACGAGAACCTCATCCAGCTCGTGGAGGGAGGCGCTCGCGACGTCGCCCTGCAGCAGCTGCTGGACCGCTACCACGTCCCGGACGCGGCGCGCGCCCCGGCGAGCGACCCGTCCCCCGTGCCGGTCGCCGTGCTGCGGCAGGGCGCGCAGGATCGCACGGCGAACGCCGAGATCGCGTTCATCGGGGTGATCCTGCTCTACGGGCAGCTGTTCGGCTACGGCATCTGGGTGGCGAGCGGCGTGATCGAGGAGAAGGCCTCCCGGGTCGTGGAGATGCTGCTGTCGGCGATCCGGCCCAAGCAGCTGCTCGCCGGCAAGATCGTGGGGATCGGCCTGCTCGGGCTCGGACAGATGGTGGTGATCGCGGGCTTCGCGATCGGGCTCGCCACGGTGACGCATGCGATCGAGGTGCCCGGGAGCGCGATCGACGCCGCGTTCCTCGACTTCGGGTGGTTCCTGCTCGGGTTCGCGTTCTACGCGTCCCTGTTCGCGGCGGCGGGGTCGCTCGTGACTCGGATGGAGGAGCTGCAGAACGTGATCGTGCCGATCAACCTCACGATCTTGGTGTCGTTCTTCATCTCGGTGGGCGCGTTGCAGGATCCCAACGGCCTGCTCGTGACGGTCGCGTCGATCCTGCCGACCTCCTCGGCGCTCGCGATGCCGGTGCGGATCGTGCTCGGCGCGGCGCCGGGCTGGCAGATCGCGCTGGCGGTCGCCCTGCTCGTCGGGAGCACCGTGCTGCTCGTGCCGCTGTCGGCCCGGCTCTACTCGGGGGCCGTGCTGCGCACGGGAGCGCGGGTGAAGCTCCGCGACGCCTGGCGGGCCTCCGCCGCCTGACCTAGGAGCGGTCGCCCGGCATGTGCGCCGAGAGCCAGCCGATCAGGTCCTGGGGGCTGCGGGTCTGCAGCCACACGCTACCGGGGCCCTGGAACCGCACGACCAGCCCCTCGGCGCCGAAGATCGTCGACTTCCACGACCCGGCCTTCTCCACGCCGTACTGCATCCCCTCGGGGAACGCCACGACGTGGCCGGTATCGATCACGTAGCTCTCGCCGGGCGCGATCTGCCGCTCGACGATCGCGCCGTAGCTCGAGACGAGGACGTCGCCCGTCCCCGAGCACTTGAGCAGGAACAGGCCCTCGCCGCCGAAGAAGGTCTTCGCGCCGCCCCACTTCGTGTCGACCTCGACGCTCGGGTCCGAGGCGATCCACGAGCCCGACTGGACGAACCAGGTCGTGCCGGTGAGCGGGAGCAGGCGCATGTCGCCGGGGAGCTTCGCCGCGACCGCGACGTGCCCGCCGGCCTGCGAGCGGAACGTGTTGATGAAGAAGCTCTCGCCGCCGAGCACCGAGCGCTTCAGCCCGCCGATCAGCCCACCTGTGGCTTTCGTCTCGATCGTGACGTCGCCGGTCATCGCGGCCATCGCGCCGGCCTCGACCTTCACCTCCGCGCCCGGCCCGATCGCCACGGTGCCGAACGCGAACGCGGGACCCGCCGTGATCTCAGCCTGCATCGCTCCACCTCCGGGGTCGGATACGCGGAGCCTAGCCCGAGCCGGCCGCCGGGCCCCGCAGGCCCGGGTCAGGCGGTACCGAACTGCCGGCGGAAGGAGGGGAGCGGGAGCTCGCCGAGCCCGAGCACGCGGTCGTGGAAGTCCTTGAGCGAGAACGCCGGGCCTTGAGCCGCGGCCGTCGCCTCGCGGGCCTTCTCGATCTCGATCATCCCGATCATGTAGCAGAGCGCCTGCGCGGGCATCCCGATGTAGCGGTCGACCTCGATCACCGAGTCCGTGTGCGTCTGGCCGCCCTCCTCGAGCTTCTCGACCGCCCGCTCGCGGGTCCAGCCCAGGGCGTGGATCCCGGTGTCGGTGATCAGCCGCGCCGCGCGGTGCGCCTGGTTGTCGAGCATCCCCAGGCGCTCCCAGTCGTCGAGGTACAGGCCCATCTCGTCGGCGAGCCGCTCCGAGTAGAGCCCCCAGCCCTCCGCGTACGCGGAGGACGCCAGGAACCCTCCGTAGCGCCGGACGTTGGACAGGTCCGGGAGCTCGCGCTCGAGCGCCAATTGGAAGTGGTGCCCGGGGTTCGCCTCGTGGTAGGTGACGCTCGCGACGTGGTGCAGCGCCCGGTCCCGCAGGTCGTAGGCGTTGATGTAGTAGGTCCCCGGCCGCGACCCGTCTTCGGTCGGCGGGTTGTAGAAGGCGAACGCCTCGTCGGCTTCGCGGAACTCCTCCACGCGGCGCACGACGCAGTTCGCGCTCGGCAGCCGGCCGAAGAAGCCCGGGGCCGCCTCCCAGCTCCTGCGGACCTGGTCCTCCGCGAGCGCGACCAGGGCCTCGGGGCTCTCGGGCGTGTTCTCGCCGCGCGCGGTGCGGGCAGCGATCGCCTCGGCCGGGCTCGCGTACCCCAGACGGGCGGCGACCTCGAACCGCTCGGCCTGGATCTGGTCGAAGCGCTCGTCGCCGAGGGCGTGCACGTCGCGCGGGTCGAGCGGGAGCGAGGTCCAGCCGAGGATCTCCGCCGCGTAGAGACCGTCGCCGCCCGGGAGCGCGGTCACGCCGATCGTCTCGGTGGCGGCCGGCAGGTACGCGTCGCGGAGCACCTCGAGGAACCGCGCGTGCGCCGGCGCGACGACCTCGCGCACGACCCCGGCGATCCGCTCGCGCTCCGTCGGGTCCTCGCCGACCGGGAGCATCGCGGGGGAGTCCTCGGGCGCGAGCGCCAGGATCCGCTCGAGCTGGGCGGCGGCGCGTTCCACGACCACCCGCGGAGCGACGACCCCGGTCGCCACCGCTTCGCGCGCGATCTCGGCCGCCCCCTCGAGGAAGGCGGGGAACGCGCGCAGCCGTGCCTCGTAGGCCTCGAGGCGCTCCGGCGTGTCGGCCCGCTGGATCGAGGCCACCGTCCCGAGCAGCGTCCCCGCGCCGTGCATGTGGTTGGCGATCTCGAACCGGTCGGTCCGTTGCTCGAGCGCCGCGAGCTGCCGGGCGCAGACGGCGTCGAGCACGTCGGCCTCCACGGCGTCCGGCGCCTCGAGCGCGTCTCGGTCGATCGCGGCGAGCGCGGCCTGGGTGCCGCGGTACAGGTCGTCCTCCCGCGCGCGGCCCTCCTGCGTGAGGTCCGGCAGACGGTCGTCGAAGCGCTCGTCGCCGATCATCGTCCCCATCACCGGCGACAGCTCGAGGAACCGCTCCCAGAACCGGTCGCTCAGCGCACGCACGCGCTCGTCGCTCACCGCATCTCCCTCCGCTCAGAGCAGGCCAAGGGTAGCGGCGCCGTCGACGAGCAGCGCGACCCCTGAGACGAACCCGGCGGGCTCCGAGCACAGGAAGGCGACCACGCGGCCGAAGTCCTCGGGGTCGCCCAGGCGACCCTGGCTCCCCAGCTCGAGCACGCGGTCGGTCGCGTGCAGGCCGGGGCAGAGCGCGTTCAGCGTGATCCCCTCGCCCGCGAGCTCCTGCGACGCGGTCTTGGCCCAGCCCCACAGGCCGGTGCGCGTGGCGTTCGAGTAGGCGAGGTTCGCGATCGGCTGCTTGACGGCGCTCGACGTGATCAGCGCGATCCGGCCCCACCCCGCCGAGCGCATGTGCGGCACGGCGTGCTGCACGAGCCGGATCGAGGTCAGCATGTTCGCGTTCAGCGCGGCCTGCATCCCCTCCTCGGTCACGTCGAGGGCTCGAACCTGGGGCGGGCCCCCGGCGTTGGCGACGAGGATGTCGAGCCCGCCGAAGCGTCCGACGGTCGCCTCGACGAGCCGTGCGGGGGCGTCGGGCTCGGTCACGTCGATCGGGAGGGCCAAGACGTCGCCCGGCATGTCGGCGGCGGCGAGCGCGAGCGCGTCGGGGTCGCGACCGCAGATCACGACCTTGCAGCCCTCGGCGGACAAGGCGAGCGCCGCGCCGCGCCCCAGCCCTTTCGACGAGGCGGTGACGAGCGCGACCTTGTCCGTGATGCCGAGATCCATCCGGGGGATGGTACGCGGCGCGCGGCGCTCGTTGACCGTGTCGGATGGCCGCCGCTACGCTCGGCCCGACCTCGACCCCGATCTCGACCCCGGGAGGAACGGTGCGCGCACGCGTGATCGGCGCTTGCCTGCTGGCGCTCGTCGCCGTGGGCTGCACGCGCACGCTCGACACCAAGGGGCTCGAGGCCCAGATCCAGCAGATCCTGGCCGACCGAGGTGGGCCCAAGGTGAGCCAGGTCTCGTGTCCGGAGGGGATCAAGGTGCAGCAGGGCGAGAGCTTCGACTGCACCGCGACGGGCGAGGGTTCGACCTGGACGATCCGCGTCACGCAGGCCGACGACCAGGGAAAGGTGAACATCGAGATCGTCAACGCGGGTTCCTGAGAGGGGTGGACGTGCTGCTGGAGGGGAAGAAGCTGCTGGTCACGGGGGTGCTCACGCAGTCGTCGATCGCGTTCTCGGCGGCGAAGGCGGCACAAGAGCAGGGCGCCGAGATCGTCCTGACGAACTTCGGGCGGACGGTGAGCATCACCCAGAAGGTCGCCAAGCGCCTGCCCGAGACGCCCGACGTGCTGGAGATGGACGCGAACGACGACGCTCAGATCGCGGCGGTGCGCGAAGAGCTCGAGGCCCGCTGGGGCCGGCTCGACGGCTTCCTGCACGCGATCGCGTTCGCGCCCCAGGACGCGCTCGGGGGGAACTTCCTCTCCACGCCGTGGGAGAGCGTCGCGACCGCCGTGCAGACGAGCGCGTTCTCGTTGAAGGCGCTCGCGGTGGGGCTCCAACCCTTGCTCGAGGCCGCGGGCCGTGCCTCGGTGGTCTCCCTGGACTTCGACGCCACGGTCGCCTGGCCCGTCTACGACTGGATGGGCGTGGCCAAGGCCGGGCTCGAGTCGGTGAGCCGCTACCTCGCGCGCGACCTCGGCCCGAAGGGGATCCGCGTGAACACCGTGAGCGCCGGGCCGCTGCGGACGATGGCCGGCAAGGGGATCCCCGGGTTCGACGGGATCACCGATCGGTGGAGCGCCAGGGCGCCGCTGGGCTGGGACGTGGAGGATGCCTCGCCCGTGGGCGACGTCGTCGCGTTCCTGCTCTCGGACCTGTCGCGCGGGATCACAGGCGAGCTGATCCACGTCGACGGCGGGTTCCACGCGGTCGGGATCGAGCTCGACTAGCGCAGGTCGACGCCGAGCTGGCTCGCCAGCAGGCGCTGCGCCGTCCGCACGACGCGGAACGCCTCCTTCAGTCCGCTGCGCTGGAACGCGCCCAGCGCCGCCGGGTCGACGAAGTCGTCGGCGGGCGCGCCGGCGCGGACCTGCGCGGCCTGGTGCTGCAGGCGCACGTCCCACAGGAAGTGGAACGCCTGCGCGAGCTCGGTGGCGAGCGACCCGTCGAGCTCGCCCGCGGCGACCGCGGCGTCCAGCCGCGGCAGCGTCCCTTTCTCGGTCGTGCCCGCCGCGATCCCCCAGGCGCGCGCCAGGTTCGTCACGATCGTGATGCCGCCGTGCTTGACGTCGAGGCGGCCGGCGTGCTCGCCGTGGCTCTGCACGACGAGGTCGCGCACGAACCCGGTGGGGGGCCTGAGCGCAAGTGCGCGGCGTCCGAGCATCTTGAGGAACGCCGGGTGCCCGCGCGCGGCCGCGACCGCCGCGTCGAGCACCGGCTCGGCCTCCAACGTGCCCGCCTGGCGGCGGAAGTCGAACCCGATCGAGGACAGGATGCTCGCGTCGACGTCGGGCTGGTCCATCCAGCCGCGGAACCGCGCGTCCCACTCCTCGAGCGAGCGGCGCATCGTGGGGTGGACCGCCATCGCGTCGCCGCGGCAGCGCGGGACGCCGGCGTCCGCGAGCCCGTCGGTCACGAACACGGCGAGCGCCGCGAAGTAGGGCTCGACCGCCTCGGCCGCGCCTGCCCCGTAGGCGAGCGCGTGGTCCTGGTCGGTCCCGAGCGCCTGCTCGTGCCGGGCGCCGCTCCCCAGCGCGAGCCACGCGAACGGCGCCGGCGGGTCGCCGAGGTCGGCGATGCCGAGGTCGACGAGGCGTTCGGTGACGGCGTCGATCACCAGCGCGATCACACGGCTCACGTCCACCGGATCCGCGTGGGTCTCCACCAACGCGGCGACGACCTCCGGCAGCTCCCCGGCGGCCGCGGTCACGTCCTCGCGCGAGCGTGCGCGGGCGATCGCGCTCTTGATCGAGAACGGGGTATGGCGTCCCAGGCCCATCAGGTCGGTGTCGGTGACCACCCCGACGACCCTGCCGTGCTCGAGCACGGGCAGGTGGTGCACCCCGCTCGCGACCATCTCCGTCAGGGCGTCGCCGGCGAGCGCCCCCGCGTCGATCGTGCGCACCGGCCGGGTGGCGATGTCGAGCACGGGTCGCTCGGGCGCCACCCCGCCGGCCACGACCTTCGTGCGCAGGTCCCGGTCGGTCACGATCGCGAGCCCGTCGGGCATCGCGAGCAGGAGCGACGACACGCGCTCGTCGGACATCCGCCGCGCCGCCTCGGCGATCGTGGCCCGCGGGTCGACCGTGACCGGGGCGCGCCGGAGCAGCGAACCGACCGGGCGGTAGCGGGCGTCGCCGAGGTCGGTCCGCGCGCCGTCGGCGGCCGCGCGGAGCCGCCGCCGGTGCGAGCCCACGACGAACGTGAGCCCGGCGCCGCTCTCCAGGACCTCGGAGGCCAGCGGCTCCGGCAGGACGTACACGAGCGTGTCCTCGTGCGCCCGAACCGTGAGCGACGGCGATCCGTGCGCGAGGAGCGAGAACTGCCCGAAGGTCTCGCCTTCGCCGAGGAGGTCGATCACCCTGCCTTCGTCCACGAGCTCCACGGCGCCCTTGCGGACCACGTGGAGCCCGTCGACGGGGTCGCCACCCTGGCGAAGGATCACCTCGCCGGCGGGGTGATGCGCGATCTCGACCCCGCGCGCGACC